>NZ_JBFRDD010000054.1:0-53551 GCF_052113425.1 Cupriavidus sp. YAF13
CCCATGTCTGAGTATCGCCTTAAGGCGATGCGAGTTTGGGTCCCGGCCGCTCTTTTCGTGAAATCCCGAGGGGGTGTCGCCCCATCCGGCGCGCCTTTTTTGCCTACTTTTTTGGCAAGACAAAAAAGTAGGTCGCCGCCCCGCAGGGGAGGTGAAACTGCAGTTGAATTTGCAGTTAAGCCCTTGAATTTGAATTTGATTCTGCAGTTGCAGTTGCAGCTGATGTTGCACAACCCCTCATTCACTTCCTAACCAACCTCAACTTAGTAATCTCCGACGGCGCCCCAAACCGCTTGGGCGGCCCCCAATACCCGGTCCCCCTGCTCACATACACCCACATCGCTTCATGCCGGTTCAAACCGGCGGTATAAGGCTGCTGCATCGGCACGAACAGGTTCCAGGGCCAGAATTGGCCGCCATGCGTATGTCCGGAAAGCTGCAGGTCGAAGCCCGCGGTGGATGCCGCCGGCGCCGTGCGCGGCTGGTGCGCCAGCAGCACCCGCGCGGCTACCACCGCCGGGGCGCCATGCAGCGCGCGCGCCGGGTCGCTGCGGTGGCTTTCGTCGAAACGGTGGGCAGAAAAATCGGTCACGCCTGCCAGCACCAGCGCTTCCTCCTCTTCCCCGATCACCACATGCTCGTTCATCAGCACGCGCAGGCCCAGTCTGTTCAGCTCCGCGATCCACGGCTCGGCGCCAGCGTAGTACTCATGGTTGCCGGTGACAAAGTAGGTGCCATGGCGCGCCTTCAGGTCGCCTAGCGGGGCGGTGTGCCGGGACAGTTCGCGCACGGTGCCGTCGACCAGGTCGCCGGTGATGGCGATGGCGTCCGGGGCCAGCCCGTTGACGCGGGCGACGATGCGCTCCAGGTAGGCGCGCTTGATGGTGGGGCCAACGTGGATGTCGCTGATCTGCACGATGGTGAAGTCGTGCAGCGAGTCAGGCAGGCCGGCGATGGGGACTTCCACCTCGACCACCTGCGCCAGCCGCCGCGCATTGAAAAATCCCATCACGGTGACCAGCAGCGCCAGCACAGGCACCGCGGCGGCGGTGCGGGGCAGCAGCCATGCCGGGTGCCAGCCGGCCATCGCGCTCACCAGCAGCACGACGTCGCGCGCCAGCGTCAGTATTAGCAAGGAAGAGAAGAACCCCATGGCCAGCATGCCCATCCAGGTCAGCGCATCGGACCACGGTTGGTCCAGGCGCCGCGCCAGCAGGCCTGCGGGGATCAGCGGCCACGACAGCGTCAGCCACGCTACGGCCAGCGCCTTGATGGCGAAAGGCACAGGCATGTCGGGCAACAGGCGCAGCCCGATATAGCCGTGCAGCAGGCCAACCACGAGGGCGGCGACGAATACGGTGGTGCGAGGGGGCATGCCACCTCCAGGGTGTGAGAGTCGGGGCCGGATGCTTCCAGCATTGATATTGTTTTAGAGCATTCCGGCGACGCCGCGATGCCGCGATGCCGCGATGCCGCGACGCTGTGACAGTGTGGCGGGCATCCTGGAATTGTCGGCTCCGAGCCTCTTTTCCGTTTTGCGCATCGGAGGCGTACGTGAGGCCCCCGGCCCGCAGATTCAAGGGGCAAGACCGTGTTCGATGCGCAGCTCGCCGCGATCCAGGGGCAGGTCGATGTGTTGAACGGCACGGCAGTCCTGTACAAGTCGCTGGGCGATGGATGGCAGGCGGTGCCGGCCGAGGTCAGGGATGCCGGGCTGGGCAGCAACGCGCGCGCCGTGATGCGCTGAGCGGGCCGCGTGCGCCGCCCACGCAGGCTCAGCGCGCCGACCAGTTAGCGCCGCGCACGCCGAACGCCGTCACCACGCCGTAAGCGGTGATGCCCAGCGCCACGCCCAGGAAGTGCCCGTCCAGGCCCATGCCCGCGACGTTCGCCAGCAGCCAGCCGCCGCCGGCGGCCAGTGCGATGCGCGAGATGCCGGCCGCAATCGGCCAGCCCATGCGGCCCGCGCCCATCGACGCGAAATACAGCGCCATGCCCAGCCCGAAGCCGCCGAAGGCCGGTGCGACCCAGGACAGCGCGCGCGCGGCGATGCTTGCCACTTCGGCATCCTTGGTGAAGAACCCGGCAAAGGCATCCGGCGCCAGTCCCACCACCGCACCCACCGCGCCGGCCACCGCCAGCGCCATCAGCGCGCCGGCCCAAGCCGTGCGGCGTGCGGTAGCCCAGTCGCCGGCGCCGACTGCTCGCCCCACCAGCGCGGTGAGCGCGGAGCCCACGCCGAACGCCAGCGGGATCATCAGGAACTCCAGCCGCGCCGAGATGCCGTACGCGGCCACCGCGGCGGTGCCATAGTGGCGCAGCTGGGTGGTCACAAGGATCGTGGACAGGTTGGCCACCGAGGCCAGCGCGCAGGCCACCAGCCCCACCGACAGGATACGTGTGAACAGCGCGCGTGACGGACGGATACGCAGCATCGGCACGAACCCCGCGCCGCCCCGCAGCACCACCCAGGCCATGGCCAGCGCCGCCGCCCACGACACCGCTGCCAGCGACGCGCCAATGCCGGCCAGGCCCATGCCCACCGGCTCGGCCAGCGCCCAGGCCAGCACCGGGAAGGCGATCCACATCAGCGAGAGCACCCGCGCCGCCAGCGCATGGCGGCCACCGCCGCGCAGCACCGAAGCCAGCGTGTTGGCCAGCCAGGCCGGCACCGCGCCGGCGCCGAACAGCCAGACGGCATACGCGGCGGCCGCGTCCGCCGCGGTCTGCCCCGCGACCGCGCCCAGGATGCCACGCGGGAAGCCGGCCATCGCCACGGCAAACGCCAGCCCCGCCGTGACCGCGATGATGAGCGCGTGCAGCACCAGCGACGAGGCCTCCTCGCGCTTGTTGGCGCCCAGCGCGCGGGCGATGGCCGCCACCACGCCACCGCCCATGGCGCCGGTCGACATCTGCTGCAGCAGCAAGGCAAAGGGCAGCACTACCGCCCAGCCCGCCAGCGCCGCCGTGCCCTGGCGCGCCGCCAGCCAGGTCTCGATCAGTTGCGCGCCTGCCTGCAGGAAGGCGATCAGGCTGGTGGGCGCGGCCAGCAGCAGGATGCGGCGCATCAGTTCGCGCATCAGCGGGTGCGCGGGGGTGGCAATGGGTGCGGCTGCTGCTGCGGCTGACGCCATCGCGGCGCCGGCCATGGGATTGGCTTGCGGCTCATTCATGGCTGGACTCCGTCTTGCCTGTCAGTTGCTCGTCCGCGGCTTGCTGAGCGCCAGCGGCGCCAAAGCGCCGCCGCAAATAGCTGCCCGCGCCGGGGCCCGGAGCCACGCGCAGGTCGTCCAGCGTCAGCGGGCTGCCGTCCGGGCGGGCCAGCGCCGGCGCGGCGATCTCCGCGCCGGTGTGCTTGTCTTGCAGCAAGGTGAGCGGGCCGCGCTCGTCGGTCATCCAGCGGTCGGCCCAGGCCTTCAGCGCCACAAAGGCGGGGAAGAAGTCGCGGCCTTTCCCGGTGAGGTGGTAGACATGCCGCGCACCGTCGGGCGCCGGCACGCGCTCCAGCATGCCGTGTTCCACCAGCGTCTTCAGGCGCGCGCTGAGGATGTTGGGCGCGATGCCCAGGTGGCGCTGGAACTCGTCAAAGCGGGTGCTGCCGTAGAACGCCTCGCGCAGCAAAAGAATGGCCCAGCGCTCGCCCAGCACCGCCATCGAGCGGGCAATCGGGCAAGGCATGCTGGCAAAGTCGGTATGTCCCATGGTCTCCTCTCGCGCGGCTTGCAGGGTTGGCTTGGATTTTTACTTTCGTTTTGCAAGCCAGTTCGGCGCATCTTAACTTGCAATTTGAAAGTTTGCTGGCGCGCTGCAAGCGGCATGCGGGGACTACGGTGCGCACAAAGCGGCGCCGCCCGGGGCGCTGAAGACATCGAGCGCCGGAATCCGCTCGCGCAGGAAGTCGATCAAGGTGCGCGTGGCCATCGACGGATGCAGGTTGGGCGTGGTGATGATGTAGAGCCGGCTGCCCAATCCCTCCGGTTTCCATTCGGTCAGCACCGGCACCAGGCGGCCTTCGCGCACATCGTCCCAGCCGGCGTAGACGGGCAGCAGGCCCACGCCGTGGCCGTCGCGTACCGCGCGCATCAGGAAGGGGAAGTGCTCGGACTGCAGGTGCGGGCTTAGCTCCACCTCCTCGCGCTGCTCGCCGCGGTCGAGCGTGAGCACGAAGCGCCGGGCGGGGTAGGGCGGGCACAGGAACTGGCAGCGCGCCAGGTCGGCCGGGGTTTGCAGCGGGCCGTGGCGGGCCAGGTAGCCGGGCGAGGCGCAGAGCTGCCAGTCGATGGCGCAGATATCGCGCGCCACGTGGTCCAGCGGAGGCTGCGAAGTCACCTTGAGCGCCACGTCGATCTCCGCGGCGATCAGGTCCACCACGCGGTTGGCAAAGAACACCCGTAGCGAGATGCCGGGATGCTGCCCAGTGAATTCCAGCAGCAGCGGCGCGAGGAAGGTGTCGCCCAGCCCGGTCGGCACGCTCACGCGCACGTGGCCGCGCAGGGTGGTGCCCAGGCTGTCGATCTCCGCCTGGGCGGACGCCACTTCCTGCAGGATGCGCAGGCCGTGCTGGTACAGCGAGCGGCCCGCCTCGGTCAGCTCCAGCCGGCGCGTGGTACGGCGCAGCAACTGCGCGCCAGCCTGGTGCTCCAATTCGCGCAGCTGGCGGCTGACCTGCGAGCGCGTGACACCGCGCCGCCGCCCCGCCTCGGACAAATTGCCGGCTTCGACGATGTCGACGAAGGCCTGGATCAGGTTGAGGTCCATCCGGGAATCCATGGAGAATTGTCGCGTATGGCGCAACATTGTGAGTCGCTGCAAGGGAATTGTCGATGCCGGGAACCGGGGCTACAGTGGCCATGTCCTGCCGGATAGCCAAGGCGGGGCCAGGCAGGCGTGACGCCGCCCTAAAACAAGCAGGAGACACCATGTTCAAGAACGATCTTTTCGCCGGCCAGCGCGTGTTGATCACCGGTGGCGGCACCGGGCTGGGCCTGATCATGGCCGAGCGCCTGGCGGGGCTGGGGGCGGAGCTGCACCTGTGCGGGCGCCGGCTGGCGGTGCTTGACGAGGCCGCCGAGATGCTGCGCCACCAGCACGGCACCAAGGTCGTGACCCACGCGGTGGACATCCGCGACGCGGCTGCCGTCGACGCCATGATCGAGACCATCTGGACCCGGCACGGCCCGCTCGATTGCCTGGTCAACAACGCCGCAGGCAACTTCATCAGCCGCACCGAGGACCTGTCGCCCAACGGCTTTCACGCCATCTCCGACATCGTCTTCCGCGGTACTTTCTACACCACGCAGGCCGTGGGCAAGCGCTGGATCCGCGACGGCCATCCCGGCTCGGTCCTGTCCATCGTCGTGACCTGGGTCTGGACCGGCTCGCCCTTCGTGGTGCCGTCCGCCATGTCCAAGGCGGGCGTGGATGCCATGACCAAGTCTTTGGCCGTGGAGTGGGGCCGCCACGGCATCCGCTGCAACGCCATCGCGCCGGGCGTGATCCCCACCGAAGGCGCGGGCTCGCGCCTGCGTCCGCAGGACGCGCAGCAAGACGCGATGAGCGGCCAGAACCCCACGGGCCGCATCGGCCGGCCGCAGGACATCGGCAACCTGGCCGCCTTCCTGCTGGCTCGCGACAACTCGTGGATCAACGGACAGACCATTGCGCTGGATGGCGGCGACTACCTTGCCAACGGCGCTTATTTCAAGCAGTACCTGGATTGGGGCGATGCCGAATGGCAAGCCGCGCGCGAGCGCATCGCGGCCAGGAACGCCGCCGATCGTGCCGGGCGCACCGTCAACGCACCGGTCCCGACCAGCTCTACCACCAAGCCTAGCCAGGCTGGAGACAACTGATGGCCGCTGACCTCTTGTTTGAAGACATCCACCGTACCGGGGCCGAACTGAGCGAGCGTGGCGCGCGCCTGGCCGGCGGCTTGCGCGCGCTTGGCCTGGGCGAAGGCGACGTGGTCGCGGTGCTGCTGCGCAATGACCCGGTGTTTGCCGATATCGTGCATGCCTGCCGCACGGCCGGCACTTATTACTGCCCGATCAACTGGCACTTCACCGCGGAAGAAATCCGCTTCCTGCTGACCGACAGCGGCGCCCGGGCCTTGATCGTCAGCGCCGACCTGCTGGACGGCGTGCGCGCGGTGGTGCCCGCAGGCGTACAGGTGCTGGCGGTGACGGCGCCGGGCCAGGACAGYCCCGCGGGCGCGACCGGCTATGAGCGCTGGCTTGCCGAGCAGCAGCCCTACGACGGCCCGCGGGTCGCGCCGCGCGGCCACATGGCCTACACCTCCGGTACCACCGGCCGCCCCAAGGGCGTGCTGCGCGCCGCGCCGCCGCTGGCCATGCTGGACGAGCAGCTTGCGCGCATGCGCTCGGTGGTGGCGCAGACCATGGGCATCGTGCAGGGCACGCGCGCGTTGATGGCCGCGCCGCTGTACCACAGCGCGCCGGGCGTGTTCATCCAGAATGCGCTGCAGCTCGGGGAGCGCCTGGTGCTGTGCGCGCGTTTCGATCCGGAGCAGGTGCTGGCGCTGGTGGAGAAGCACCGCATCGACGTGCTGTACCTGGTGCCGATCATGTATGTGCGCATGCTCAAGGTGCTGCCCGAAGTGCGCGCCCGTTATGACTTGTCCTCGCTGCGCTTTGTCGCCTCGACCGGGGCGCCGTGCGCGCCCGAGGTCAAGCGCGCCATGCTGGACTGGTTCGGCCCGGTGATCCACGAAACCTATGCTTCAAGCGAGGCGGGCATGATTACTGTGGCCACGCCGGCCGACGCCGTGGCCAAGCCCGGCACGGCGGGGCGCCCGGTCGACCAGGGCGAGGTGCGCATCCTGGATGAGCAGGGCGTTGCCTGCGCCCCCGGCGAGATCGGCCTGGTCTATGTGCGCCAGCCCGCCTACCCGGACTTCACCTATCGCAACAACGAGGCTGCCCGCCGTGCCATCGACCGCGACGGCCTGGTCAGCCTGGGCGACATGGGCTACCTGGACGCCGACGGCTACCTCTTCATCTGCGACCGCGCCTCCGACATGGTGATCTCCGGCGGCGTGAACATCTACCCGGCCGAGATCGAGCACGAACTGGTGCGCTATCCCGGCGTGGCCGACTGCGTGGTGTTCGGCGTACCGGACGACGAATACGGCGAGCGGCTGCTGGCCATGGTGCAACCGGTGGCGGGTGCCACGCTGGAAGAGGGCGCCATCATCGACTGGCTGCGCCAGCGCCTGTCCGGCTTCAAGGTGCCGCGCACCATCGTGGTGGAGGCGCTGCTGCCGCGCGACGATACCGGCAAGCTGGCCAAGCGCCGCCTGCGCGACAAGTACTGGGAAGGGCGCACGCGGCGGGTTTGAGCCGCACCGAGTACCGAGCATCGAGTGCTGAGTACCGAGTACCGAACACCAGACGTCAAGAAAACCAAGGAGACTACGCAATGCATAGCTGGAAAACCGGATGGCGCGCCTGGGCCGGCGCCGCCGTCTTCGCCTGCTCGCAACTGGCCGCTGCCGCCTATCCCGACCGCCCCATCAAGCTGGTGGTGCCCTACACGCCGGGCGGCTCCACCGACCAGTTCGGGCGCGGGCTGGCCGATGGCATGAGCCGCGTGCTCAAGCAGACGGTGGTGGTGGAGAACCGCCCCGGCGCCGCCACCATGATCGGCACGCAAAGCGTGGCGCGCGCACCCGCCGATGGCTACACCATGGTGCTTGCCACCAACGGCAGCATGGTGCTCAATCCCATGCTCTACAAGAAGATCGCCTACGATCCGCCGCGCGACTTCCGGATCTTCACCGTTGGCGCCGAGGCGCCGCTGGTGGTGGTGACCAACAGCCAGGTGCCGGCTGCAAATATCCGCGAGTTCGCTGCCTACGCCAAGGCCAGCGGCGGCAAGCTCAACTACGCCTCGGTCGGCCTGGGCAACGCGCTGCAGCTCGCTACCGAAATGCTCAAGACCGAGCTCGGGATTTCGGTCACCCATGTGCCGTACAACGGCAGCGCGCCGGCGCTCTCGGCGCTGCTCGCCAACGATGTGCAACTGATGGTGGACGTGGTCAGCACGTCGCTGCCCCACATCAAGGGCGGCAAGCTGCGCGCGCTGGCGGTCACCGGCCGCACCCGGCTGGAAGTGCTGCCCAATGTGCCGACCGTGGCCGAGAGCGGCTATCCCAACTTCCAGGCCGCAACCTGGTTCGGGCTCGCCGTGCCGGCGCAGACACCGCCGGACGTGGTGGAAAAGCTGCAGGCCGCGGCGGCGCAGGTCCTCAAGGATCCGCATTTCCGGGCGACCTTCAGCGCACTGGGACTGGTGATCCAGCCGCCGCGCACCCAGGCCGAGATCGACCGCTACATCGAGGCGGATCGCGAGCATTGGGGCAAGGTCATTCGCGCCAACAACATCAGCCTGGACTGAGCCAGGAGCCTCTGGCGCGCACCTTGCGCGCGGCATGCCTGGCGGCGATCGGCGTATAGTTCCATCACGCCGTGATGAATCCGGCCCTCGGGCTTGTCACGGCGTTTCTTCGCCCACGCCTGCCGCTCCATGAACGAAGTCACGCCAAATCGCAGCCAAGATCCCGAGCCGTCCGATCCTGACAACGTTCCCGGGCGGGGCTCCGAGCGCAACCGGCTGCGCGCGCTGCGCCGCCGCGCTCACATGGCCGCGGGCCGCAAATCGCGCCAGATGTGGCGTATCTCCCGCACCACGCTACGCTACGCCGTCTTCATGTGCGGCGCCGGCTGCGTAGCGCTGTTTTCCCTGATCTTCGCCTGGATTGCCGAGGTGGCCCTGCGCTGGAACGCGCACCTGACAGCGGCCACGCCCTGGCTGGCCTTCGTGCTGCTGCCGTTCGGGCTGGCCGCGCTGCGCTGGCTCACCATCCGCCTGGCGCCGCAGGCGCGCGGCAGCGGCATCCCGCAGGTAATTGCCTCATTCGGCCTGCCCCCGGCGGGGCCGGCGCAGACCCTGCTGGTGTCGTTCCGCCAGTCCATGTGGAAAGTGCTGCTGACCACCGGCGGGCTGCTGGCGGGCGCCTCCATCGGGCGCGAAGGGCCATCTGTGCAGGTAGGCGCCGCGGCCATGCTCGCCTGGGGGCGCTGGTGCCAGGAGAAGCTGCGCTTTCGCATCGGCTTTCATCCTAACGCGCTGATCGCCGCCGGCGCTGCCGGGGGCCTTGCCGCCGCCTTCAATACGCCGCTGGCGGGCGTGGTGTTCGCCATCGAGGAACTCGGCCGCGGCACTGCCGTGCGCTGGGACCGGCTGGTGCTGTCAGGGGTGCTGACCGCCGGCTTCCTCTCGCTGGCGATCCTTGGCAACAATCCCTATTTCAGCGTCAAGACGCCGATCCTCGCGCTGCACGATGCCTGGGGGCCGGTACTGCTGTGCGCCCTGGTCAACGGCACGCTGGGCGGGCTGTTTGCCAAGCTGCTGACCGGCGGCGTGCCCGCGCTGATGCCGGCACGGCTGCGTGCCTGGCCAATGCAGCATCCCGTGCAGGTGGCGTTCCTGTGCGGCCTGGTGGCCGCGGCGATCGGCTGGTCCACCGGGGGCGCCACCTTCGGCACCGGCTACGGGCAGGCCGCCGGCCTGATCAACGGTGAGCCGCACGCCACGTTGTGGTTCGGCCTGGCCAAGCTGGCGGCGACCGTGGTCTCGTATTTCGCTGGCATTCCCGGTGGCATCTTTACGCCGTCGCTGGCCATCGGTGCCGGCATCGGCGCCAATGTGGCGGACTGGGTCGGCCACCTCTTCGGCGGCATGGCCGAGCCACGCGTGCTGGCGCTGGTGTCGATGGCCGCCTTCCTGGCCGCCGCCACCCAGGCGCCCATCACCGCCAGCGTGATCGTGATGGAGATGACGCGCTCGCAGGACCTCACCTTGTTCCTGCTGGCGTCGTCGCTGCTAGCCTCGTTCCTGGCTCGCCAGTTCTGCCCGCACCCGTTCTATCACCAAGTGGGCCATGCTTTCCGGCGCGAGGCGCTTGCAGCCACACGGAAAGTGGCTCCCGCTACATAAGGAGAAGCCGTGGCCATGGTGCCCGGTGCCGCTTTGTCTTACCATGGGCGGCGCCCGGGCCATGCACCCGGCGCTGTGTACCGGCGGCACATGAGGATCCGCGCCGGCACGACGAACCGGGGAGCACAGATGGCCACAAAACGACCGCCAGGCAGTGACGGCGCACCACGCCCGCAGCCGCAGTCGCAGAGTCCGCGCAAGCCGCAGGGCAAGGAAGGCACTGCCTTGCGCGACCTCGGGCCGGACACCGTCTGGCACACGCGTGGCCTGCATGGCCATACCCGCCAGCGCGCGCCGTTACCGTCGTCGGCACGATCGCCACGGCGGCCGTTGCCGCCCAGCCGGGTGCCGCGCCTGCTGCTGTGGGGCTTGCTGCTGATGGTGCTGGCGGTGATGGCCAGCGCGGTGATGAATATGACGCATTAACCCCCGGCAGTGTGCTTGCATGCCATCTTGTGGCGGGTGGCAGGAACCACGCGCGTAGGGGGCGCTCCAATTTGGAGCTTATCTCAGGAGTCTGGATGAAATACCCCCTCGCCGGGCTGGCTGTTGCCAGCCTGCTGCTGATTTCGCCTTGGGCTGGCGCTGCCCCCAACGATGGTGCCGCCGACAAACTGGCGCCGATGATGGATAGCCTGGAGATCGGCAGCCCGCTGCCCACGCTGCCTGATTGCGCCGACAAGCGCACCCCTGACGGCCGCGACGTGACCGGCCTGTGCGTCGAAGTGCGTGGCGACGGCGTGATGCGCCAGGTTGGCGTGCCGCGCGACAAGCGGCCTGCCTTCATGGACGGTCCCCACGTGGTGGCCTTTGTCGACCGCAGTGCCCTGGTCGGGCTGATCGTGCCGACCGACGGCATCCGCTCCGAGAAAGCCGTGGTGGACAGCCTGACCGCGCGCTACGGCAAGCCCTTTCGTTCCGAGCAGGTGAAAATGAAAGACAAGGCCGGCCAGCCCATCACCAGTGTCCACGCCGGCTGGATGAAAAAGCCCCTGACCGTGGAGCTCTACGCCATTCCGGAGGATCCCAATACCGGCACCATCGAACTGCTGCTGCCCCAGGCCCGCGTCCTGATGGCCAACCAGGACAACGCGATGGCGCAACAGCTCAACCCCAAGGCGGCGTCCGCCCCGCAAGCGGCGCCCGGCGGCAAGGCCGCGGAAAAGAAGGGCAAGGAAGGCGGCTGGTAGCGTTTGTGGCGATGCGGTGCGCCGCGCGCCGCAAAGGCCCTCAAAGCCCTCAAAGCCCTTCCATCACCTTGTCCAGCCCGCGCACCAGCCCGGTCAAGGTATGCACCTTGCGGATCGCCAGCAGGGCGCCCGAGACATAGGGCTTGGAGCCGTCGCCGGACTCATGCTTCAGGTGCAGGCGCTGCCCGTCGGCGCCGAAGATCACCTCCACGCCCAACTGATAGCCCGGCAGGCGCACGGCGTGCACCTGGCTGCCGGACATCGTCGTGCCACGCGTCTCCTTCGGGCCCTTGACCTGGTCGATGGGCACCACCTGCTTGGCCTCGCGGACCTGTCCCAACCGATAAGCCAGCTCGCGCACGGTGCCGGAGGGCACGTCGATCTTGCCGGCCTTGGCGTAGTCGATGATTTCCCAGTGTTCCAGGTGGCGTGCGGCCATCTCTGCGAACTTCTGCAGCAGTACCACGGTAATGGCAAAGTTGCCACAGGCCAGCACGCCGCGCCCGGCCTGGCGCGCGGCGGCATCGATCTCGGCATAGTCCTCGTCGGATAGCCCGGAGGTGCCCACCACCACGTGCGCGCCCTTGGCCAGCGCCTGCAGGATGTTGCGCTTGGCAATGTCCGGCTTGGTGTATTCCACATAAACGTCGAAGGCGCCTTGCGCCAGCTCATCGATGCTGGCCACCGCCACGCCAGGCGTGCCCTTGTGCGCGGTCAGCGCCGCCAGGGCCTGGCCGGCCGCGCCGCGCGACAGCCCGGCCACCAGCGTCATGTCGTCCGCGTGCGCCACGCCGCGCGCCAGTTCGCCGCCGGCCCAGCCGGTCACGCCGCCTACGGCGACTCGAATGCGATTGCTCATCGTCTTGCTCTCCTGATCTGGATGGATTTCGGGGTGCCCAACTGCGCCGGGCTGGCTGCCAGGTTGTGCAGCATAAGCCTATTGCGCGCGCGCCGCTGGCTCAGCCCGCGGCGCGGCGCCGGTCGATCTTGCGCGCCAGCACGATCGAGGTGGTGGTGTGGTTGACGCCATCCAGCGCGCCGATTTCGTCCAGCAGCTTGTCCAGCCGGGCATGGGTGTCGCAGCGGATCACCGCCATGTAGTCCACCGGGCCRCTGACCGAGTTCAGCTCCTCGATTTCGGGAAAGCGCTGCAGCGCCCGTACCACCGCGGGCGCGCTCTTGGGCATCACCGACATGCCGCAGAACGCCAGGATAGCGTTGTCTTCCATTTCCTTGCCCAGCCGCACGCCGTAGCCGGCGATCACGCCATCGCGCTCCAGCCGCGCAATGYGCGCCACCACGGTGGTGCGGGCTATGCCGAGCTTGCGCGCGAGATTGGCGGCATTCTCTCGCGCGTTGGCCTGCAGCAGGGAGAGCAGGTGGCGGTCGGTCTGGTCGAGTTCGGTCATGGGCGGGCTAGGGGCGGCTAGAGGGGGCTAGGGGCGGCGGACAGGTCAAAAGCATGTGGTTCGTCGATTCGAACGTTTATCTTGCCGAATCGTTTGATTGTGAGGCCTTTTCGTCAATCTTGTTCCTTCATTCTGACTGTGCCCGCAACCATACTTCAGCCATGGCCGCACTCCGCTGAACCACTTCCACGAGGGACATCATGACCTGCATCACGCCAACCGGCCATCTCGACCAAACTGGACGGAACACCCAAGCCGGGCCGCCCGCCGCCCCGGTTCGTCAAGGCAGGCAGACGCCGATGCACGTGGTCGTGCTGGGCGCGGGCAAGATCGGCCGCACCATCGCCGTCATGCTGCATCAGAGCGGCGACTACCGCGTGACCCTGATCGACCGTGAGCCCACCCATCTCGAGGGCGTGCCGGAGGGCATCGCCGTGCGCGTCGGCGACCCGGACCAGACCGAGGATTGCGCCGGGCTGCTCGGCGGCGCGCAGGCCGTGCTCAACGCACTGCCATTCCATGCCGCGGTCGGCGTGGCCACGGTAGCGGCCAGGCTCGGCGTGCATTACTTCGACCTGACCGAAGACGTTGCCGCCACCCACGCCATTCGCCGCGTGGCCGAGGGCGCGCGCTCTGTGCTGATGCCGCAATGCGGGCTGGCGCCCGGCTTTATCGGCGTGGTCGGCAATGACCTCGCCCAGCGCTTTCTGCGCGGCGGCGGCGAACTGCTGGACCTGAAGATGCGCGTTGGCGCGCTGCCGCGCTACCCGAGCAATGCGCTCAAGTACAACCTGACCTGGAGCACCGAAGGCCTGATCAACGAATACTGCAACCCTTGCGAGGCCATCGTCAACGGCCGCCGCGTGGAAGTGCCGGCGCTGGAAGGGCTGGAGAGCTTCGCGCTGGACGGCATCGAGTACGAGGCCTTTAATACGTCAGGAGGGCTTGGCACCTTGCCCGAGACGCTGGCGGGCCGGGCGCGCGACGTGGACTACAAGTCGATACGCTATCCCGGCCACTGCGCGGTGATGAAGCTCCTGCTCAACGATCTGCGCCTGCGCGAGCGCCGCGACTGGATGCGGGAGATCTTCGAGAGCGCGATTCCCGCCACGCAGCAGGACGTGGTGATCGTGTTCGCCAACGCCACCGGCTATGCCGCCGGCGTTGGCAAGGGCGGGCGCGGCCCGCTGACCCAGGCGTCGTTCTCGGTGCGCATCGGTGGCGCGCAAACGGCTGACGGCCACGTCAATGCGATCCAGCTCACCACGGCGGCCGGCATCTGCACCGCGCTGGACCTGGTTGCCAATGGCGAGCTGCCACAGGCCGGCTTCATTGCGCAAGAGGCGATGCCCCTGGACGTTTTCCTGGCCAACCGTTTTGGCCGACACTACACCCGTCATCCGCTTCAAGAGGCAACGGTATGAAAGCAAAGGAATTCGCGGCCTGCTGGCAGGCCATCGGGCTGACGCCGCCGTGGCGCGGCGGCGAAGGCCCCACCGGCGCCTTGCCGGTGCGCTCGCCGATCGACGGCGAGGCATTCGGGCACCTGCCCGCCTGCAGCCTTGCCGAGGCCGATGCGCGCATCGAGCGCGCCCGCGTAGCGCAAGCCAGCTGGGCGCTGGTGCCCGCGCCAGTGCGTGGCGAGGTGGTGCGGCGCTTTGGCGAAGTGCTGCGCGAACACAAGAAGCATCTTGGTGAGCTGGTTTCGCTGGAGGCCGGCAAGATCCTGCAGGAAGGGCTAGGCGAGGTGCAGGAGATGATCGACATCTGCGACTTCGCCGTCGGCCTGTCGCGCCAGTTGCATGGCCTTACCATCGCCTCCGAGCGGCCACAGCATGCAATGCGCGAGACCTGGCATCCCTATGGCCTGTGCGGCGTGATCTCGGCCTTCAACTTTCCCGTGGCGGTCTGGGCCTGGAATGCGGCGCTGGCGCTGGTGTGCGGCAATGGCGTGATCTGGAAACCGTCGGAGAAAACGCCCCTCACCGCGCTGGCCATGCAGAGCTTGCTTGACGGCGTGCTGGAGATTGCCGCGCCACAGCACGTTGGTATCGCCACCGTGCTCGCGGGCGGCCCGGCGCTGGGCCAGCATCTGGTGGAACACGCCGCTGTGCGGCTGGTGAGCGCCACCGGCTCCACCCGCATGGGCCGCGCCGTGGGCATCGCTTGCGCCGAGCGGTTCAAGCGCGCCATCCTGGAACTCGGTGGCAACAACGCCGCGATCGTCGCGCCCTCGGCCGATCTCGAACTCGCCGTGCGCGCCATGACCTTCGCGGCGGCGGGCACGGCCGGGCAGCGCTGCACGTCGCTGCGCCGCGCCTTCGTGCATGTCGATGTGCTGGAGGCCGTCACCACGCGCCTGATCCAGGTGTTCGGCCGCCTGCCGGTGGGCGATCCGCTGGCCGAGACAACGCTGGTCGGTCCGCTGATCGATGGCGCCGCGGGTGCCGCCATGGCCGCCGCGCTGCTGCGCTGCCGCGGGCATGGCAACATCGTGCACGGCGGCGAGCGCGTGCTGGCAGAAAAGTACCCCAATGCCGAGTACGTGCGGCCCGCGCTGGTGCTGACCGATCGCCAGCACGAGACGATGCTGAGCGAGACCTTCGCGCCGATTCTCTACGTGATGCCGTACACCAAGCTGGACGAAGCCATCGCGCTGAACAATGCGTCGGAGCATGGCTTGTCGTCCTGCATCTTCACCGAGTCGCTGCGCGAGGCGGAACGCTTCATGTCGGCAAGCGGCAGCGATTGCGGCATTGCCAATGTGAATATCGGCACCAGCGGGGCGGAGATTGGCGGTGCGTTCGGTGGTGAGAAGGCGACTGGCGGCGGGCGTGAATCCGGCTCGGACGCCTGGAAGGGGTATATGCGGCGCGCTACCAATACCGTGAACTATGGGGATACGCTGCCGTTGGCGCAGGGGGTGCGGTTTGAGGTTTGAGGCCCGAGTCCTTTACGTTCATCCAAACGTTGCGATTCGTAACAAGGGTTACAGCAGGTTGACCCTGTATTACTAAACCGCCCCGTATAACGTTCTTATGGCTAAACCAAGGCTAAACAAGCCACAAGGACGATGAGATGAAGACGTTGATGTTGGGACTCGCGATGGTTGGCGCCGCCATGCTTGGCGGATGTGCGGTCTACCCGGCTTATCCCGGCTACGGCTATGGGGGCGCAGAGGTCGCAGTGGCACCGGCGCCGGTCTATGCTGCGCCGCCGGTGGTGGTAGCCCCTGGCTTCTACGGTGGCTACTATGGCTATCGCGGCGGCTACTATGGCGGCGGCCGCCGCTATCGCTACTGGCGTTGAAGCGAGAGCGGTTGCACGGGCTGACACGGGCTGACACGGGCTGACACGGGCTGACACGGGCTGACACGGGACAGAGCGAGGTTAACCGCGTTTGTCAGGCCTGGCCGTTGAGTCCAGCCCAGCTCGGCGCCAGCGTTTGCGGCACGTCGATCAGGTCCAGTACGCGGCCAACCGTGTGGTCGACCAGTTCCGCCACGCTTTGCGGCTTCTGGTAGAAGCCGGGCACCGGGGGAAAGATGATGCCGCCCATCTCGGTGACGGCGGTCATGTTGCGCAGGTGCGCCAGGTTCAACGGCGTTTCGCGCACCATCAGCACCAGCTTGCGGCGCTCCTTGAGCGTGACATCCGCGGCGCGGGTGATGAGATTGTCGGACAGGCCATGCGCCACGGCCGCGAGCGTGCGCATGGAGCAGGGCGCCACCACCATCGCATGGGCGGCAAAGGAGCCGCTGGCAATGGTGGCGCCGATATCGCGCACGTTGTGGACCACCTGGGCAAAGGCTTCCACCTCGGCCTTGCTGATGTCGAGTYCGTGCTGCAGGTTCATCACGCCCGCCGCCGAGATCAGCAGATGGGCCTCCACGCCAGGCGCGGCGCCCAGTATCTGTACCAGGCGGACCCCATAGACCGCGCCGGTGGCGCCGGTGATCGCAACGACGATGCGCCGCGGCTTGCCTTCACCCGCTGCATCCGCTGCACCCGCTGCGGTCATGTCGCGCTCAGGCCTTGAGCAGCGATTGCAGCTCGCCGTTCTGGTACATCTCCATCATGATGTCCGAGCCGCCGACGAACTCGCCATTCACGTAAAGCTGCGGAATGGTCGGCCAGTTGGCGTAAGTCTTGATGCCTTGGCGGATGCCGTCGTCTTCCAGCACATTGACCGTGKTCGGTGCGTCGACGCCGCAGGCCTTCAGGATCTGGATCGCACGGCCGGAGAAGCCGCACATCGGGAACTGGGCGGTGCCCTTCATGAACAGGACCACCGGGCTGCCCTTGACGATCTGGTCGATCTTTTGCTGCACGTCACTCATGATGTCTCTTTTCAGTTGCTCGCGGTGCAGGCACTGGCCGGCGCCGCTATCGGGAAATCGGAAAGGGCGAGCGTGATGCGCGCGCCTTGTTGCAATCAAGTATTTGATTTTACCGGAATCGGCTGCCGGCTTCAGGCGGCCGCCCCGGACTGCGCTGGCAGGCGAGCCGCGCTGCAGCGTTCGTGGCCGGCCAGGTCGCGCGCGGTAAAGATCTCGGCCATGCCGGCGGCGGCCAGCAGGTCGCGGGCAGCCTGGCCTTGGTCGTAGCCGTGCTCCATCAGCAGCCAGCCGCCCGCATGCAGGCGCGCGGCGGCCCCGGCCACGATCGCACCCAGGTCCGACAAGCCATCGCCATGATCGGTCAGCGCATCGATCGGCTCGAAGCGCAGGTCGCCCTGGCCCAGGTGCGGGTCCGCGGCGGCAATATAGGGCGGATTGCTCACGATCAGGTCGAAGCGCAGGCCAGCGGGCAGCGCGGCGTACCAGTCGGAGGCAAGAAAGCGCACATTGCCGGCGCCCAGGGCGCGCGCGTTGTCTTGCGCCACCTGCAGCGCGCCGGGCGAGATATCGGTCGCCCAGACCTCGGCGTCGGGCCGTTCGCAGGCCAGCGTGACGGCCAGCGCGCCTGAGCCGGTGCCCATGTCGAGCACCCGGGGGGCAGCCAGCGGCGCCAGCAGCTTCAGGGCCGCTTCCACGGCGATTTCGGTGTCCGGGCGCGGAATCAGCACATCCGGGGTCACGCGGAAGGCGCGCCCGAAGAATTCCCGCTCCCCCAGCAAGTAGGCTACCGGTTCGCCGCCCAGGCGGCGCCCGAGCAAGGCGGCCACGCTGTCGCGCTGGGCCGGGGCAAGCGTTTCGTCGTCGCGCGTGATCAGCTGGGTGCGGGTGAGCCCGGTGACGTGGCTGACCAGCAGGCGCGCCTCCAGCGCTGGCAAGCCGGCTGCCGCAGCCACGGCCAGGGCGTCGCGTACCGTGGCCGTCTCAGGCAGTGAGACCGGCGCGGTGGCATTGGGGCTGGGGCAGGTGGCGATGGACGTGGTGCTGGGCATGGATCGGGCAAAAAAACAAAACCCCGCCGGGAGGTGCCCTGACGGGGTTTGCAGTGTAACGCGCTTGCCTGGGCGGCGGTGCCTGGCCGCGATGCGCCAGTTTCTTGCCGCCGTGGCGTGCGAATTACTTGTTGACGGCGTCCTTGGCTTTGTCCGCGCTGGCGTTGACAGCATCCTTGGCGGCGTCCTTCGCCTTTTCCATGGCATTGCCGGCATCGACCTTGGCCTTTTCGGCGGCAGCGGAAACGTCGGCAGCCGCGCTGCTGGCAGCGGACTTGGCGGCATCGGCGGCATTGCTGGCGGCGGATGCGGCGYCGCTGGCGGCGKCCTTGGCGGATTCAGCGGCGCTTTGCATGGCGCTCTCGGCGCTCGGCGTGGCGGGGGCTTCTTCCTTCTTGCTGCAGGCAGCCATGGCGGCGGTGATCATCAACAGCGCGAGCAATTTCTTCATGATTTCGTCCTTTTGTCCGTTTTCGAGTGGCGACACGCCGACCTCTGTATGGTGGCTCGGTCGGAATCGATTATAGACAGCGGAAAATGGCACGCCAGTGCTGTTGCAAGCATTTACAACAGATACAAAGGTTTTCGTTCAGAAATCGCGATTTATGCAGTGCGATCCAAAAATCTGCCTTAATGACCGGTAATTCGTCGCAATAACCTGCTAATGCCAAGCGATTAATGCCCTTCGCCCAGTGCCGCCAGTTGATCCGCCTGGTGTTCCGCGGACAAGGCGGACAGGAGCTCGTCGAGATCGCCGTCCATGATCATGTCGATCTTGTAGAGCGTCAGGTTGATACGGTGATCCGTCACGCGCCCCTGCGGGAAATTATAGGTGCGGATACGATCACTTCTGTCGCCGGTGCCGATCAGGTTGCGCCGGGTGCTGGCTTCTTTCGCCTGGGCGGCGCGCAGCTTCGCGTCCATCAGCCGGGCCGCCAGGACCTTCATGGCCTTGTCCTTGTTGCGGTGCTGGCTGCGGTCGTCCTGGCACTCCACCACGATGCCGGTGGGCAGGTGGGTCAGGCGCACGGCCGAGTCGGTCTTGTTGACGTGCTGGCCGCCGGCGCCGGAGGCGCGGAAGGTATCCACACGCAGGTCCGACGGATTGATTTCCACCTCGGTCACCTCGTCGGCCTCGGGCATGACTGCCACCGTGCAGGCCGAAGTGTGGATGCGCCCCTGGGCCTCGGTGGCTGGCACGCGCTGCACGCGATGGCCGCCGGATTCGAACTTCAGCCGGGAAAAGGCCGCATCCCCGGCGATCCGGATGATCACTTCCTTGTAGCCGCCCAGGTCGGACGCCGATTCGCTCATCACCTCCACCTGCCAGCGCTGGCGCTCGGCATAGCGTGTGTACATCCGCATCAAATTGGCGGCGAACAGGGCGCTCTCCTCGCCGCCGGCACCCGCGCGGATTTCCAGCAGCAGGTTGCGGTCGTCGTTGGGATCCTTGGGCAGCAGCAATGTCTGCAGGCTGCCTTCCAGCGTTTCCAGCCGCTCGCGGGCCGCGGTGATCTCATCGGCCGCGAACTCCTTCATCTCGGGATCGTCCAGCAGCGCTTGCGCGGTGGACAGGTCTTCCTGTGCCTGGCAGTACTGCGCATATTGTTCGGCCACCGGCGTCAGCTCGGCGTGTTCGCGCGTGAGCTTGCGGTACTGGTCGATCTTGGCGGTGGCATCTTCGCGCGCAAGCAGGGCGTTGACTTCGTCGAGTCGCTCGGACAATTGGTCGAGCTTGGCAAGCATGCTGGCTTTCATGGGGGTCCGAAGGGGCGCGGTGAAACGGGTGGAGGCGGATGTTGCTGCTGGGATGCGTGCGGGGCAATGGCCGCTGGCAACGCAAAGCTGGCCGCGCGCAGGACACGCACGGCCGAGGCGAGCGCGGCTAGCGCTCGGAGTGGCTGCTGTGGCGGAACAAGCCCGGCACCAGCCGCAGCAAGGTCTCGCGGTCGTCGCCCTGGGTGTGGTTCAGGGCGTGGGTCGGGCCGTGCAGGAATTTGCGGGTGAGCGCGCCGGACAGGGCTTCGAGCACGGCTTGCGGGTCGTCGCCGCGCGCCAGCATGCGGCGCGCGCGCTCCAGCTCAGCCTGGCGCATGGCCTCGCCCYGCACCTGCAGTTCGCGGATGACAGGCACCACGCTGCGGGTTTYCAGCCAATGCATGAAATTCTGCACGCGGCTTTCGATGATGGCTTCCGCCTGGGCCACGGCGGCCTGGCGCATGGCATTGCCCTCGCGCACGATGGCGCCGAGGTCGTCCACGGTGTACAGGAAGACGTCGTCCAGACGCGCGACTTCGGGCTCCACGTCGCGCGGCACGGCCAGGTCCACCATCATGATGGGGCGGTGGCGGCGCAGCTTGACGGCGCGTTCCACCGCGCCCAGCCCGATGATGGGCAGGGAGCTGGCGGTGCATGACACCACGATGTCGAACTCATGCAGGCGCGCGCCCAGGTCCGACAGGCGGATGGCCTCGGTGGTCAGGCCCTGGCCGGCGAGCTGCTCGGCCAGCCGCTCGCCACGCTCCACGGTGCGGTTGGCCACCACGATCTGGCGCGGCGTTTGCGCCGCGAAGTGCGTGGCGCACAGCTCGATCATCTCGCCCGCGCCGATGAACAGCACGCGCTGGGTCGAGACGCTTTCAAAAATCCGCTGGGCCAGGCGCACCGCGGCGGCAGCCATGGATACCGAATGCGCGCCGATCTCGGTCTGGCCGCGGACTTCCTTGGCCACCGCGAACGTGCGCTGGAACAATTGGTTCAGGTAGGTGCCCAGCGCGCCGGCTTCACCGGCGGTGCGCACTGCATCCTTCAACTGGCCCAGGATCTGGGTTTCGCCCAGCACCATCGAGTCCAGCCCGCTGGCCACGCGGAAGGCATGGCGCACGGCTTCGGACTGCGGCAACGAGTACAGGTGGGGAGCGAGTTCGCCGGCCGGCACGTTATGGTGCTGCGCCAGCCAGCGCAGCGTGTGCTCGAAGCCGTCCGAACCCGACAACAGCACATCGGTGGCGCAATAGATCTCGGTGCGGTTGCAAGTGGAAAGGATGGCGGCTTCGGTGCCATTCTTGCCGGCCAGGTGGGTGCGCAAGGCGCCCAGGGCGGGTTTGATCTGCTCAAGCGGAAACGCCACTCGCTCGCGCAGCGAGACGGGCGCCGTGGTGTGATTGATACCGATCGCGAGCAGTTGCATGGTGGGGAGCATGTCTCTCTGGCCGGGCTCCGGGCGGCGGCTTTGCTGGCCGCAGCGCGGGAGTCAGGTGCAATCCGGGCATGAATTCAAGCGCGGATTCCGGCGCAAAGCGCCGCCGAACCGGGCTACATTATACCGCCCGGCGCGGATCTTGCCGGAGCGCGGTCGGGTTTACCATATTGCTACAGCCACGCGCGGTGCCTGGCGGGCCTTCCCAGGCAGCGCGCCAGATTCAGATAATCGGGAGAATGTGATGTTGGGTATGCTGGTGGTAGGGGTGCTGGTTGGACTGGCGGCGCGGTGGCTGCATCCCGTGGGCCGGGTTAGCCTGCTGGCCGCAGTGGTGTTCGGTGCACTGGGCGCGCTAGCCGCGTTTTACGGCGGCCGTGGGCTGCACTGGTTTGTCGACGGGCAGATGGCGGGCTGGTTCGCGGCCATCCTGGGCGCGGCCGTGCTGGTTGGGGTCGGGGGCGTGGCCAGGGGGCGGTGAGATTGAATGCATGCCTCACAATCTCGAACCCGAATTAACGCCAACGCCGCTTTGGTCTGGTTACCCGCGCTGCTCCAGGAACCGTCTCAAAACGCCGCTCGAATAATGGCTGGCCACGTCGGTCAGAAACGCCGCAAAATCCACGTGCGCGGTATCGTCGGCCCGATCCGATAGCGTGCGCATCACCGCATGCCGCACGCCATACTCATGGCAAACCTGTGCTACCGCGGCGCCTTCCATTTCCACCGCCAGCACGCCAGGCAAGCGCTCGCGCAAATCGGCCGCGGCGGCGGGGGAGCCGATGAACTGGTCGCCGCTGGCGATCATCCCCATATGCAGCCTGGGCGCGCTGACCCCGAAGCGCGCAAGCACGCTGGCCGGGACGGAGGTCGGCAGGTCATCACGCAGGTAGCCTGCCACGGCCTCGCGCAGCGCGGCGGTAAGCGTCGGATCGGTGGGGAATTCAGCGCGCTCCAGCAGCGGCACCTCGTGCCGGGCAAAAAACGGCCGCGCGTCCAGGTCGTGCTGCAGAGTGCGGTCTGCCACCACCACATCCCCGACCCGCGTCTCGGCCCCGATGCCGCCGGCCAGGCCGGTGAAGACGATCTCATCCACGCCGAACTCGCGCACCAGGGTGACCGTGGTAGCCGCCGCCGCCACCTTGCCCATGCGCGCTAGCACCAGCACGCAGCGCTGGCCGTAGAGATGGCCAACGTGATAGTCGCGCATGCCGATTGTCTGCACGGTGGCGCGGGCATCATCGTGGCGCATGGCGGCGATCAGGCCGTCGACTTCATCGTGGATGGCGGCGAGGATACCAAGGGTCATGGCGGGGTGTGGCTGGATGGGAGAAACGCACAGCATACCGGGCCGGGGCAAGGCGGCAAAGCAGCGCTGTTGCATGCTCCCGCTCACGCAAGGAAAGCTGCGCAGATGGCGGCGCCTTTGCTACAGTGCGCTGGCGTATCCATCACATGGAGCATAGATGCAGGCAACCACAACGCAGGGCTTTCAAGACCGGCGGGCAGCGCGCCAGGCGCTGGCAGACTGGCGCGAGCAGGGCGTGCTCGGCGCCGACGGCGTGGCCGCCAGCTGGCCAGGGACCGAGCCCGACGCGGCGCAGTGGCGGACCTGGCTCGATCGCACATTGCTCATGCTGGGCGCCGCGCTGCTGTGCGCCGGCGTGATCGTGTTCTTCGCCTTCAACTGGCAGGACCTGCACAAGTTCGCCAAGTTTGGCCTGCTGGCCGGGGCGCTGACCCTGCTGGCGGGATTCGCCTGGCTGCGCCCGGCCACCGACATGGCGGGGCTGGCGGCGCTCTGCGGCGCCCAGGTGGTGGCCGGCGTGCTGCTGGCCGTGATCGGGCAGGTCTACCAGACCGGCGCCGACGCGTGGCAGCTGTTCGCCCTGTGGGCACTGCTGGCGATCCCATGGGCGCTGGCCGCGCGCGCGGCGCCGCACTGGTGGGTGGTAATCGTGCTGGCCAATGTAGCGCTGCTGCGGTATTTCAGCGTGCGCCTTGGCGTGGGCGGCATGTTCGACCTGCTGTTTGGCGCGGCTGGCGAGCGGGCCACCACGCTCTCGCTGCTGGCGGCCACGCTGTTGCAACTGGTGCTGTGGTTCGCGCTGCGCGCTGCGGCGCCGGCCTACGGCTTTCGCGGGCTGGCCGGCGCACGCATCCTTGCCACGCTGGCGTGCGCCTACGCCGGCTGGCTCGGCCTTGCCAGCCTCCTGCACAACCACTTCGATCTCGCCATGTTCGGCGTGGCCATGCTCACGCTGGGCGGGCTGCTTGCGTGGTTCCGGCTGCGGGCGTTCGATGTGGTGGCGCTCAGCCTGGCCAGCTTCTCGGTCATCGTGCTGCTGGTGACCGGGGTTGCCCGGCTACTGCTGGAGGGCAACCGGGACGCGTTCGGCGCCTTCCTCATCCTCGGGCTGCTGACCATCGGCCTGTCCGCGGCGGCGGCGGCTTGGCTGCTGCGCGCCTATCGACACCACGGGCAAGCCCAAAGCGGCGCGCCCAACGGAGAGCCGGCATGACCAGCGACCGTCACGTTCACATAGTACAAAGGTTGTGGCAGGACCTGGCCGCGCGCGGCTTGGTGCAAGGGCAGCCGCTAGCCGCACAAGGGCGCACGCCATGGGCCGTCAGGCTGCTGATGGGCCTCGCGGGCTGGCTCGGCGCCGTGTTCTTCCTCGCCTTCCTGCTCGGCTCGGTCTTTGTGGCCGCGCGCGACAACGCCACGGCAATGGCGCTCTGCGGCGCCGCCATGATCGCGCTGGCGGCGGTGCTGTACCGGCGCCGCGCGGGTGCCACCGCGCTCGAGCAATTCGCGCTGGCTGTCAGCCTTAGCGGCCAGGGTCTGCTCGTGTACGGCGCGAGCCAGGCCTACGGCGGCAGCCGCCTGCTCGAATCGGCCGCCTTCTGGGGCGCGCTCGCGCTGCTGGAGGCCGTGCTCTATGTGCTGGTCAGCAACCGGCTCCATCGCTTCCTGGCCGCGCTGGGCCTATGGACCTGCGTGGCACTGGCGCTCCACCTGGCCATGACGCCTGGCCTGCGCCACGTCTGGCAAGCCATGAGCTTCTCGCTAGGCTGGCTCGCGCCGTTCGCCATGACACTGCTCACCGGCTTCGTGCTGGCGGAAGGGCGGCTCTGCGCCGCCGGGCTGCACAGCTGGATCGAGCCGGCCGCGGATGCCACGCTGCTGTTCGCACTGGGCGCGGCCCTGGTGGTGACCGGCCTCAGCCAGCCTCAGGCACTGCTGTTCGACGCCGACACCGGGCGCCACGCCGGCAACTACTGGATGGCCGGCGCGCTGTTTGGCGTGGTGCTCGCCGCGTTTGTCCTTGCCGAAGCAGGCCGGCTGCGGCTAAGCCCGGCGGTGCGGGGCACCGCGCTTGTCGGCGCGGTGCTGTTCAGCGCCTTGCTCGCCGGTGCGCCGGCGGTCGCCGCCGCCGCCCTCGCGCTCGGCCTGGCGCTGCGCCGCGGCTCGCTGCCCTGGCTGGGCCTGGCCGTCGCCGCGCTCGGCAGCGGCTTCATCTGGTACTACAGCGCGCTGCATTGGACGCTGCTGATCAAGTCCGCCACGCTCGCCGGTGCCGGCATCGCCGTGCTGCTGCTGCGCATGGCGCTGCGTCGTGACGGCGCAAGGAGATAAGCATGAAACGCTGGATACTGTTGGCATGGGTGCTCACGCTCGGGCTGGCTGCCTTCGCCATCACCGGCAAGGAACGGCTGCTGGCGCATGGCGACACCATCTACCTGCGCCTGGCGCCAGTCGATCCGCGCTCGCTCATGCAAGGCGATTACATGGCGCTGAACTTCGCCATCGCCGAGTCCATCCGCCAGGCAGGCAAGCTGCAAGGCATCGAGCCCGCCCGCGAGCAAGTTGCCGTGATCCGCCGCGACGCACGCGGCGAAGCCGCCTTCGTGCGCCTGTACACGGGCGAGGCACTGGCCGGCGGCGAGCAACTGCTGCGCTTCCAGAACGTGCCGGCCCGCTGGGGCGGCGTGCAGGCGCAGGTGTCCACCGATGCGTACTTCTTCCAGGAAGGGCAGGGGGCGCGGTTCGAGAAGGCGCGCTATGGCGAGTTCCGCGTCGGGCCGGATGGGCAGGCGCTGCTGGTGGGGCTGCGGGGGGAGGATTTGGGGGCGTTGTGAGTGGGGGCGGTTGCCGTCGGCATGCCGCTGTGCGCCAACCATGATTGGATTGGCTGGAACATCAGAGCCGATTCACATTGCTGTGTTGTGTGACGGCCTGCTTGATGGCGCTCGCAGATGCCGGAGGCCCGACGCAATGCGCGCGCTGGTTGCAAGCCCGCGCCCTTTTGTATCTTCCTCGTTCAACACAGGTAGAGTGGCGTATCTGGCGCTTCGCATCGCCTGGCCCTAGCCTGTGATCTGTCCATCTCCGATGGACCCCAAAATCCCGCGAGTGCCTAACCCGTTCTATGAATTGGAGGCCGCGGGCGAGGGCCACCCAAAAATCCCAGTGCTCGTTACTCCAAGCGGAGCGATCTTGATTGCTCTGCGTTCGCTCGTTGTTGCCGCATCACAACAAGGCGCTTTCGATGGTTCGCTAGCCCACTGTTCGTGAGTATCGTTAACCGACAGCTGGTACATAGTACAAGATCGACATGGACGGGTCGCGTCGGCAAGCCATCGGGATAGTCCAGCGTTTCCAATCATCAGCTAACAGGGAGAGTGTTATGAAGATGAAATGGATTGCTGCCGTCGCTGCATTGGCCGCTGGCGGCGCGTACGCGCAGTCGAGCGTGACGCTGTACGGGCTCCTCGACGCTGGCATCGAGTATCAAAATAACCAGCCCGGGGGCGGCCACAGCGTGACCCGCCTGACCTCGGGCAACCTGTCCGGCAGCCGTTGGGGCCTGCGTGGCGCGGAAGATCTGGGCGGGGGGCTGAAGGGCGTCTTCGTGCTGGAAAGCGGTTTCAACCTTGACACGGGCACCTCGGCCCAAGGTGGCCGTCTGTTCGGTCGGAACGCTTACGTCGGCCTGCAAAGCCAGTGGGGCAACATGACCCTGGGCCGTCAACAGACCCCGCTCTATGATTTCGGTCTGCAGTTCGACCCAATGGCAATTGCCACGAACTACTCGATCATCGGCCAGGATGCGGGGTTTACCAGCCGTGCCGACAACTCGGTCAAGTACGCCGGCACCTTTGGCGGCCTGACTGCCAGGGCCCTGTATAGCTTCGGCGCAAACACCGGTGGGGGCTCTTTTGGTGAAGTCCCGGGTAGCCCCAAGATTGGCCAGGAGTTCAGCGCTGGCCTGACCTATGCCGTCGGTCCGTTTGCCGCCGGGGCTGTATACGACGAAACCAACCTTGGCCTGGCCTCGACCGGTGCCCTGACTGGCGCCAAGATCCGTCGCGCCACCGTGGCTGGCTCCTACGTCTTCGGCCCGGCCAAGATGTACGCTGGATATCGCTGGGCCATGGCGCTCGACGGCGCCACGCTGCCGGGCAACCTCGGGGCTAACAATGCCTCCAACCTGTACTGGCTGGGCATTGCCTATCAGGTGATACCTGCGCTGTCGCTGACCGGCTCTGCCTACTATCAAGATTTTCGCGGTACCAAGGCTGATCCGTGGAGTTTCGTGGCATCGGTTGACTACACGCTATCCAAGCGTACCGATGCCTACGTGAACCTTGGTTACACCAAGAACAAGGATGGTTCGAACCTGGGCCTGACCTCAGGCGGTACCGGCGCGATCCAAAGCACCGGCTTTGGCACGGTAAATGGGTCGGACAATCAGTTTGGCGCGGTCGTCGGTATCCGTCATAAATTCTGAAGGAAATCCTGCTGACGCCTCAAGAAACAAAAAAGCCCGCTGGGAAGCGGGCTGCAGGGCAATCGTGAAGTCGGCTGGGGCTCGTGAACCCCTGCTTACGGCTTAGACGTTAAACAAGAAATTCATCACGTCGCCATCCTTCACCACATACTCTTTCCCTTCCGCGCGCATCTTGCCGGCTTCCTTCGCGCCTTGCTCACCCTTGAAGGTAATGAAGTCCTCATAGGCGATGGTCTGGGCGCGGATGAAGCCGCGTTCGAAGTCGGTGTGGATCACGCCGGCCGCCTGCGGGGCGGTGTCGCCCACGTGGATGGTCCAGGCGCGGACTTCCTTCACGCCGGCGGTGAAGTAGGTCTGCAGGCCGAGCAGGGTGAAGCCGGCGCGGATCACGCGGTCCAGGCCGGGTTCTTCCATGCCGAGGTCGGCCAGGAACACGGCCTTGTCTTCGTCGTCGAGGTCGGCGATTTCGGCTTCGATGGCGGCGCAGACGGCCACGACCGGCGACTTGGTCTTGGCGGCGTGGGCGCGCACGGCGTCCAGGTGGGGGTTGTTCTCGAAGCCGTCTTCACGCACGTTGGCTACGTACATGGTGGGCTTGGCGGTGATCAGGCACAGCGGCTTGATGGCGGCCCATTCTTCATCGGACAGGTCGAGCGTGCGCACGGCCTTGGCTTCGTTGAGCACGGCCTGGGCTTTTTCCAGCACGGCCACCAGGCGCAGCGCTTCCTTGTCGCCGGCGCGGGCGGGCTTGATGTACCGGGCGTGGGCTTTTTCGACGGTGGAGAGGTCGGCCAGCGCCAGTTCGGTGTTGATCACCTCGATGTCGGACAGCGGGTCGACCCGGCCGGCGACGTGGATCACGTTCTCGTCTTCGAAGCAGCGCACCACGTGGGTGATGGCGTCGGTTTCGCGGATGTTGGCCAGGAACTGGTTGCCCAGGCCTTCACCCTTGGACGCGCCCGCTACCAGGCCGGCGATGTCGACGAATTCGACCACGGCCGGCAGGATGCGCTCGGGCTTGACGATCTCGGCCAGCTTGGCGAGCCTCGTATCCGGCACTTCCACCACGCCCACATTGGGCTCGATGGTGCAGAACGGATAGTTCTCGGCGGCGATGCCGGCCTTGGTCAGGGCGTTGAACAGCGTGGACTTGCCGACGTTGGGCAGGCCGACGATGCCGCATTTGAGGCTCATGGTAAACCTTTAAAAATCAATGGGTTGCGGTTCACCCTGGGTGCGTCCGGCGCACTGGAATGGCGCAGCGATGGGGACGCAGAGGGGAGGGTTCAGCACGAGACAACACAGCCAAAGCGGGGCGTTGCTCACCGGTTTTGTGCTGGGGTGCCATCAGAAAGATGGCTATTGTAACCTCGCCGGACGTTGCGCTGAACCGGCTGGCCGCGCCTGCCGCCTGCTCAATTTGTGCGCATCGAGGGCGTGCGCCCCTTTGCCGCAGGCGCCTGGGCGCCGCTTCATGCGCGCGACGGCGCACCAAAGCCATCGTGCCGGGGTGGCTATAATCCACGCATGACTCGTCCATCTCCCTCCCGTTTCCAGGTTGCCGTGGTTGGCGGCGGCATCGTCGGCAAGGCTTGTGCGTTGCTGCTGGCCCAGCAGGGCATGCAGGTGGCGCTGGTTGCGCCGCGCTCTGCCGCTTCTGCCGCTTCTGCCGCTTCTGCCGCTTCTGCCGCTTCTGCCGCTACGGCGGATCCTGGCCAGTGGGACAGCCGCATCTACGCCTTCTCGGCGAGCTCGCAAGCCTTGCTGGAGCAGTTGCGCGTGTGGGAGGCGCTGGACCCGGCGCGGATGCAGCCGGTGTGCGACATGCGCGTGTTCGGCGATGCGAGTGCGGCGCAGGCCAATGCCTCGGCTGCCGGCGATCTCCATTTCTCGGCCTACGCGGCCACCGTTGCGCAACTGGCGTGGATCATCGAATCCGGCCATGTGGAGCGCGTGCTCGATACCGCGCTGCGCTTCCAGCACCAGGTGCACTGGCTCGACGATACCGCTGCGGCGTTCGCGCGCGACCATGATGGCGTGACGCTGACCCTGGCCGGCGGCGACAAGGTGCGCGCGGCTTGCGTGGTGGGCGCCGACGGCGCGCGCTCGTGGGTGCGCGAGCAATGCCACATTCCGGTCACCAAGCGGCACTATCGCCAGCTTGGCGTCGTGGCGAATTTTGAATGCGAGCTGCCGCACCAGGACACGGCCTGGCAGTGGTTCCTGGGCACGCCGCCCAAGCTGATGGCGGACGAGGAGCCGGTCAACGGCGAGATCCTGGCGTTGCTGCCGTTGCCGGGCCGGCGTGTGTCGATGGTGTGGTCGGCCGACGATGCCCATGCGAGCGAACTGCTGGCGCTGTCGCCCGAGGCGCTGGCCGATACCGTGATGCAGGCCGCCAGCGGCGCCGTGGGGCGCCAGTTTGGCGCGCTGCGTTGCGTGACGCCGGCGCAGGGCTTCCCCTTGGTGCTGCAGCGCGCCGATCAGTTTGTGCAGCCGCATGTGGCGCTGGTGGGCGACGCCGCCCACGTGGTGCACCCATTGGCGGGGCAGGGCATGAACCTGGGTTTGCGCGATGTGGCGGAACTTGGCCGCGTGATGGCCGCCAAAGAGTCTTTCCGCGCAGAAGGTGACTTGCGCTTGCTGCGCCGCTACGAGCGCGCGCGCGCCACCGATTTGTTGTCGCTGACCGCGGCTACCGATGGCCTGCATCGGCTGTTTTCCCTGCCTGGCGGCGTGGCGCGCACGGTGCGCAATGCCGGCATGCGGGTCGTGGGCGGCCAGTCGCTGCTCAAGCGTTTTCTTATCGGCCGCGCGCTTGGCTGAGCGCTCAACCCTTGAACCTTGAATCCCGAGCTCGCTCGCGCGAACCGAATCATCGAATTACTGGAGTCATCATGTTGCATTTCCTGCGCCGCCGTCCCGCCCTGTCCGCCACCATCGTTGGCGGCATTGCGGCTGCCGGCTTCGCGCTGCACGCCATGGCGGCGGGCGAGCCCGGCACCGACCGCATCAAGGAATCGGTGCAAAAGATGCTGGGCGGGCGCGCTGAAGTGAAGAGCGTGGCCAAGACTCCCGTGCCCGGCCTGTTCGAGGTCAACATCGGTGGCCAGGTGGTCTACACCGATGCCACCGGCCGCTACATCATCAACGGCGAGATGGTGGACTCCAAGACCGGCACCAACCTGACCGAGGAGCGGCTGGCCGACATCAACCGCATCAAGTGGTCGGACCTGCCGCTGGCGCGCGCGATCAAGTGGAGCAAGGGCGATGGCAGCCGCCAGGTGGCGGTGTTCTCCGACCCCAACTGCGGTTACTGCAAGCGCATCGAGCAGACGTTCCAGCAGATGGACAACATCACCGTCTACACCTTCCTGTACCCGGTGCTGTCGCCGGATTCGTCAGTAAAAGCCAAGCAGGTCTGGTGCGCGGCCGACCGCACCAAGGCCTGGCGCGACTGGATGATCAGCCACGTGGCGCTGACCGGCAACGGCAGCTGCAAGACGCCGGTGGATGACAACCTGGCGCTCGGCCAGAGCCTGAACATCACCGGCACCCCGGCCGTGTTCTTCATGGACGGCACCCGCATTCCCGGCGCCGCCGATGCCGCCACGCTCGAGCGCAAGCTCGCCAGCCTCAAGAAGTAAGCACGTCGCGCCGGCGGCCTTCCCGGCGCTGCCGTGCCGGAGCCGGCCGGTCGTCTTTGGTTAACAATCAAAAACCGGATGGAGACTCCATGACGTTCCAGGCATTGCTGCTGATCCAGGCCGACGGCGCGACCCAGGCCGCCGTTACCGCGCTCGACGAATCCAGCCTGCCCGCCGAGGGCGACGTGCTGGTGGCCATCGACTACTCCACCATCAATTTCAAGGACGGGCTGGCCATTACCGGCCGCTCGCCGGTGGTGCGCAAGTGGCCGATGGTGGCGGGCATCGACGGTGCCGGCACGGTGCTGGAATCCACCCATGCGCGCTGGAAGGCCGGCGACAAGGTCGTGCTCAATGGCTATGGCGTGGGCGAGACGCATTGGGGCTGCCTGGCGCAGCGCGCCCGCCTCAAGGGCGATTGGCTGGTGGCGCTGCCGCCTGCCTTCACCACGCAGCAGGCCATGGCCATCGGCACTGCCGGTTATACCGCCATGCTGTCAGTGCTGGCGCTGGAGCGCGCTGGCATCAAGCCGGGCGATGGCGAGGTGCTGGTGACCGGCGCCTCTGGCGGCGTGGGCTCGGTGGCCATCGCCATCCTGTCGAAGCTGGGCTATCGCGTGGTGGCCTCCACCGGCAAGACGGCCGAGGCGGATTTCCTCAAGGCGCTGGGCGCGGCCGAGGTGATTGACCGAACGGAACTGGGCAAGCCCAATAAGCCGATGCAGAAGGAGCGCTGGGCCGCGGTGGTGGACTCGGTTGGCTCGCACACACTGGTCAATGCCTGCGCGCAGGTGCGCTACGGCGGCGCGGTCACCGCGTGCGGGCTGGCGCAAGGGCTGGACTTCCCGGCTTCGGTGGCGCCCTTCATCTTGCGTGGCATCACGCTCTACGGCATCGATAGCGTGATGGCCCCGATGGCCTTGCGCGAGCAGGCCTGGCAGCGGCTGTCGCAGGACCTGGAGCCGGATCGCCTGCGCGCGATCACCCGCGAGATCGGCTTGTCGGAGGCGATCGAGGCTGGGCGCAAGATCGTCGACGGTGGCATGCGCGGCCGCGTGGTGGTGAACGTCAACGCCTGAGCCGGCGCGTAGTCCGGAGCGGGCATGGCGCTACAATCACGCTCATGAAGCCGATCCATTACGCCATTGCCCCGCTTCAACCGGAAGCGCACCTGTTCGCCGTCACCGTCACGGTAGACGCCCCCCATCCCGCCGGCCAGCAGTTCTACCTGCCGGCGTGGATTCCCGGCAGCTACATGATCCGTGACTTCGCGCGCAATATCGTGCGCATCCGCGCGCAGGCCGGCGGCAAGCCGGTGGCGCTGACCAAGCTGGACAAGCAGAGCTGGCAGGCGGCCCCGGTGGGCGGGCCGCTTGCGCTCAGCTATGAGGTCTACGCCTGGGACTTGTCGGTGCGCGCCGCGCACCTGGACGCCACGCACGGCTTCTTCAACGGCAGCTCAGTCTTCCTCTGCGCCGAAGGGCAGGAAGACCAGCCCTGCACAGTTGATATCCATGCACCCGCCGGCGAGGCTTATGCCGGGTGGCGGGTCGCCACGGCCATGCGCGAGGCGCCCGGGCGCGGTGGCGCCAAGCGCTACGGCTTCGGCCGGTACCAGGTGGCCGACTATGACGAACTGGTCGATCACCCGGTCGAGATGGGCAACTTCACCATGGGCAGCTTCCGCGCCTGCGGCGCCCAGCACGACGTGGTGTTCACGGGCCGCGTGCCGCAGCTCGACCTGGAGCGCGTCTGCCGCGACCTGAAGCAGATCTGCGAAGCGCAGATCCGGCTGTTCGAGCCCGAGACCGAGGCCGCGCCGTTCCTCGACAGCAACCGCCGCTACGTGTTCATGACCATGGTCACGACGGATGGCTACGGCGGCCTGGAGCATCGCGCCAGCACCGCGCTGATGTGCGCGCGCGCTGACCTGCCGGCGCGCGGCAAGCCAGAAGCCACCGAAGGCTACCGCACCTTCCTCGGCTTGTGCAGCCACGAGTATTTCCATACCTGGAACGTCAAGCGCATCAAGCCCGCGGCGTTCGTGCCCTACCGGCTGCGCGAGGAAACCTACACGCCCCTGCTGTGGCTGTTCGAGGGTTTCACCAGCTATTACGATGACCTGATGCTGGTGCGCAGCGGCCGCATCACCGAGAAGCAGTATGTGGAGCTGCTGGCCAAGACCTGGAACGGCGTGCTGCGCGGCAACGGCCGCACCAAGCAGAGCGTGGCCGATAGCTCGTTCGATGCCTGGACCAAGTACTACCGCCAGGACGAAAACGCGCCCAACGCCATCGTCAGCTACTACACCAAGGGCTCGCTCGTTGCCCTGGCGCTGGATCTCACCATCCGCACCAAGACCCGCAACCGCCGCTCGCTCGACGACATCATGCGCGCGCTGTGGCAGCGCTACGGCAGCGGCTTCTACGCGCCAGGCGCGCAGCAGCGCGGCGTGACCGAGGCCGAGGTGCACGCCTTGTTCGATGAGGTCAGCGGCTTGCGCCTGGGTGCGCTGCTGCGCTCGCTCACCGAAGGCACCGGCGAGCTGCAACTCGCCGCGCTCCTCAAGCCCTTCGGCATCAAGGCGGTGCCGACCAAGCCAGAGCGCAACGCCGCGCTTGGCATCAAGACCAAGACCGAGGATGGCTGGGTGCGCGTGACCCAGGTGCTTGACGGCGGCGCGGCCCAGGCGGCCGGGATCTCGGCGGGCGACCTGCTGGCCGCGGTGGACGGCCTGCGTGTAGCCCCTGGCCAGCTCGACAAGCTGCTGGCGCGCTACCGCGACGGCGATAGCGCCGAGTGCCATGTGTTCCGCCGCGATGAGCTGCATGTCCTGCCGCTGACCTTCGCGCGCGAGCCGGCGGCGCAGTACACCGTGACGGCCGAAGGCGGCCGCCAGGCCATGCGTGCGCGCTGGCTGGGCCTGTAGGCCGATTAGCCCCAACGCCGCCGATCGCCACCACATGCAATACGCGCACGACGCCCGCACCTTCGTTTATTCGCATTACGTGTATCGCGGGCTGCGCTCCGCGACCGGGGTGATCGGCGCCACGCTGATCGCCTTGCAGTTCGCGGACCTGCCCACCGCCATGGTGGTGTCGATGGGCGCGCTGTGCACCAGCCTGATGGATCTGCCCAGCCCGTTCAACCACAAGTTCAACGAGATGCTGGCCAGCGTGCTGCTGTGCACGGCGGTGACCTTGCTGGTGGCCATGGCCACGCCGTTCCCGCGCGTGATGCCGCTGGTGCTGGTGCTGGTGACCTTCATGGCTGGCATGATGACGGTGTATGGCAACAAGACCTTGCCATTGCAGTTCTCGGCCTTGTTCGTCATGACGCTCACCATCAACGAGGACTTCGTGGTGCGGCGCGCGCTCGAGCATTCCTTGCTGTTCGGCATCGGCGCGGTGGCCTATATGGCGTACGCGATGGCGGTGAGCTGGGCCACGCAGCGGCGTACCAAGCAGCAGGTGCTGGCCGAGTCGCTGTACGAGATGGCCGGGTACCTCGAGATCAAGGCAGGCTTCTACGATGCCGGCAACGACTACGAGGCGCTGTTCAACCAGCTGGTGCGCCAGCAGATCGTGGTGGCGGAGCGCCAGCAGGCCGCGCGCGACCTGGTGCTGCGCGGCAACCGCACTACGCATGACGGGCTGCTGGTGCAGGTCCACATGCGCATGCTGGACCTGTACGAGTACATTCTCTCCACCAATACCGATTACCCGCTGCTGCGCCAGACCTTTGGCAGCACGCCGGTACTCGATCACTTGCGCCGCCTGGTGCAGTTGATGTGCAAGGACGTGGAGGGGATCGCCTACGACATCACCCGCGGCCGGCCTTCCTACGCTTCCGTGGATTACCGGGACGAGCTGCGCGCCGTCGCGCACGAGATCGCGCAATTGCGGTACCACCACATCAACCCGGCGGCGATGACGGCGGCGGTGGAAACGCTCGACATGATCAAGGGCGCCATCGTGCTGGTGGAGCAGCTGCACGAAGCATCGCGCACGCCGGTGGAGCCCAGCAAGGTGCTGCCCGGGCCGGACATGACGCCGTTCCTGACGCGCCAGCGCTACGAGCTCAAGGTGCTGCGCGACAACCTGAACTGGAAATCGCCGGCGTTCCGCTTCGCGCTGCGCATCACCATGGCGGTGGGCGCGGGGCTGTGGATTGCCGAGCACCTGCCGTATGTGTCGCACAGCTACTGGATCCTGCTGACCATCATCGTCATCCTGAAGCCCAATTTCAGCATGACCAAGCAGCGCTACAACGACCGCCTGATCGGCACGCTGATCGGCTGCGTGATCGCGGTGGGCGTGCTCAAGGTCGTGCACCAGCCGCTGATCCTGCTGGGCGTGCTGTTCCTGGCGCTGGTGGCCAGCACGGCGTTCTCCACGATCAAGTACCGCTACACGGCTGTTGCCGCCTGCGTGCAGGTGCTGATCCAGATCAACCTGCTGGTGCCGGGCAGTTCCACGGTAGCGGGCGAGCGGCTGATCGATACCGTGATCGGCGGCGTGATCGCCACGGTGTTCAGCTTTGTGCTGCCCAGCTGGGAATACCGCGCGCTGCCCGCGCTGGTGGAAAACGTGCTGCAGGCCAACCGCCGCTACATTGCCGCCACGCGCGACCTGCTGCTGCGCGTGGCCAAGGACGATTTTGCCTACCGGGTGCAGCGCAAGCAGTTCATGGACAGCCTGTCCGCGCTGATCGGGTCGTTCCAGCGCATGYTCGACGAGCCTAAGAGCCGGCATCGCGCGGTGGACAACCTGAACCGCTTCATCGTGCAGAACTACCTGGTGGCGGCGCACGTGGCCGCGGCGCGCATCCAGGTGCGCGAGCACTACGGCGAGCTGGACTTGCCGGCCGCCGAAGCCGCCATCCGCCAGGCCACCGATGCCGCAGCCAACAGCCTGCAGCTGGCCAGCGAACGGCTGGCCGAGGACGATCGTGCCGGTGGGCGGGGCGCGGGTTTCATCCGCGCGGTGAAGGACCCGGCGAAGGCGAAGGCGCCGGTGAAAGCCACGGAGACAGCAGGGCTGGTGCACGCTAGCGTTGGTGCCAACGTGGCGGCCGCGGTTGGTGTTGCCGATGACGGTGCCGATGGTGCCGATGTTGTGGCGGTGTCCGATACCCAGGCCGTGCGCGCCGCCGATGCTGCCATCGGCACGGAAGCGCTCGCCGCGCCTCCCGCGGCCGAAGACGCCAGCGAGCGTCGCGCCCGCCTGGCCGATTCCGCCGACCGCCGCCGCGCCGATGTGCTGGTACAGGCCGCGGCCTCGGGCGAGCTGACCCGGGCTGCCGGCGAGGCCGGCGGCACCGCCAGCACGGCGAGCTCCACCGGGCGCACCGCCAATGCCATCCTGGAGCGCCGCCTGCGCGCGCTGCGCGAGGACACCGCCAAGATCGCCCTGCGTACCGGCGCGATCGGCCGGGCCATGCGCGAGCGCTAGGAACCTGAAGAACCAGAATCCCAGGCTGCGCCCAGTCAGGCCTGCGTGCCCGCGCCCGGCGCCGGCTGCTCCTCGCGGGGCAGCGTCAGCATGCCGCTGTTGTAGCTGTATTCGTACACCTCGCCATAGCGGCCCCATTCGATTGCCAGGGTCAGCACGCGCTCGGCTTCGTCTGGCTTGAGGAAGGCTTCGAGCTCGCGCAGCACGTGTTCCTCGCGGATCTCGCCGTCCTCGGACTGCTCCAGCTCGCGGCGGATTTGCGCGGCCAGTGCCACGTGTTGCAGCAATTGCTTGCCGAACAGCACCTTGCGCTCGGGTGGCTCCGTCTCGTAGTACGCGCGGCCCAGGCCGGTGGCGCTGATGTCGCCGCGCTCGATGGTGGCCAGTTGCAGCAGGTGCAGCGCTTCGCAGGCCGGGAGCAGGTCATCGTCGGTGAGCCCGGCTTCCTCGGCCAGGTGCGGCAGGTCGGCCCTGCCGAAAAAGGGTGCTTCGCACAGCAGGTCGAGAATAGCCTCCATCTGGCTGATGTCGGCATCCGGCAGGCGGTAGCCGATATCGCGCGCGGCCGCCAGCGCGGTGACGCGCGGGCCCATCGCGGCGGGCGACGTCATCAGTGTGTAGACCTCGTCGATCAGCCCGCGTACCTGGGCAGAGTCGCGGTTGCGCGGGCGCGGGAACGGGATCTTCACCTCGGCGCGGATACGGCCCGGATCGCTCGACAGGATCACGATGCGGTCGGCCATCATCACCGCCTCTTCGATATTGTGCGAGACGATCAGGATGCACTTGATGTTGGTGCGGCCGTCTTCCCACAGGTCGAGCATTTCGTCGCGCAGGGTCTCGCCGGTCAGCACGTCGAGCGCGGAGAAGGCCTCGTCCATCAGCAGCAGGTCGGGCTCGGTCACCAGCGCACGGGCAATGCCCACGCGCTGGCGCATGCCGCCGGAGAGCTCGCGCGGCAGCGCGCTGTTGAAGCCCGACAGCCCGATCATGTCGATCGCCGCCTCGGCCCGGCGCGCGCGCTCTTCCTTGTGCACGCCCTGGGCTTCCAGCCCCAGCTCCACGTTTTGCTGCACGGTGAGCCAGGGAAACAGCGCGAACGACTGGAACACCATGGCGATGCCTTCGGCGGTGCCGCGCAGCGGCTCGCCGCGAAAGCACACCTCGCCGCGATCGGCGCCGACCAGACCGGCCATGATGCGCAGCAGGGTGGACTTGCCAGAGCCGGACTTGCCCAGCATGGCGACGATCTCGCCGCGCTTGAGGGTCAGGTCCACGCCTTCGAGCACGGCACGGTCGGAGCGGTCCGCGGTGCGGAAGATTTTTGAGACGCCGCGCAGTTCGACTACGGATTCGGCTGCGTCTGCGGTGGGGCTTGCCATGATGGAATTCCGTTCAGATTCAGGGCTTCAAATGGGCGGCGTATTGGCAGTGTATTGGCTGCGTATGGCGGTTCAAAGGCGCGTGCGTTCCTGCGCCAGCAGGTAGAGGCGGTTCCACAGCAAGCGGTTGAAGCCCACCACAAACACCGCCATCACGCCGATGCCTAGCGCGATGCGGGGGAAGTCGCCCTTGGAGGTCATCTCCGCGATATAGCTGCCAAGACCCGTGGCGACCAGCGTGCGGTCGCCCCAGGTGACGTACTCGGACACGATACTCGCATTCCAAGAGCCGCCGGCCGCGGTCACCAGGCCGGTCAGCAGGCTGGGAAACACGGCGGGGATCAGGAAGCGTTTCCACAACAGCCAGCCGCGCAGGCCAAAGTTGCGCGCGGCCAGCTTGAGTTCGGTGGGGATGCCGGAAGCACCGGCGATCACGTTGAACAGGATGTACCACTGCGTGCCGAAAATCATCAGCGGGCTGAGCCAGACCTCCGGGTTCAGCCCGAAGCGCACGATCAGCATCACCACCAGCGGGAACATCAGGTTGGCCGGGAAGGCGGCCAGGAACTGCGCCACCGGCTGGGCGACGCGCGCTACCTTGGGGTTCAGGCCGATGCGGATGCCAATCGGTACCCAGATCACCGCGGCTAGCGCGATCAGCACGATCACCCGCACCATGGTCAGCGTACCCAGCCACAGCACATGGCCCACTTCAGCCCAGCCCACCTCGGTGCGCACGAAGTGCATCACGCGATACAGCGCCATCACGGCAATCAGGATGATGATGACGTTGCTGGCGCGCTCGATCCATATTGTGCGCCGGCCATCGTTGGCCTTCGGCGCCACCGCCTTGCGCCCGGATCCCCAGGCCAGCGTGCGCTCGGCCAGCGCCGCCGTGCGGCCCAGCAGCACGCGTACCCATTCCGAGCGGCGCAGCAGGTTGAGCAGCCACGATTGCGGCTCGGTCTCCTGCGCCATGATCTCGAAGCGGAAGCGGTCGGCCCAGGCAATCAACGGCCGGAACAGGAACTGGTCATAGAGGATGATGCCGATCAGCATGGCCAGGATGGCCCAGCCGATCGCCGCCAGGTTCTGCTGCTGGATCGCCAGCGAGATGTAGGAGCCGATACCCGGCAGCCGGATGTCGTTGCCCGATACCGAGATGGCTTCCGACGCCACCACGAAGAACCAGCCGCCGGACATCGACATCATCATGTTCCACAGCAGGCCCGGCATGGCGAAAGGTACTTCGAGGCGCCAGAACTTCTGCCACGGCGAGAGCCGGAACATGGCTGCCGCTTCCACCAGGTCGGTCGGGATGGTGCGGATCGACTGGTACAGGCTGAACGCCATGTTCCAGGCTTGCGAGGTGAAGATGGCGAAGATGGCGGCGCATTCCACCCCGACCAGGCTCCCGGGGAACAGCGCGATAAAGCCGGTCACGGTGATCGACAAGAAGCCCAGCACCGGGATCGACTGCAGGATGTCCAGCGCCGGTACCATCACTTTCTCGGCGGTGCGGTTCTTGGAGGCGAGCGCCGCGAAGGCGAAGGAGAACAGCAGCGAGGCGCCCAGCGCAATCATCATGCGGATGCTGGTGCGCATGAGGTAGTAGGGCAGGTAGGCGATGTCCAGGTGCACGTCCAGCGGTTCGCCGGGCTGGTAGGGCACATTCATCTGGCGGGCGGCAAAGGCCACCAGCACGATCACCGCCAGGATGATGGGCAGCAGCGCCAGGTCGAAGCGGTTCGGCGGCGCGGTCAGCAACTGGCTGGCGTAGCCACGGGAAGTGACCGAGCTGGCCTGGTCGTGTTCGGCTTGCTGCATTATCTTGGCAGTGGAAACGTTGGCTGCGGTTGCCGTATGGGCCGGGTGGGGCCGGGCGGTCCGGGGGCCGGGATGGATCGGATCGGTGGTGCCAGCCAGGGCGTGGGCGCCTTGCGCTGCGCTGGCTCAGGTTAGGAACAGGGCTTTCGGGTTGTCGGGTTGTCGACAGGGCGCACCTTGCGCGTCGTTGTGCCGCGGACGTTACCAGTATTGGCCTGCCCTTACTGGTAACGCTTTGCATGGCGGTCTAGTTTACCTGTTATGCGTGTCGTAACCGTTTCAACGGATGTTTCAGCGCTCGCGCGCGGCAAGGGGAAGCCAGATGGAAACATGGCACATCGTGGTCAAGGGGAGGGTGCAGGGCGTGGGCTACCGCGTGGCCTGCGCGGGGCAGGCCGGGGCGCTCGGCATCAACGGCTGGGTGCGCAACCGGCACGACGGCTCGGTCGAGGTCATGGCCTATGGGCCGCCGGATCGGCTGGAGGCCCTTTGCAACTGGATGCGGCGTGGGCCGCCGGACGCGCAGGTCAACGCGCTAGTGGCGTTGCCCGGCGCGGGTGAGTTCGAGGATTTCGACTGCCTGCCGACCGCTTGAGGCGTGCCCGGCAAGGGGGCGGCTGGCTGCGCGGCGGCTCAGGTGGCGCGCCAGTCCACCGGCGCGGCGCCGTGCTGTTGCAGCCAATCGTTGGCCAGCCGGAAGTGTCCGCAGCCCAGGAAACCCCGGTGTGCCGACAGCGGTGACGGATGCGGCGCTTCCAGCACGCAGTGCGTGCCGGCCAGCAAGGGCTTCTTGGCCTGTGCATGGCTGCCCCACAGCAGGAAGACCAGGTGCGGGCGCGCGGCCGACAAGGCCTGGATCAGGCAATCGGTCACGGCTTCCCAGCCGCGCTTGGCGTGGCTGGCGGCCTGGCCTTGCTCCACCGTCAGCACGGTGTTGAGCAGCAGCACGCCCTGGCGCGCCCAGCCTTCGAGATTGCCGGAGGCCGGTGCAGCGCCGCCTTCATACTCCGCGGCGATTTCCTTGAAGATGTTGCGCAGGCTGGGCGGCACGCGCACGCCGTCCGGCACCGAGAAGGCCAGGCCATGCGCCTGCGGAACCTCGCTGCCGTTGACCACGCCGGTGCCGTGATACGGGTCCTGGCCAAGGATGACCACCTTGACGGTCTCGGGCGGCGTCAGGTGCAAGGCGTGGAACACGTCATGCGGAAAGACCGGCTTGCCGCTCGCGCRCTCGCCGTCGACGAAGGCGGCCAGTTCCTGCCAGCCGGCGGTGTTCATGCAGGGGGCCAGCAACGCGCGCCAGGCCGCAGGTAGCGCGGCGGCTTGCTCCGACAGGCTGGCGGCGGCCGGGGCAGGCACGGCGGCGTTCTCGGTTTCGGCCGCGGCAACGGCCGGGGCTGCGAACAGGTCGGCCTGTGCGCTGTTGTGCTTGGTCATGCTGGAGGAGTACCTGTTTTTTTTGGGGGGAGGGGCGAGAGGGCGCGGGCGCGCCAGCTCAGGCGTGGCCGGCACCGGCGGCGAGCCGATAGCCGCGCGCGGCCTTGCTCTGGTCGGACGGCTTGAGGGGCGCAACGTGCTGCAGGCGCAGTGCCAGCGCGCGCAGCGCGGCTTCGGCCTGTGCTTGGGTGGGCGCCGCCTGTCTGGTGTCGCCGGGCAGCCACTCAAGCTCCAGTTCCTGGATCGTCTCTTGCGCGGCGCTGGCGGGCGCTGAAATGGTGCCGACGTCGAGCGCGGCCTCGATGCTTACGCCATCCTGCTCGATCAGCCAGGTGCGCCGCGCGAAATCGGTGCGGAATACCGGTGCCAGGGTGGCGGCCAGTGGCGCCAGCAGGGCGCGCGCCTCGGGCGGGAAGGCGTCCAGCTCGATGGCTTCGGCCGCCACCCTGGTTTCCCACTCGTGGCGGGCGGCCAGCCCGGCTTCGCTCTTGCCCGCGGTCTTCAGCGTCTGCAGCCATTGCTCGCCGCGGCGGCGCAGCCGCAGGGCGGCGCGTGCGCTGGCGAGGTCGCGCGCGGGCGTGTCAAGGTAGACGTTGAGCAGCGTGTGCTCGCCGCGCGCCTGTCCTTGTCCATCCAGCCAGGCCGCCAGCGCCGGCATGGCACCGTCCGGCACCGCCAGCTTGAGTTCGATTTCCTGGGCCATTGTGTTTTATGTTTCCGTTCAGGCGAACAAGCGGGCCAGCTCGACACCCGGGTCGGGCGCGCGCATGAAGGCCTCGCCCACCAGGAAGGCGTGCACGTTGGCGTCACGCATGCGGTGCACGTCGTCCGGGCCGATGATGCCGGATTCGGTCACCACCAGGCGGTCGTCGGGGATGCGCGCAAGCAGGTCCAGCGTGTTATCGAGCGATACCTCGAAGGTCCGCAGGTTGCGGTTGTTCACGCCCAGCAGCGGCGTCTTCAGGCGCAGCGCGGCGTCGAGCTCTTCGCCGCCGTGCACTTCCACGAGCACGTCCATGCTGAGCTCATGCGCGCAGGCTTCCAGTTCGGCCATCAGGCCCGGGTCCAGCGCGGACACGATCAGAAGGATGGCGTCGGCGCCCCAGCAGCGCGCTTCATAGACCTGGTACAGGTCGATCATGAAGTCCTTGCGCAAGGCCGGCAACGGGCAGGCGCCGCGGGCGCGTTTGAGGAAGTCGGCGTGGCCCTGGAAGAAGTTCACGTCCGTCAGGACGGAAAGGCAGGCCGCGCCATGCGTGGCGTAGCTCTCGGCGATGGCCTCCGGCACGAAGTTCGCGCGCAGCACACCCTTGGAGGGCGAGGCCTTCTTCACCTCGGCGATCACCCCGGCGTTGCCGGCGGCGATTTTCTCGCGCAACGCGCGTTCGAAGCCGCGCGGCGCCAGGCCCGGCTCGGCGCGCAGGCTCTCGGCCTCGGCGCGCAGGCTGGGCAGGCCGCGCTTCTTGCGCGCCGCGTTCACTTCGTCGGCCTTCACGGCCAGGATTTTCTGCAGGATATCGGACATGCGGTAATTCTCTCGCGGGGCTGGATGGCTCGGGCTTACTTGAACTGCTGCGTGGCGCGCACGAACTGGTCGAGCTTCTCGCGCGCCGCGCCGCTGGCGATGGCCTCGCGCGCGCGCTGGATGCCGTCCTCGATCGAGCTGGCCACATTGGCCGCATACAGCGCCGTGCCGGCGTTGAGCGTGACGATCTCGCGCGGGGTGCCGGGCACATCGGTGAGCGCTTCCAGCAGCATTTCCTTCGACTCGGCGGCATCGGCCACCTTCAGGCCGCGGTTGGAGATCATCTGCAGGCCGAAATCCTCGGGGTGGACTTCGTACTCGCGCACTTCGCCGTCCTTGAGTTCGCCCACCAGCGTGGCGGCGCCCAGCGAGACCTCATCCATGCCGTCCTTGCCGTAGACCACCAGCGCATGGCGCGCGCCCAGGCGCTGCATCACGCGTACCTGGATGCCGACCAGGTCGGGGTGGAACACGCCCATCAGGATATTGGGCGCGTCGGCCGGGTTGGTCAGCGGGCCCAGGATATTGAAGATGGTGCGCACGCCCATTTCCTTGCGGATCGGGGCGACATTCTTCATGGCCGGGTGATGGGTAGGGGCGAACATGAAGCCGATGCCGGTCTGCTCGATGCAGTGCCCGACCTGCTCCGGCGTCAGCATGATGTTCACGCCCAGCGCCTCCAGCACATCGGCGCTGCCCGACTTGGAGCTCACGCCACGGTTGCCGTGCTTGGCAATGCGCGCGCCGGCGGCGGACGCCACGAACATCGACGCGGTGGAAATATTGAACGTATGCGAGCCGTCGCCGCCGGTGCCGACGATGTCGACGAAGTTCTCGCGGTCCTTGACTGGCACCTTGTTGGCGAACTCGCGCATCACCTGCGCCGCCGCCGAGATCTCGCCGATGGTCTCCTTCTTGACCCGCAGGCCGGTCAGGATGGCCGCGGCCATCACCGGCGACATCTGGCCCTGCATGATCTGCCGCATCAGGTGCAGCATCTCGTCATGGAAGATCTCGCGGTGTTCGATGCAGCGGGTGAGGGCTTCCTGGGGCGTGATGGACATGGCGGTCTCGGTCTTTGCGTTGGTGTGGGCCGCGCCGGGGACGGGCGCGCTTGGCGTATCGAGCAGTCTCATCGGGGCGCCTTGACGAAGTTGGCCAGCAGCGCATGGCCGTGCTCGGACAGGATGGACTCGGGGTGGAACTGCACCCCCTCGATGGCGAGCGTCTTGTGGCGCACGCCCATGATTTCGCCATCCGGTGTCCAGGCCGTCACTTCCAGGCAATCCGGCAAGGTCTCGCGCTCGATCGCCAGGGAATGATAGCGCGTCACGTCGAAGTGCTTGGGCAGGCCGGCGAACACGCCTTCCTGCGTGGTCTCGATGCGGCTGACCTTGCCGTGCATGACCTGCTTGGCGCGGATCACCTTGCCGCCGAAGGCTTCGCCGATGGCCTGGTGGCCCAGGCACACGCCCAGCATCGGGATGCGGCCGGCAAAGTGCTGCAGCACTGCCACGGAAATGCCGGCTTCACGCGGGCTGCACGGGCCGGGCGAAACGCAGATATGGTCGGGCTTGAGCGCCTCGATGTCTTCCAGCGTGATTTCGTCGTTGCGATAGGTGCGCACGTCGGCGCCGAGTTCGCCGAAGTATTGGACGATGTTGTAGGTAAACGAATCGTAGTTGTCGATCATCAGCAGCATGGCGGTTCCCCTGTTCCCTTTACCTTAGATATCCGAGTCCAGACCGTCCTGGACCTGCTCAGCGGCGCGGATCACGGCGCGCGCCTTGGCTTCGGTTTCCCTCCATTCGGCTTCGGGGTCCGAGTCGGCAACGATGCCGGCGGCCGCCTGCACATAGAGATTGCCGTCCTTGACGATGCCGGTACGGATCGCAATGGCCAGGTCCATCTCGCCGCCGAAGGACAGGTAGCCCACCGCGCCGCCGTAGATGCCGCGCTTGCGCGGCTCCAGCTCGTCGATGATCTCCATCGCGTGTACCTTGGGCGCACCCGACAGCGTGCCGGCCGGGAAGGTGGCGCGCAGCACGTCGAGGTTGCTCATGCCGGGCTTGAGCGTGCCTTCCACCGAGCTGACGATGTGCTGCACGTGGGAGTATTTTTCGATCACCATCTGGTCGGTGACCTTGACCGAGCCGATCTCGGCGATGCGGCCGATGTCGTTGCGCGCCAGGTCGATCAGCATCACGTGCTCGGCGATTTCCTTGGGATCGTTGAGCAGCTCGGTGGCCAGTTGCGCGTCCTTCTCTGGTGTGTTGCCGCGCGGACGGGTGCCGGCCAGCGGGCGGATAGTGACGATGTGATCCTCGCGCTGGTCGCCGTTGCTGCCCACACGGCGGGTTTCCTGGCGCACCAGGATCTCGGGCGAGGCGCCCACGATCTGGAAGTCGCCGAAGTTGTAGAAGTACATGTAAGGCGACGGGTTCAGCGAGCGCAGCGCGCGGTACAGCGTCAGCGGGGAGTCGCGGTACGGCTTGACCAGGCGCTGGCCGATCTGCACCTGCATCATGTCGCCAGCCATGATGTATTCCTTGGCCTTGTGCACGGCGGCGAGGTAGTCGGCCTTCTCGAATTCGCGGTAGACGTCGGTTTGCACCGAGGGGCTGGTGATAGGCACATCCACCGGCTGGCGCAGCTTCATGCGCAGCTCGCGCAGGCGCTGGCGGGCGCGGGCGTAGGCTTCCGGCGTGGTCGGGTCAGCGTAGACGATCAGGTAAAGCTTGCCGGACAGGTTGTCGATCACGGCCAGCTCTTCGCACAGCAGCAGCTGGATGTCGGGCAGGTTCAGGTCGTCCGGCTTTTGCGTGTTGGCGAGCTTCTTCTCGATATAACGCACCGCGTCGTAGCCGAAGTAGCCGGCCAGGCCACCGCAAAAGCGCGGCAGGCCGGGGCGCAGCGCCACCTTGAAGCGCTTCTCGAAGTCGGCGATGAAGTCGAGCGGGTTGCCTTCATGGGTTTCCACCACGCGGCCATCCGTGACCACTTCGGTGCGCATGCCCGAGGCGCGCAGCAGGGTGCGGGCGTGCAGGCCGATGAACGAGTAGCGTCCAAAGCGCTCGCCGCCCACCACGGATTCCAGCAAGAAGGTGTTGACCCCGCGCGTTTGCGATTGCGCCAGCTTCAGGTACAGCGACAGCGGCGTTTCCAGGTCGGCGAAGGCTTCGGTGATCAGGGGGATACGGTTGTAGCCCTGCTCGGCCAGCGATTTGAATTCCAGTTCGGTCATGTCGATCCTCTTGTGCTGCGGCGCCTGCGTATCAGTATGGCGCACGCCGCGGTGTCGGCAACTTGGGGCTGGAAGGTCGTCAGACCCGCCCCGGAGAGACCATGGCGCGGACGAGTGTCCACGCACGGCCGGGGTGGGCGTGCAGCGCGTTCGGAAGACACCGGCGCAAGGGCTGGATGTCGGGCGGCTGGAAAATCAGAGAAGGTCCGGCAACCTGCCGGTCTGGCCGGCCCGTTCCTGGTGCGGATGCATCGCGGGGATGCGGGAAAGGGGCGGTCAGGAGACTCGCGAACGCACTTTACGCCTGTTGGGAGGCGCGCCAGCGACGCCAGGGCCAGGCCTGCCGATCACTGCCAGAAGAGATGCGTTTGCGGTTCAGAAACATGAAATCGTGTTCAGCGATTTATGGTTTGGATGTTGGGTGGTGCCTTGGCTTCGGCGGCCTTGCGGCCGCCGGGATCATGCCCGGTGTGCCGCCAACAGCTCGGCAACGCGAACAATGGAATCGACTATACCATCGGCGTCAACGCCTTGTACAGGATTGCCGTGGTTGTAGCCGTAGGGCACAAGCAGCACTCCCATGCCCGCCGCGCGGGCCGCCTGCGCATCGTTTTCCGAGTCGCCGACCGCGGCCATTTCGGCCGGCTCCAGGTGGAACACCTCCGCTACCTTGAGCAGCGGAAGGGGATCCGGCTTGCGCAGGGCGAAGGCGTCGCCGCCGTAGACCAGCTCGAAGAACCGGCCCAGGCCGGTCTTGGCCAGCAGCGGCTCGGTGAAGCTATGCGGCTTGTTGGTCACGCAGGCCATCCGGAGGCCAGCTGCCTTCAGGGCCGCCAGGCCCTCGGCGACGCCGGGGTAGACCTGCGAGAACTGACCGTTGATGCGCAGGTATTCGCGGTCGTACAGCGCCAGCGCATCGGCAAACATGCCGTTGGCGTGGGCCGGCGAGAAGCGCGCATCCAGCACGCGCCGGATCAGGTTCTCCGAGCCCTTGCCGACGAAGCTGACGATCTCTTCCTTGCTCATCGGCGCGGCGTTGCCAAGCTGCGGATGCAGGTGGACCAGCGCCTTCAACATGGCATTGACCGCCGCGTGGAAGTCGCCGGCGGTGTCCACCATGGTGCCGTCCAGGTCCACGATGACACCGCGGATGCCGCGCCAGTCGGTGCGCTTCATCTGCGCCGAGCTCATTGGCCTGCCTTGCCGACCTTGGCCAGCTCGCTGCGCATGGCCGACAGCACGCCCTTGTAGCCGCCGTCGGCGTCCGGCTTGCTGAACACGGCGGAACCGGCGACAAAGGTGTCGGCCCCGGCCGCGGCGATCTCGGCGATGTTGTCGATCTTCACGCCACCGTCCACTTCCAGCAGGATGCGGCGTCCGGTGCGCTCGGCATACGCGTCGATGCGCTTGCGCGCCGCACGCAGCTTGTTGAGCGTCTCGGGAATGAAGGACTGGCCGCCAAAGCCGGGGTTGACCGACATCAGCAGGATCACGTCGATCCGGTCCATCACGTGGTCCAGGTGGTGCAGCGGCGTGGCCGGGTTGAACACCAGGCCGGCCTGGCAGCCGTGTTCGCGGATCAGCGCCAGGGAGCGGTCGATATGCTCGCTGGCTTCCGGGTGGAAGGTGATGATATTGGCGCCTGCCTTGGCGAAGTCCGGAATGATGCGGTCCACCGGGCGCACCATCAGGTGCACGTCGATCGGGGCGGTCACGTGGGGGCGGATCGCCTCGCACACCAGCGGGCCCACCGTCAGGTTCGGCACGTAGTGGTTGTCCATCACGTCGAAATGGATCCAGTCGGCGCCGTCCGCGGTCACGCGCCGCACTTCCTCGCCCAGGCGGGCAAAGTCGGCGGACAGGATGGACGGGGCGATGCGGTAGGTGGGCGTGCTCATGGCGGGGCTCGAAAGGAGGGTGCTTCAAGGGGGAAGCCGGTATTTTACCCTCCCCGCGCGGGGCGCCGCTGCCGTCCGACAGGCAGCTTGCGGCGGCTTAGCTTGCCGCCCCCGGAGCCATGCCGCACAATGCGGCTACCCTGATCCCGCCCTGATGTGTCGACAATGAGCGAATACGCGTTTTCCGTGGCCGTACGTACCCAGTACCTGGCCGACCAGTCCGACCCTGAGCGCGGGCGCCATGCCTTCGCCTACACCATCACGATCCACAATACCGGCGAGGTGGCTGCGCAGCTGATCTCCCGGCACTGGGTCATCACCGATAGCGACAACGGTACCCAGGAAGTGGCTGGCCTTGGCGTGGTCGGGCACCAGCCCCTGCTCAAGCCGGGCGAGCATTTCGAGTACACCAGCTGGGCCACCATCTCGACCCCGGTGGGTTCGATGAAGGGCGAGTATTTCTGCGTGGCCGARGAYGGYCATCGCTTCGAGGTGCCGATCCCCGAGTTTGCGCTGGTCCTGCCGCGCATGCTGCACTGAGACGTTGTACTGAACGCGGCGGAACCTATTGGCCCGAAGCGCTGTCCTGATCCTGTTGGGTACGCGCCGTGCCTTGTCCCGCATTTCCTCCATGTCCCGCACGCGACGGATGATCGTCCGGAGCGCGGCTGGGGCGCGGGTTCTTCTTGGCCGTGCCCATGGTCCAGACCACGATGAAGATCAGCAGGAAGAGCGCCAGTCCGGCCTCGAGGGCGAAGAGCAGCATGGGATGGGCTTCAAAGAACTTGCTCATGACAGGGCTACGTGGAGGCGACGGTGGGCATTGTAGGCCATCGGCAGATGCGTCCGGCCGCGATACGCTGAGTTTTCACCCAATCAAGATGGCACACCTGCATTCCCTTTTCCGCTTTCCTTTTTCGTCTTCCCGCGCCTCGTCGGGACAGGCAAGTACCGCTGCCAGCGGCCGCCGGCTTGGCTGGCTCGGGCTTGCCGCCGCCACCACGCTGCTGGCCGGCTGCATGAGCGGCCCGCCGCCCCGCATTGAAGGCCCGGGCACCCGGCCCGTGACGCCGCCCACCGGTTCCACCCAGAAGGGCGTGCTGCAAGCCGCCAGCTGGGGCGAGATCGGCGGCTGGAGCCAGGACGACATGCGCGCCGCCTGGCCGGCGCTGCAGGCCAGTTGCCAGGCCCTGAAGAAGCGCGCCGAGTGGAACCGCGTCTGCGCGCTCGGCCTGATGGTCGACGCAGGCGACCTGGGTGCGATGCGCGCCTACTTCGAGTCCAACTTCCAGCCCTTCCGCGTGGTCAACGGCGATGGCACCGACAGCGGGCTGATCACCGGCTACTACGAGCCGATCCTGCACGGCGCACGCACGCGCCAGGGACAGTACCAGGTCCCGCTGTATCGCAAGCCGCCCCAATGGGGCAGCCGGCCGCTGCCGGCGCGCGGCGAATTGCTGCAGAACCCGGCCCTGCGCGGCCAGGAACTGGTCTGGGTGGATGATCCCGTGGAAGCGGCGTTCCTGCAGATCCAGGGCTCCGGCCGGATCCGCCTGCAGGACGGCAGCGTCATGCGGGTGGGCTTCGGCGGCACCAACGACCAGCCGTTCCGTTCCTTCGGCAAGTGGCTGCTCGACCGCGGCGAGATCACGCCGGCGCAGGCCACCATGCAAGGCATCAAGGCCTGGGCGCGGGCCAACCCGGGGCGCGTGGATGAGATGCTCAACGTGAACCCGCGCTTCGTGTTCTTCCGCGAGCTGCCGCCTAATAACGATGGCCCGGTCGGCGCGCTGGGCGTGCCGCTGACTGCCGAGCGCTCCATCGCGGTCGATCCCGCGACCATCCCGCTAGGCGTGCCGGTCTTCCTCTCGACCACGCGGCCGCTGTCGTCCGAGCCAATCCAGCGCCTGATGTTCGCGCAGGATACGGGCTCCGCCATCAAGGGCGGGGTGCGGGCTGACTTCTTCTGGGGGGCTGGCGATGCAGCTGGCGAGACCGCTGGACGGATGAAGCAGGGCGGGCGCATGTGGGTGCTGATGCCGCGCAGCTAGGGCATGAAAGCAAGGGCCGGCCATTCCTGGCCGGCCCTTGTTATTACCTCTCCACCTTCAGCGCTTCGGCGCTTCAGCGCGGGCGCTGGTCGACGATGCGCCTCGCCTTGCCCACCGAGCGCTCCACGCCGCCGCTAGGCAGGATCTCGATGCCAACGGTCACGCCGATAAACGCCTTGATGTCGTAGGTCAGCTGGGCGCTGGCCTGCTGCGTGGCCGCCGGGTCGACGCCATGCGCGCATTCCACGCGCACGGTCAGCACATCGAGATGGCCATCCTTGGTCAGCACGCACTGGTAGTGCGGCGCCAGTTCGGCGTGCTTGAGGATCAGTTCCTCGATCTGCGAGGGGAACACGTTGACGCCGCGGATGATCATCATGTCGTCTGTGCGGCCGGTCACCTTCTCCATGCGGCGGAAGGCGCCGCGGGCGCTGCCGGGCAGCAGCCGGGTGAGATCCCGGGTCCGGTAACGGACAATCGGCAGGGCCTCCTTGGACAGCGACGTAAAGACCAGCTCGCCGAATTCACCGTCGGGCAGCACCTCGCCGGTGATGGGATCGATCACCTCCGGGTAGAAATGGTCCTCCCAGATGGTCGGGCCATCCTTGGTCTCTGCGCACTCGCTGGCCACGCCCGGCCCCATGACTTCCGACAGCCCGTAGATATCCACTGCCGAGATGCCCATGCGCTTCTCGATGACCAGGCGCATCTCAGGCGTCCACGGCTCCGCGCCGAAGATACCGACTTTGAGGGAACTGGAGGTCGGGTCGATGCCCTGGCGCTCGAACTCGTCGGCGATGGCCAGCATGTAGCTGGGCGTGACCATGATCACTTCCGGCTTGAAGTCCTGGATCAGCTGCACCTGCCGCTCGGTCTGGCCGCCACCGAACGGGATCGCCGTGAGCCCTGCCTTTTCCACGCCATAGTGCGCGCCGAGTCCGCCGGTAAAGAGCCCGTAGCCGTAGCTGATATGCACCTTGTCGCCGCGCCGCGCGCCGGCCGCGCGGATCGAGCGGGCCACCACCGTGGCCCAGGTGTCGATGTCCTTCAAGGTGTAGCCCACCACCGTGGGCTTGCCGGTTGTGCCCGACGATGCATGGATGCGTGCCACGCGGTCCTGCGGCACGGCGAACATCCCGAACGGGTAGCTATCGCGCAAGTCCTGCTTGGTGGTGAACGGAAAGCGGGCGAGGTCGGCCAGCGTACGGATCTGGTTCGGGTGGACGCCGGCGGCATCGAACTTGTGGCGGTAGACCGGCGAGTTCTGATAGGCGTGGTTGAGCGACCATTGCAGGCGTTCCAGTTGCAACGCCTGCAATGCGTCGCGGCTGGCGGTCTCGATCGGCTCGAGCGGCAGATCTGTCAGGCGCGTCATGGTGTCTCCTGCGCGGGGCTTATGTTTGCTGGTATTTGTATTTATATTCGTCTGGGCCAGGCATCACTGCGCCGCGCCCGGCGGGGCGACCACATGCCCCTTGATCTGCGCGGACTTGCCGCGGAACATCGCCACCGGCTCGCCGGCGCGGTTGGTCACCCGGATATCGTAGATGCCATGCCGGCCCGACAGGACCTGCTCCGTGGCTTCTGCCGTCAGCACGTCGCCGCCGTGCACGGGTTTGAGGAACTCGATGCTGCAGCCTGCCGCCACCGTGTTGATATTGTGGCTGTTGCAGGCGAAGGCAAAGGTCGAGTCGGCCAGCGTGAACATCAGGCCGCCGTGGCAGATGCCGTGGCCGTTGAGGAATTCCCGGCGCACCGGCATGGACAAGCGCGCGTAGCCGGGCCGCACGGCCTCGACGATGATGCCCAGCCAGCGGCTGCAGGCGTCGGCTTCGTACATGCTGGCGGCGGCCGCTTCCGCGAGGGCCTGGGGATCGTGGGTCAAGCTGGTCTCCTGTTCGGGCTGTTGGCTGTGCCGGGGCATTGGCGATCCTATCGCCCGGTGAAGCGCGGTGCGCGTTTTTCCAGGAAGGCGTTCACGCCCTCGGCATAGTCGGGCGACGCGCCCAGCTCGCGCTGCAGGTCGCGTTCCAGGTCAAGCTGGGCATCGAGCCCCTGGCTCGCGCCGGCGTACATGGCTTGCTTGATGGCGGCCAGGGCGCGCGTCGGCTGGGCCGCCAGGTGCGTGGCCAGCGCCAACGCCTGCACGGGCAGCAGCGGATCGTCCATCGCCTCCCAGATCAGCCCCCACTTTTCGGCCTCGTCGGCGCTGAGCTTGTCGCCCGTCATGGCCAGGCCCATGGCGCGGGCCATGCCGATGCGCTTGGGCAGCAGCCAGGTGCCGCCCGAATCCGGCACCAGCCCGATCTTGACGAAGGCCTGGATAAAGCTGGCCGAGCGCGCCGCCAGCACCATGTCGCAAGCCAGCGCCAGGTTGGCCCCCGCGCCGGCCGCCGTGCCGTTGACGGCGGCAATCACCGGCAGCGGCAGCTTTTGCAGGCGCCGGACCAGCCGGTTGAACCACACGTCGATCAACTCGCCGAGGTCGGTCATGGCGCCGGGCGTGAAATCCAGGTCGGCCAGGTCCTGTCCCGCGCAGAAGCCGCGCCCGGCACCCGTCAACAGCAGGGCGCGGGCGCCGCCGGCCTCCACATGGTCGAGTGCCAGCTGCAGCACGGCGTGCATTTCGCGGGTAAAACTATTGAGCTTGTCGGGGCGATTCAGCGTGATGACCGCAACCTGGCCATGCCAGGCGAGCAGTATCGGGCCGGTAGTCAGGCTGGTCTGTGGGGGCGTATCTGGCATCTTTCGTCTCCTGCCATGTCAGTGGAGGCAATGTCTGGCGGCACGCGGCCACTCTTATATATAGGAGGGGCCGGATCGCCGTTTAAATTAACCGACCAGTCGGTCGGCAAATGGTAGCACTAATTTGCGCACGCGAGTATCGTCTCGCAGGGTAACGAATCGATCCACTTGCCGCTTTCCGACTTCCCATTCCAAGAGGAGAACACATGCCGTACGAGAACATTCTGGTGGAAACGCGCGGGCGCGTCGGCCTGGTGACGCTGAATCGCCCCAAGGCCCTGAACGCGCTCAATGACGCCCTGATGGATGAACTGGGCGCGGCGCTGCTCGCATTCGACGCCGATGAAGCCATCGGCAGCATCGTGATCACCGGCAGCGAACGCGCTTTTGCCGCGGGCGCCGATATCGGCATGATGGCCAAGTACTCCTACATGGATGTGTACAAGGGCGACTACATCACGCGCAACTGGGAAACGATCCGCCGCATCCGCAAGCCGGTGATCGCGGCCGTTGCCGGCTACGCGCTCGGCGGCGGCTGCGAGCTGGCGATGATGTGCGACATCRTCATCGCCGCCGATACCGCCCGTTTCGGCCAGCCCGAGGTCAAGCTGGGCACGATGCCAGGCGCCGGCGGCACCCAACGCCTGCCGCGCGCGGTCTCCAAGGCCAAGGCCATGGACCTGTGCCTGACTTCGCGCATGATGGACGCGGCGGAAGCCGAACGCGCCGGCCTCGTGTCGCGCGTGGTTGCCGCCGACAAGCTGCTCGACGATGCGCTGGCCGCTGCCGAGACCATCGCCGGTTTCTCGCTGCCGGTGGTGATGATGATCAAGGAGTCGATCAATGCGGCTTACGAAACCAGCCTTTCCGAGGGCGTGCACCTGGAGCGCCGTTTGTTCCACTCCACCTTTGCGACGGAAGACCAGAAGGAAGGGATGGCTGCTTTTGTGGAGAAGAGGGCGCCCGATTTCAAGCATCGCTAAAACTTGATAGGTGAATACCCGAGCAACTTCATCGGGTATTCACCTTCCGGTGCGGGTTAAGCGGGCTGTATTTTCTTTATAGATCAATGGGTTGTTCCCGCGCCTTCGGCATGCCTCGCATACTCATGTGACAAAACGATTGCCAAGGTCTGGGGAGGCGCATATGATTCGCCCCCTCGCAACACGAAACACCGCTGCAAAGCAGACGGGRCAAGGGTTGCGGGGTCGGCAGGGGTGGTTGGCGGCGCGCATGGCGCAGCGAGCTGAAGGAAAAAAACCTGTTGACGAAACGATGATCACGCTTCATAATCTCGTTTCTCTGCTGCAGCAAACGCAGCGACGCGGTAAGCAAAGCGAACC
>NZ_JBFRDD010000055.1:0-52774 GCF_052113425.1 Cupriavidus sp. YAF13
CGCGCTTCGTACCTGCTCCAACTGGCCGGCGGTGAGCTTGGTCACCGACTCCAGGAATCTCTTGAACTGGCGGGCGTTCATCGACTGCTCTCGTCATATCAACGACCAAAGTCTAGCAGCTATCCACGCTTAACCTGAACAGCGCCAATCCTACAGGGAGAAGACTACTCACCTTATCCGAGAAGTAGGCGATATTGACGTGAAGGAATTGAGTGTTGATAACCTGATTGACTACAGAAACAAGGTTATCAAGAGCACTTCGGCTTCGACTTACAATACGCTTCACCGGCATCTCTCTGCGATCTTCCAATATGGAGTGGAAACCGGGGTCGTTGCCTCAAGCCCGTTCCGCGTCGTCAAGAAGGCACCTGTGCATCATGAACTGCCGAAGGTCATTCAGAGGGAAAAGCTGAGCCTGTTGTTTCAGCTGTTAGACAATCCAGAGCATCCGTGGCCGCCTTGCATGCGACCTATCTGGTTCTGGAGAGCGTTCATCAAGACGCTCTATTTCACGGGCATGCGGAGAAGACAAATTCTCAACCTGGAGTGGCGTGATATAGACGTCGAACAACGCACTATTCACCTCAGATCGGAAACCAGCAAGACCCGGCGATCCTACGACATTCCCGTACCCCAATCCTTACTCACCGAGTTGGGAACGTATCGAAAAATGTACTGCAAGCGCCTCGGCGGAACGAACCCAAATTGGAAGGTCTTCAATGTCGGCCCGTTTCGAACTCGAGCGAAACGAACTGATCCTCAAGAAGCCATGGGCGAATGGAATCTGCGTGACGTCTTCGCCGAGCTCAGGAACACACATGGGATAGTTGCATCCTGCCATCGCTTCCGACACACGACCGGAACGAAATTGATGCGAGTGACGAAGAACCCGAAGCTTGTGCAGCTTCAGCTTGGACATACGAGTCTCAATACGACGATGAAGTATGTCCACCCCGATATCGACGAGATGCGGGAATTGGTTTCGTATCTGTAGCAGATGGAATGTTGACAGCTACGGGAGGTTCGGGCACCCTCTCGTTTGGGAGGCGACCTGATGCGGGCGCTCTCACGATACCCTAGCGGGTAAATTTTGCCATTTTGGAGCGGGAGACGAGGCTCGAACTCGCGACCTCAACCTTGGCAAGGTTGCGCTCTACCAACTGAGCTACTCCCGCTTTTTGGCTCCCCGACCTGGGCTCGAACCAGGGACCTACGGATTAACAGTCCGGCGCTCTACCAACTGAGCTATCGGGGAACAAGTTCCGTCTCAATCGAAACGGAGGCCGGATTGTACAACAGCCTTTTGCGTTTTTGAATAGTTTTTTTCGCTCAGCGTGGATCGGCTGCGATTGGCTTGCTTCTCGCTCGCTTCTCGCGCCTCTCGCAGTTGCCGCCTCAAGCGCTGAGGTGCCGCAAGTCGAGCACGCGCTGCGCCTTGCCCGTGGCGGTGGTCTTGATCTCGCCGGCATTCAGGACGCGCACGGCCGTGGAAACGCCGATCATCGTCTTCACCCGGTGCTGCAGCTCACGTGCCAGCTGCGCGCGCTCGCTTTCGGCCAGCGAGGCGCAGATCTCCGCGCGCACCTCCACCGACACGGACAGCGAATCCATATGCCCGTCGCGCGTGATGCACAGCTGGTAGTTGCCGCTCAGCCGGGCAATGCCGAGAATCAGCTCCTCGACCTGGCTCGGAAACACGTTGACGCCGCGAATGATCAGCATGTCGTCGGAGCGGCCCGTGATCTTCGCCAGCCTGCGCATCGAGCGCGATGTCGGCGCCAACAGCGCGGTCAGGTCGCGCGTGCGGTAACGGATCATCGGCATGGCTTCCTTCGAGAGCGAGGTGAATACCAGTTCGCCGTGGCTGCCGTCGGGCAGCACTTCGCCGGTGACCGGATCGATGATCTCGGGATAGAAATGGTCCTCCCAGACCACCGGGCCGTCCTTGCTTTCAATGCACTCGGACGCCACGCCCGGGCCCATGATCTCCGAGAGGCCGTAGATGTCGACGGCCTGGATGCCCGCCCGGGTCTCGATCTCGCCGCGCATGCCCTGAGTCCACGGCTCCGCGCCGAAGATGCCGATCTTCAGCGACGACTCCGCCGGGCTCATGCCCTGGCGTGCCATCTCGTCGATCAGGTTGAGCATGTAGGACGGCGTGACGAGAATGATCGACGGCTCGAAATCGCGGATGAGCTGTACCTGTTTCTCGGTCTGCCCGCCGGACATGGGCACGACCATGCAGCCGAGCCGCTCGGCGCCGTAATGAATGCCGAGGCCGCCGGTGAACAGGCCATAGCCAAACGCGTTGTGCAGCGTGTCGCCACGCCGGCCGCCCGCCGCACGGATCGAGCGCGCCGTCACGTTGGCCCATGTGTCGATGTCCTTCGCGGTATAGCCCACCACGGTTGGCTTGCCGGTCGTGCCGCTCGATGCGTGCACGCGCACCACCTCGTCCTTTGGCACGGCAAACAACCCGAACGGATAGTTGTCGCGCAGGTCTTGCTTGGTCGTGGTTGGGAACTTCGCCAGGTCGGATAGCTGGCGCAGGTCGTCCGGATGCACCCCGGCAGCGTCGAAAGCGCGGCGGTAGTGCGCCACATTGTCATAGGCATGCCGCAGCGACCATTTGAGGCGCGCCAGTTGCAGCGCCTGGAGTTCGTCGCGGCTCGCTAGTTCGATGGCTTCGAGTTCACCCGGTTGAGGAATTGGCTGGACCACGGTTGTCTCCTGAGAATGACGCGGCAAAATAGGAATGAACGGTGGCGGGAATGGGGGCGCCACGCGGCAGCCTGCCAACCTGGTCATGCGCGTCAACGGTCTTCGCCGTCATGCCGCCCAGGTTGGCAACGTGCCTGCTTACTTATGGGTAGTGCTGGATACGCAGTCGTTCAGGTGCGCTGCGGCACATGCCGCCGGCTTTGCACGACGCGGAAACGGTTGGCAACAAAGGCCGTGTCGGCAAGGCTCGCGTTGGCCGCGGGATTGGCGCCGGTGGCGTGGAAGTCGGAGAACGCCGCCGACTGGTTCACGAAGACGCCGCCCGTGAGGTTGACCGACAGCGCAACGCCGCCGGACACCGCAGCCTCGTCGGCGGCATCGAGCACCTGTTCGTCCGTGCTGTAGACCGACAGCGTCAGGGCGCCGCGCGTGCGAGCGATGCGCGCGGCGAGTTCCAGCGAATGCCGGGTGGAATCGGTGGCAATCACAAACGCAATCGGGCCGAACCATTCCTGCGCAAACGTATCCTCGTCGCGCTGGGCATCGAGCTTCAGCAGGACCGGCGTGCTGACGCTGGCTTCCGGGTAGGCCGGATGCACCAGGCGCTGGCTGGCAAGGAGCGGCACGCCCAGCTTGGTCACCTGCTCGATCCGCTCAAGCACGCCCTTGTTCTGGATCGCACCGATCAGCTCCACGGCCTTGGCCGGATCGCTAGTCAGCTTTTGCACGGCATCGGCGATGGACTGCGCCACCACCTCGAACGGGACCGTGCCTTGCGCCGTCTTGATGCCATCGCACGACACGTAGATATTCTGCGGCGCGGTGCACATCTGGCCCGAGTACAGCGCGAGCGAGAACGCGATATTGCGCGACACCGCCTTCAGTTCGTCCGCCGAGTCGATCACGATCTGGTTGACGCCCGCCTTCTCGGTATATACCTGCGCCTGCAGCGCGTGTGCCTCCAGCCAGTCGCCGTTGGCGGTGCTGCCGGTGAAGTCGATCAGCCGGATTTCATCACGCGTGGCCAGCGACTGCACCAGCGCGCCGTCATTGGGTGCGGTGGCCAGGAGGGTCACGACGTTCGGATCGAAGCCGGCCTCCTCCAGCACCTGCCGCGCGATACGCACGGTGATGGCCAGCGGCAGGATCGCGGCGGGATGCGGCTTGACGATGACGGCATTGCCGGTGGCCAGGTCCGCGAACAGGCCGGGATAGCTGTTCCAGGTGGGAAACGTGCAGCAGCCGATCACCAGCCCGATCCCACGCGGCACGACGGTAAAGCGCTTTTCCATGGCGAGCGGCGGATTCTTGCCTTGCGGCTTTTCCCAGTACGCCGTCTCCGGAATGCCGCGCATGGCATCCCACGCGTAAGTGATTGCCTCCAGCGCGCGGTCCTGGGCATGCGGGCCGCCGGCCTGGAATGCCATCATGAACGCCTGCCCGGTGGTATGCATGACGCTGTGCGCAATCTCGAAGCTCGCCTGGTTCAACCGCGCCAGGATCTCCAGGCTCACGCCGACCCAGGCCTTCGGGCCGGCCTTGCGGTATTGCAGCTGTGCCGCTTGCGCCGCCGCGATCAGCGCGTCCGGCTCTGCGTTGGGATAGCCGATGTTCAGCGCGAAGCCGAATGGCGAATGTTCCGCGCCGACCGTGCCGCCGCTGCCGGCTTGCTCGAGCACGAAGGGCTGTCCGAGCTGCGCCTTGAATGCCGCCTCGCCGTCGGCGGCAGCGGTTTCGCCGTAGGTGCGCGGGCTGGGCATCTCATTGAAGGGGCTCCAGTAGCCTCGGGTCCGGATGGCGTCCAGGGCGTGGGCAAGTGTCTTCTCGTGTTTGTCAAACAGGGCGTGATTCATTGCGGGGGCCGTATTTCTTTAAAGGATTGCGGTACTGCACTTGCTGTGCGTCGATTTACCGTTCATTTACCGTTCGTCGTAGCTGACGACAACCCGGTCGGAGACCGGATGGCATTGGCAGGTCAGCACGAAGCCGTCGTCGATCTCGTGCTGCTCCAGTGTGTAGTTCTTTTCCATCTTGACTTCGCCTTCCAGGACCTTGGCCCGGCACGTGCAGCACACGCCGCCCTTGCAGGCATAGGGCAATGCAAGGCCAGCCTTCAGGCCAACGTCCAGCACGCTGACGCCCACGTACGGCAGCCGCAGCTTGCGCTTCTTGCCGTCGATGATCAGCTCCAGATCCGCGGCCGGCGTGTCGTCGGTGATCTCGATCGGTGGCACGCCCGCTTGCGGCAGCGGCGTGCCGAAGCGCTCCACGTGCACCTTCCCGGGCGCCACGCCGGCGGCCTTGAGCGCGGCCTCGGCGGCGTCCATCATCGGGCCGGGGCCACAGATGAAGGCTTCGTCGATCTCTGCGGCGGGCACGAGCGTGGCCAGGAAGGCCTCGCATTTCGCCTGATCCAGCACGCCGTTGAACAGCTCGACCTCTTGCAGATCATCGGACAACACGTGATACAGCGAGAACCGGCTCATGAAGCGATTCTTGAGGTCTTCGAGCTCCTCGGCAAACATGATCGCGTCGACGCTGCGGTTGCCATACACCAGTGTGAAACGGCTGGTCGGCTCCGTCTCCAGCGTGGTCTTGATGATCGCGAGCACTGGCGTGATGCCCGAGCCGCCCGCGAACGCCACGTAGGACCGCGACAGCTCGGCGTTCAGGTGGGTGAAGAAGCGGCCGTCGGGCGTCATCACCTCGATCTCGTGGCCGGGCTGCAGCGTGTCGAAGGCGAAATTGGAGAATCTGCCGCCGCGTACCCGCTTGATGCCGATGCGCAGCTCGCCATCGCGGTCATAGTCGGTGACGCCCACGCAGATCGAATATGAACGGCGGGTTTCCTCGCCATCGAGATGCGCCTTGAGCGTGACGAATTGCCCTTGCGTGAAACGATATGCGTCGCGCAGGGCCTCCGGCACCTCGAACGAGACGGTCACCGCATCGGCGGTCTCGGGCCGTACCTCGCGGATACGCAGCGGATGAAATTGCGGTGTCGCCATGTTGTCGGTCCAGGTCGGTACGGTTGTCGGTACGGTTGTCAGTACGGTTTGAAGTAATCGAACGGCTCGCGGCAATCGATGCAGCGGTACAGTGCCTTGCAGGCCGTCGAGCCGAACTGCGCCAGGCGTTCGGTGTGCACGGAGCCGCATTGCGGGCATGCTGGCCGGTCGTGCGTTGCCGTGCGCGGCACGAAGCGGATGGTCTTTTCTTGCGGCGCGTGGCCGCTGCCGCAGTTGCCCATCGGGGGCGCGATGCCGTATTGCCGCAGCTTGCCGCGCGCTTCGCTGGTCATCCAGTCGGTGGTCCAGGCCGGGGCGAGCACGGTGACAACGCGATGGGAAAGGATCCCCGCGGCGTTCAAGGCCTGCTCGATGTCCTCGGCAATCTGCGACATGGCAGGGCAGCCCGAATAGGTAGGCGTGATGACGGCTTCGAGCACGCCATCATCGCCGCGGCGCACGTCCCGCAGGATGCCCAGTTCGCGAATCGACACCACCGGGATTTCCGGGTCGGGTACGGCTTCGAGCACGGTCCAGGCGCGCTCCAGCGTGGCGTCGGACTCCATCAACGTGTCAGCAGCGTTCATCTTGATCTACCAGGTGGCGCCGGGATGCTGGCGCGCAAGGCTCTGCATTTCGGAAAGCAGGTAGCCCATGTGCTCCGAGTGCTCGCCGTGCTTGCCGGTGGTGACGTGCTTCGCCTCCGACGGCAACGTGAGCGTGGCCAGCGCCACTGTGGCGGCGACGTCTGCCTGCCAGGCGGGCTGAAGGTCCGCCATCAAGGGACCGATGCCGGCCGCTGCCACCGCGGTCTCCACCGCATCGGCCGCGAAGAACTCACGGGTGTACGGCATCAGGTAATCCAGTGCCGCCTGCGCGCGCCGGTGCGACTCCTCGGTGCCATCGCCAAAGCGGATCAGCCAGTCGGCGGCGTGGGTCAGGTGATAGCGGGTTTCCTTCAGCGACTTGGCAGCGATGGCCGCCAGATGCGTGTCGGTGGACGATTGCAATGCCGTCCACAGGTGGCCCATCAGCGCGGAATACAGGAAGTTGCGCGTGATCGTGACCGCATAGTCGCGCTCGGCGCGTGCCGTGCCGGCAAGCGGCCCGAAGTGGGGCAACTCCACCAAGGTGTAGTTGGCAAACTCGCGCTCGGCGCGGAAGTAAGCGTAGCTGTCTTCGGTTTTCCGTGTGCCGTTCAGCGCTTCGTCAAGGGTAGCTGCGTGCGAATACAGCAGGCGTGCCTGGCCGATCAGGTCCAGGCTGATGTTCGCCAGCGCGATGTCTTCCTCGAGCGCCGGGCCCTGGCTGCACCACTCGCTGTTGCGCTGGCCGAGGATAAGCGCGTTATCGGCCAGGCGCAGCACGTACGACAAATGTTGGGGCGTTGTCATGTTCTGGGTCCCGCCTTACATGTGGTCGACTTCGGGGGGGAGCACGAAGAACGTCGGGTGGCGATAGATCTTGTCGCCAGCCGGCTCGAAGAACGACTCCTTGTCCGCCGGGTCCGACGCCGTGATCATGGCCGACGGCACCACCCAGATGCTCACGCCTTCCTGGCGGCGCGTATAGACGTCGCGGGCCATGCGCAGTGCGCCGCTGGCGTCAGGCGCGTGCAGGCTGCCGCAATGCTTGTGGTCAAGGCCCTGCTTGCTACGCACGAACACTTCCCAGATTGGCCATTCCTTGTTCATCTTTGTCTCCTGTTCAAGCAGCTTGTTTGCGGGCGCGGGCGGTCTGTTTCTCGGCATGCGCCAGCGCGGCTTCGCGCACCCAGGCGCCATCGTCGTGCGCCTTCACCCGGGTGGCGAGGCGCTCCTTGTTGCAAGGCCCGTCGCCATTGACCACGCGCCAGAATTCTTCCCAGTCGATCGCGCCGTAGTCGTGCGCACCGCGCGCCTCGTTCCACTTCAGGTCCGGATCGGGCAGCGTCACGCCGAGGATCTTGGCTTGCTCGACCGTCGCGTCGACAAACTTCTGGCGCAGGTCGTCGTTGGAGATCCGCTTGATGCCCCACTTGAACGACTGGCCGCTATGGATGGAGTCCTTGTCGCTGGGACCGAACATCATCAGCACCGGCCACCACCAGCGGTTCACCGACTCTTGCACCATGTCCTTCTGGGCCTGCGTGCCCTTCATCATCGACAGCAGCGCATCGAAGCCCTGGCGCTGATGGAAGGACTCCTCCTTGCAGATGCGGATCATGGCGCGCGCGTACGGGCCGTAAGTGCAGCGGCACAGCGGGATCTGGTTCATGATCGCCGCGCCATCCACCAGCCAGCCGATCACGCCCACGTCCGCCCAGGTGGGCGTGGGGTAATTGAAGATGCTCGAATACTTGGCCTTGCCAGCGTGCAAGGCATCGACCAGCTGGTCGCGCGACACGCCCATCGTTTCGGCCGCGCTGTAGAGGTACAGGCCATGGCCGCCCTCGTCCTGCACCTTGGCGAGCAGGATGGCCTTGCGCTTGAGGCTCGGCGCCCGGCTGATCCAGTTGCCCTCGGGCTGCATGCCGATGATCTCGGAATGCGCGTGCTGCGAGATCTGCCGGATCAAGGTCTTGCGGTATGCGTCTGGCATCCAGTCCTGCGCCTCGATCTTGCCGTCGGCGTCCATGACCGCGTCGAAATGCGCCTGCTCCGGCGAGACGTCGGCTTGCACCGTTTCGAGCGGCTGGGCGTTGCCCGGGATATCCAGTGATTGGGTGTACATGGCGTTTTCCTGTGGACCGATGCCGCAGTATATTTATAAACCGACCGTCCGGTTGATTTATTATTTAGATCGACAAACAAAACTGATAGTTACATAGCCTGAGTTGTGAAGGACTGGCCGGCTGAGGAAAAAAGTTGTGACGAGCGAAGCATATTCACTCCGGCATGCAGCATCGGGCAGGCCAGCCTCCCTGCCGGGAATCCGGCGCACGGCCAGCGCCCCTTGATGGCGCACCCAGGCAGTAGAATGGAAATTTGCCCCCGGGGAAGAAAGTGTGCGTGAAGCGCGAGCTTGCTGCGATTGGCATCGCTGCTGTACTGACTGGCACCCAGGTGGTGTGGGCCGCGACTGACGCGTCAATTTCGTCCGAATCGTCCGAAAGGCCGCTGCCGGCCCAGGCGCCGCCATCGGCGGGCACGGCAAATTGCTGGGGAACGCTCTGGTCTCGCCCGAATGCGAAAGTGCAGATGGAGGCGGACGGCACCATGCCGATGTCCATGATGACGGTCCAGGAGCTGCTGGAAAATACGCCGGCGGGATGCCAGGCGATCATCAATATTCACTCGAAGAGCGCGCTGGCAGCGCTGATGGGGCCGCCGGTCATTGCGGACCAGCGCGACCTGGTCAGCATCTCGCCGCTCGCTGGGCCATCGGCGGTTCGCGTCGAAATCCATGCAGAGATCAATGCGAGAGCGCGCTATGCCCGGCTCTATGGCACATCGACAAGCGTGGGCGAAGGTGTGGTCAACTATGCCGGCGCAGATCTGCGCGAGGGCACGACACTTGGCGGCGTGACGGTCAACTCCAGCTTGACGCTCAAGATCTATGCGCGCGGAACGGATGAGGAGGTGGGCGAACTGCGCGCTCCGCACGCCACGATCACCATCAGCTCGCGCCACGTCGGACGGCGCCGCATGATCGAAACCGCGCTGGGCCGCAAGGATTGCATACCGATCACTTACGAAAAACATTCCTCGCTTGGGCCGGCGCAGCTAGTCGATACGCTGATCATGACGACGCCTTCGGTCATGCAGATCACGGATTGGTATTGCCCAAGCGAGCGCTTCGTGCTTCGTACGGAAGTACGGGAGCAGGGCAAGGTCCAACGCATCGATACGACAGCAATCATGCCGGCCGGAGAGGCACCCTGAATTCCGCTCGGGGATCAGGCAGCACAGGAAGGACTGCGGCGCTGCATTACCCTGGGCTGCGTCATGGCCCGCGGTGCCGGGGACAAGCCAACCCGGTTCGTCAAAGAAAAAACCCGCCGGTTTGGCGGGTTTTTCCAGGCGCACGGCATCAACCGCCGCGCGGCGAGACGGCTCAGGTCCCGGCGGCGGAGGCCGGCGCTGCCTTCTTGGTGTGCTTCTTATGCGACTTCTTCGCCTTCGAATCCGTCAGGTTGGCACGCGAACTCTTGTTTGCGCCCTGGGTATACGGGTCAAACTTGTCGCCAGCCTTGGCCCCGTCGGTATAAGGGTCGGCCTTGCCTGCCTTGGCGCCATCGGTGTACGGGTCTGCCTTGCCAGCCTTGGCGCCCTGGGTGTAGGGATCAACCTTGCCGGTGCCTTGCGCCTGAGCGGCGATGGATGCTGCGCCAAGGCACAGCGCGAAAGCGGTAGCGACAATCTTCTTCATGACATTTCCTTGGAAGGCCACCTCCCGGGCAGCCGTGGACACGCGAACATTGAGCTAGCCTGACCGACCAGCTCTCCACTAAACGCATCGTATTAAGCGTCCGTTGACTTGGCATTCAAACTTCTTTTCCCAAAATTGGAGCCATTTGAATGGAGCCAATGACGAGGTGAACGCGGAACCCCTTTTTGCGGCCTTGGCGGATCGGGCGTTCCGGCATCGATGCCCACATGCCGTCTAGCGGTGCCGGAACACCGCCGCCCTTCTCTCCAAAAACGCGTTCATCCCCTCCTTCAGATCCTCCGTGGCAAACAGCGCATGCAACTGCCGCCGCTCGAACAGGATTCCCTCGGACAGCGATGACTCGTAGGCGCGGTTGATCGCCTCCTTGACCGCCATCATCGACGGCAGCGAAAAACCGGCAATCGTCTGCGCCGCCGCCATCGCTTCATCCATCAACCGCCCGGCCGCCACCACCCGCGATACCAGCCCGCTGCGCTCCGCTTCATCCGCGCCCATGTTGCGCGCCGTCATGCACATGTCCATGGCTTTCGCCTTGGAGATGGCGCGCGGCAGGCGCTGCGTGCCGCCCGCGCCGGGGATGACCGCGAGCTTCAGTTCCGGCAGGCCGAACACCGCGTTGTCCGCCGCGATGACAATGTCGCAGGCCATGGCCAGCTCGCAGCCACCGCCAAGCGCGTAGCCAGCCACCGCGGCGATCACGGGCTTGCGCACATTGCGCAGCGTCTCCCAGTTGCGCGTGATGTAGTTGGACTTGAACACGTCCATATAGTCCCAGCCGCGCATGGCTGCGATGTCCGCGCCGGCGGCGAAGGCCTTGGCGTTGCCGGTGATCACGATGGCGCCAACGCCGTCGTCCTGGTCACACGCCAGCAGCGCCAGGCCGAGCGCATCCATCAGCGCATCGTTGAGCGCGTTCATCTGCCGGGGGCGATTGAGCCGGATCACGGCGACGCGGCCGGCCATCTCCAGCAGGACCAGGTTCTCGTCGATCGCAGGCGTGGCTTCATGCGCGGTCATTGGACGTTCCCTCCCCTTGCCCGCTCTCGCGAAGTTGCTCCCGCAGCCTGAATTTCTGGATCTTGCCCGCTGGCGTCGACGGCAGCGCGGCCTGCACGACCAGCCGCTCGGGGATGTATTGCGCGGCCATCTTCTGCGCCTTGAGAAAATCCACCATCGCGGCCATGTCGAATGCCTGGCCGTCGCGGGTCACGACGAAGGCGCAGGCGCGCTCGCCAAGGCGCTCGTCGGGATAGGCGACGATGGCCACCTGCGCGACGGCCGGATGCCGGTACAGCAGGGTTTCGATTTCAACCACGGGGATGTTCTCGCCGCCGCGGATGATGACGTCCTTGCTGCGGCCGKCGATGCGGATGTAGCCGCGCGCGTCGATGCGGGCCAGGTCGCCGGTGTCGAACCAGCCGTCGGCGTCGGTGTCGTTCAGGTGGGGACGGCGCAGGTAGCCGCCGAAATTGGAGCAGGAGCGCACCAGCAGGCGGCCGCTGGCGCCCACCGGCAACGCCGCGCCCGCTGCGTCGACCACGCGCACTTCCACGCCGGGCAACGGGCATCCGTCGGTGCTGGCGGCGCGCGCATCGTCATCCTCGAGCCGGGTGGTGGTCACAGCGCCCATTTCCGACATGCCCCAGGCGGAGATCACCTTGGCGCCCAGCGCGCCGCGCGCCAGCTCCACCAGTGCGCCGGGGATAGGTGCGCCGGCGCACAGGAAGGCGCGCAGCGTGGGCACGGCGCTGCCGGTCTCGGTGACCGTGCGGGCCAGGTCGGTGAGGAACGGCGTGGAGGCCATGGTGAAGGTAACGCCCTCCTGCCGGATCAACGCTACGGCCTTGCCCGGCTCCCAGATGTCTTGCAGCACCACGCTCGCGCCCAGCATGACCGGCATCATCAGGCCGTACATGAAGCCGGTCTGGTGCGCCATGGGCGAGGCCATCAGGATCACGTCGCCCGCACCCAGGCGCAGGCGTTCGGCGTACGTGACGATGTTGGCCATGAGCGTGTTGGACGAATGCAGCACGCCCTTCGGCTCGCCGGTGGTGCCGGAGGTGTAGATGAGCTGGGTGATGTCATCCGGGCCGGGGCGATGGCCAGCCGCCAGGTCCGGCGCGCCGGCACCGGCCAGCAAGGCCTCGAACGAATCGGGCCCGGCGCCGCCGATCACGGCCACATGCTGCAGGTCGGGCAGTGCCTGGCGCAGGCCATCGAACATGGCTTCGTAGTCAAACCCGCGAAAGCGCTTTGGAATCACCACGACCTTGCTGCATGCGTGCCGGAGCATGAACGACAACTCGCGCTCGCGCAGGATCGGCATCAGCGGATTGAGCACCGCGCCAAGGCGCGCGCAGGCGAGGTAGAGCGCGGTGAACTCCCACCAGTTGGGCAACTGGCAGGACACGACATCGTTGGCGCCAACACCCAGCCTGGCGAGGCCCGCGGCGATGCGCCCGGCCCGCCCGGCCAGCTCCCAGTACGTCAGGCGCGTGGTCGTGCCGCTCTCCACCTGCAATGCGCTCAACGCAACCTTGTCGGGGCAACGGGCCACGCAGTCGTCCAGCGCATCGTTGATGGTGCGCTCTGGCCACAGGCCTTGCGCAACGCTGGACGCGCGGCGCGGGGGCAGCAGGATGGCGTCGAATTCCATGGCGTGTCTCCTTGTTGTTGTCGGTTTGGCCTGGCTTGCCGGGCTTGTGGTTCGGGCTTGCTAGCTGGCGAGATCAGGCCGGCACCGCATCCCGGCCCGCGCGGGTGCGGGCGATGATGGTCTTCATGATCTGCGCGGTGCCGTCGCCGATCTGGAAGCCGAGCACATCGCGCAGGCGCTGCTCCATCGGGCCGCGGTCGTAGCCGCCGTGGCCAAACGACAGCAGGCACTGGTGCACCACGTCGTAGGCCAGCTTGGGCGCCCACCATTTGCACATCGCGGCTTCGGCCGTGTGCGGCAGGTTGCGGTCTTTCAGCCAGAGCGTCTGCAGGCACAGCAGGCGCGCGGCAGTGACCTGCGTCTCGAAATCCGCCAACGGATGGGACACGCCCTGGAAGGCGGCCAGCGGCTTGCCGAAGGCCTGGCGCTCGGCCACGTATTCCCAGGTTTCCTCCAGGCTCGCCCTGGCCACCGCCAGTACCTGCAGGCCGATCAGCGCGCGGGAGAAATCGAAGCCCTGCATCACCTGCACAAAGCCCTCGCCTTCCTTGCCGAGCAGATGGCTGACGGGCACGCGCACGTTCTCGAAGAAGATCGAGCCGCGCCCGATCGCGCGCTGGCCGTGGCAGTCGAAGCGATTGGTGGTGATGCCGGGCAGGTCCATCGGCACCAGCAGCGCCGAGACGCCGCGCGCGCCCGCCTCCACGGAGCCGCTGCGCGCGAACACCACGGCGGCGTCGGCCTGGTCGGCAGCGGAGATGGAGGTCTTCTCGCCATTGAGCACGTAGTGGCCGCCGTCGCGCTCCATGCGCAGGCGCAGGTTGGCCGCGTCCGAGCCGCCGCGCGGCTCGGTCAGCGCGATGGCAAGCAGGGCTTCGCCTTGCGTCAGGCGCTGCAGCCATGGCCGCGCAATCTCCGGGGCGGCATGATGCGCCAGGATCTGCCCGTTCAGCGAGGCCAGCAGGTTGATGTAGGAAAGGCTCAGGTCCGCGCGCGCCACTTCTTCGTGGATCACGCCGGCCGCCAGGCAGCCCAGGCCCTGGCCACCGTATTGCTCGGGCAGCTCGGGGGCGATAAAGCCCATCTGGCCCATTTCGCGCATCAGCGCGCGGTCAAGCTCGCGAGTGCGGTCGCGCGCCAGGAAGCCGGGTGCGATACGTTCGGTGGCGAAGCGGCGGGCATGGTCGCCGAGCGCGGCCAGGTCTTCGTCGAGATAGGGGTTCATGGCGTCTCCAGGATGTCTTGCCGCATGGCGCGCCGATGCGATGCACCGCGCGGCCGCGTTGCTTGTGACAGCAACGGCGGCTATGGCGGCTTACGGCGGCTACGGCGGCTACGGCGGCTACGGCGGTTTACTTGGCGTACTTGCGGAAATCGGGCTTGCGCTTTTCCTGGAAGGCGGTGACGCCCTCGCGCGATTCCTCGGTGTCGTAATAGAGCTTGAGCGCGTACATGCCCATGCCGGCGATGCCGCTCTGGTGGGCCGTGTCCATGTTGAACGAGCGCTTGGCGATGGCCAGCGCGGTGGGGCTCTTTTCCATGATCTCGTCGCACCACTTCTGCACTTCGGCGTCGAGCTGTTCATGCGGGACGACAGCGTTGACGAGGCCCATGGCGAGGGCTTCGGCCGCCGGATAGCGGCGGCACATATACCAGATCTCGCGCGCTTTTTTCTCGCCCACCACGCGGGCCAGGAAGGCCGTGCCGTAGCCAGGATCGACCGAGCCGACCTTGGGGCCCACCTGCCCGAACACGGCCTTCTCGGAGGCGATGGTGAAGTCGCAGATCGTGCAGATGACATTGCCACCGCCAATGGCATAGCCCTGCACGCGGGCGATGACGGGCTTGGGCACGTCGCGGATGGCGTTGTGCAGCTCCTCCATCGGCAGGCCGATGGTGCCGCGGCCGTCGTACTGGCCTTCATGGGCGGACTGGTCGCCGCCGGTGCAGAAGGCTTTCTCGCCGGCGCCGGCGAGCACGATGGCGCCGATCTCCCGGTCATAGCCGGCGCGGTTGATGGCGTGGATCAGTTCGTCGCAGGTGCGCCCGCGGAAGGCGTTCATCTTCTCCGGGCGGTTGATGGTGATCCAGGCCGCGCCGTTGCGCACGTCGTAGAGGATGTCTTCGTAGTTCATGGTCGTTGTCTCCGTTGTCTTCGATGTCTTCGATATCGCCGCGGCCGGGTTCAGCCGTTCATGGTCAGGCCACCCGACACGCTCAGCACCTGGCCGGTGACGAAGGCCGCGTCGTCGCTGGCAAAGAACACGATGGCGCCGGGCAGGTCCTCCGGCTGGCCGATGCGGCCCAGCGGGATCGAGCGGGTGAAGGCTTCGATCAGCTTTTCCGGATTGCCTGCGCCTTGCTTGTAGTCCTCGAACAGCGCGGTATCGGTCGGGCCGGGGCACACCACGTTGACTGTGATGCCGTGACGGGCGTGCTCGCGGGCGATGGTCTTGGAGAACGACACCAGGCCGCCCTTGCACGCGGCGTAGACCGCCTCGCCGGAGGAACCCACACGCGCGGCGTCGGAGGCGATGTTGACGATGCGCCCGCGCTTGCGCTCCACCATGCCGGGCAGCACCGCGTGGTGCATGTGCAGCGCGCCGGTGAGGTTGATGGCGATCAGGCGGTCCCATTGCGCCGGCTCGGTCTTGGCAAAGGGCTTGAACACGTCCCAGCCGGCGTTGTTGACCAGCACGTCGATGGGGCCAAGCTGGCCGATGGTGGCCGCCACGGCGGTGTCGACGCTGGCGCGGTCCGTGATGTCGCACTGGAATGCTTCGGCGCGGCCGCCGTCTTCGCGGATGCGGGCGGCGACCTGCTGCGCTGCCGCCAGGTTCAGGTCGAGCACGGCCACGGCGGCGCCCTCCCGCGCAAAGCGCCGGCAGGTTGCGCCGCCGATGCCACCACCACCACCAGTCACGATGACCGTCTTGCCTTCGAGTCTTTGCACAGTGTTCTCCTTCGTGGTCCAGGGTGCTATCGTGCGACTGATAGGTCGCGCGCCAGCGGTTAAATACGTAAATATATTGACGTATACTAGGCGGGCAACTGAACCAATGCAAGTACGGTTTCTCAGGAATTTATGATGGTTAACCCCGATTTTGATGATGATCTTGCCCCAGCAGCGCGCATGGAAATGGCAAACAGGTTGTTCTTTCGCCTGTACCAATGCGCAAATATGTTGCATAAAACAGGGTCAAGGGCGGTCGAGGCCGAAGGCCTGACGACGCAGCAGTGGGCCGTGCTGGGCGCGCTGTCGCGGCCACAGGCGGCCGATGGCATGAGCGTGGGCGACCTGGCGCGCTACCTGATGGTGAGCCGGCAGAACCTGTCGGGACTGATCAGCCGCATGGAGCGCGACGGCCACCTGAGCATGGCGCCCGACGGGCGCGACCGGCGCTCGCGGCTGGTCACCATGACGGAGACCGGGCGCCATGTATGGCTGCGCCTGGCGCAGCCCAAGATCCGGGACTACTACGAGCGGGCGCTGACCGATTTTTCAACCGGCGACATCACCCACACGCTGCACTACCTGCTCAAGCTGCTGGAAAACATGAAGGGGCTGGATGCCGAAGGCGCCGCGACGGAGGACGGGCGGGAGTGAGGCGTGATGCGTGGGGGGGGATGACGCAAACCGGCCGCCAGCACCGGCTTGCGTTGTTGCGCATCATTGCGTCATTACGCTGTTGCCTTATTCAGCCTTGATGCCGCGTGCGCGGATCAGCTCGGCCCAGCTCGCGCTTTCCTGGCGGATGCGCGTGGCGAGCGCATCGGGCGTGCTGGCAACCGGCTCCATGCCCTGGCGCGCCAGTTCCTCGCGCACCGCCTTGCCGGCGAAGACTTCGCGCACGTCGGCATTCAGCGCCTCCACCACCGGCGCCGGCGTGGCGTGCGGCACCAGCAGCGCGTACCAGGAGCTGACCTCGATGCCGTGCACGCCCTGCTCCGCCAGCGACGGAATCGCGGGCGCGGCGGGCGAGCGTTTGGCCTGGGTCACGGCCAGCGCACGCAACGCGCCGGAGCGGATGAAGGGCGCCAGCGTGGGCAGCGTGCCGAACAGGATCGGCACCTGCCCGCCCACCACGTCGTTGAGCGCCTGCGTGGTGCCCTTATAGGGCACATGCAGCAGCGCGATGCCGGTCTGCTGGCGGAACAACTCGCCGGCCAGGTGCAGGCCGCTGCCCACGCCGGGGCTGGCATAACCAAGCGGCGGATTGGCGTGCTGTGCCAGCGCCACCAGCGCCTGCACGGAATTTGCGCGTACGGAAGGGTGCACCGCCAGCACATTGGGCGAACTTGCCAATAGCGAAACGGGAAGGAAGTCGCGCTCGACCTGATAAGACAGCGCCGGGAACAGCGTGGGGTTGATGGTCAGGTTGCCGGCCGGCGCCACCAGCAAGGTGCAGCCATCGCCCGCCGCGCGGCGCACCGCATCGATGCCGATATTGCCGTTGGCCCCGGGCTTGTTGTCCACCACCGCGGTCACGCCGCGCCGCTGGTGCAAACCCTGCGCGAGCGTGCGCGCGAGCAGGTCGGCCGGGCCAGCCGCCGGGAACGGCACGACAATGCGCAGCGCACTGCAGGCTGAGGCGGGTTGCGCGGCGCATGCCGCTGGTGCCGCGCCAACCCACAGGCTGGCGAACGCGAGGCAGGCAGCGGCGGGCCAGCGCAGTGCACGCCTGAGGTTGGTGTTGGGCTTCGGATGTCGCACGGTAGGCCTGCTAATGGTTGGCGTGACGGGAGCGATCCCTTGGTTTTGTTTTATATATAAAACCACAGATTGCTATTGAGACGAATGAAAATATAGCCGGCCCTCTCCCCGAATGAGACTAGGGTGAACCCTTGGTTTTTGGGCAGCAGGTTTCGCGCCTAAACTAAAGACGGCACCCCGTCAGGCGCACACCGTCCATGCCACGTCCGCGGCACGCGAACACCGCCGCAAGGGGGCAAAAGGGGGCTGCCGTGCAAGGCTTCCAGCTCACGCTATTTACCATCGAAAACCGCCGCCACCACGGCAAGCAGTTATCCCACTGGCTGCTGCAGATCCTGCGCGAGCTGCAGATCCGCGGCGCCACGCATATGGTCGCGGCCGAAGGCATCGGCCATGACCGCCGCTTTCACACCTGGCATTTCGTGGAGCTGGCCGACCGGCCGGAGGAGATCACCGTGATTGCCACGGAGGAGGAAGTGCAGCGGCTGTTCGACCGCCTCGCCCTGGAAGACGTCCAGGTGTTCTACGCCAAGACGCCGGTGGAGTTCGGCTTCCTCGGAAAAAGCAGCACGCCAGAGGCGCGGAGCCCCTGACCTGGCCGGGCCACGCGGCCGCACTCGGCCAGCGTGCGCCAATCAATCCATGCTGGCCGCCACGCTGGCGCCAGTGCTGCCGCGCAAGGTGGCCTCCGGCAGACGCGCCACCAGGAAGGGCGCCACCAGCGACACAGCGGCGCTGAGCAGGAACAGCGTACGGAACGCCACCTCGGCCGCCGCCCGCACCGCGCCTGCATCGGCCGAGGCGCCCGCGTCGCCGCCCACCATGGCGCGGTGGAACATGCTCATCAGGACGTCCTCGCCACCGGCCAGGTCCGCTATTCCCATGTCGCCACGGCGCAGCAGCGCGATCAGCACGGTGGTCAGCACCGCCACGCCGACCGCGCCGCCGAGCATGCGCGAGAACGCGGTCAGCGCCGTGGCCACCCCTACCTGATGCGCTGGCACCGCGTTCTGGGTAGCGACCAAGCCACTCGGCAACTGCAGCCCGATGGCCAGGCCGAGGATCACCATCACCAGCGCGGTCAGCAGGACCGCATGCGGATCGACGAAGGCCAGCGCAACAATCGCCAGCGGGGCAACCAGCGAACCCACCAGCTGCAGCGGCTTGTAACGGCCGCTGCGCGTCATCAGCCGGCCCGAGACAAACGCGCCAAACGGGATGGACAGCGTCAGCGGCACCAGCCGCAGCGCGGCGCTATCGGCCTGCACGCCGCCCACCACCTGGAAACGCAGCGGCAGCAGCACGGACATGGCGATCAGCTGGAAGAAGCACAGGAACAGCGTGATGCAGCAGATCGCGACCGTCGGCACGCGCAGCATGTCCAGCGGGATCATCGGGTCCGCCACCCGGCGCTCTTGCCACACGAACAGCACCATGGCGGCCACCCCGGCCACCAGCAGGCCAAGCGTTTGCGGCGTCGCGGCCGACTGCCCCTGCCCGAGCCGGGTCAGGAACACCAGCACGCCGGTCAGGCCGCCACCGAACAGCAGCGCGCCGACGTAGTCGATGCGATGGCGGCGCCCGCCCGCTGGCAGGTGCTTGAGCGCACGGCGGACCACCAGCAGCGCGATCAGCGCCAGCGGCAGATTGATCCAGAAAATCCAGCGCCACGACAGGTAATGCGCCAGGTAGCCGCCGATCACCGGGCCGGCCATGCTGGCCACGGCCCATACGCCGCTCACATAGCCCTGGTAGCGGCCACGGTCGCGCAGCGGCACCACATCGGCAATGGTGGCCTGCGACACCGAGATCAGGCCACCGCCGCCCAGCCCTTGCAGGACGCGCGCGATGATCAGTTGCGGCATGGTCTGCGCCAGCGCGCACGCGATCGAAGCCAGGAAGAACAACACGATGGCGAACGACAGGACCGAGCGCCGCCCGAGCAGATCCGAGAGCTTGCCGTAGATCGGCGTCACCACCGTGGAGGCCACCAGGTAGGCCGAGACCACCCAGGCCATCTCCTCGAAGCCATTAAGCTGCAGCGCGATCTCCGGCAGCACCACGGCCACGATCGATTGCTCCAGCGCGCCCAGCAGGATGGCCAGCATCAGCCCGAAAATGACCTGCATCACCGGCACCGGCGGAACCGGCGAGGGGACGGATGCCGCGTTGCCAGGTTTGCCGCCATCGCCCGCGGTCTCGGGGGCGGCGGAAGTGGCCGAAGCGCTCGCGGGTGACTGGGCGGGTGAAGGCGGAGCTGAAGCCGCCAGGAAGGGCGGCATGGAGGCGGCGGTCATGGGCTGAGGCAGAGAGGACGCTTGCGGCGAGGGACATGGAGTGCGGCGCCACCGCGAACGGGCGGCATCGCTCCTGTCTGTTTTTGTATACAAGGGCGCTATTGTAGGCCTAAGCCTTGCGCCTTGCAGCCGCCCCGGCGCCTTGCCGGGCTCCTGACCTGAATGCCGCCTGATCGACATTCAGGCGATATTCAAGCGACATTCAAGGCGGCATTGCCGGACTCAGAACGACTCCCAGTCGCCCGCGGCCATGGCCGGGCTGCCGGCGGCCGGGGTGCGCACGGCGCGGCGCGGCGCCGGTGCTACGGCGGCAGGCTTGGCCTGGCGCGCGGCGGGCAGTGCCTTGGAAGACAGCACAGGCTCGCGGCCCTGGCGCACCACCGGCGCGCGGGCCTTGCTAGGCAACACAGGCTCGCGGGTGGTGCGGACCGCGCCGGCACGTGGCGCCACGGCGGCCGGCCGGGCCGCCGGCTTGGCAGCACTTGCAGGTGCCACGCGCGCTGCCGGTGCAGCAGGTGTTGCATGCACCACCTGCACCGCCTGGGCAGCACGAGCGGCCGGAGCCGCCGGTTTGGCGGGAGTCGGGCGAGCCGCCGCCTGGCGGACCGGCGGGTGGCTCTTGCCACCTGCGGCCGTATGCGCCGCAGGGCGCCGCCCGGCGGCTGCCGGCGCCGCGCGCGCGGCCGATACCACTCGCGCAGGCGCAGCCGGTGCGGGCGCCCGTGCAACATGCGTTTGCGCCGGTGTCACCTGGAACCTGGATACATCGTCGACCAGCCCGGCGGCCTGCTGCTGCAGGCTCTCGGCGGCGGCGGCGGCTTGCTCGACCAGCGCGGCGTTCTGCTGCGTCACGCTTTCCATCTGGCTGATGGCGCGGTTGACCTGCTCGATGCCGGAGGATTGCTCCTCGCTGGCCGCGGCGATCTCGCCCATGATGTCGGTCACGCGCTTCACCGCCCCGACGATGTCGTCCATGGTGCGGCCAGCGTCCTCGACCTGTTTGGCGCCATGGGCCACCTGCCCCACCGAGCCATTGATCAGTTGGCCGATCTCCTTGGCCGCCGACGAAGACCGCTGGGCCAGGCTGCGCACCTCTGCGGCCACCACGCCAAAGCCACGTCCTTGCTCACCGGCGCGGGCAGCTTCCACGGCCGCGTTGAGCGCCAGGATATTGGTCTGGAAGGCAATCCCTTCGATCACACCGACGATGTCGGCGACCTTGGCCGACGATTGCGAAATATGCTGCATGGTCTCAACCACGCCGCGCACGGCGTTCCCGCCCGCCGTTGCCACGCCGGAAGCGCTGAGCGCCAGTTCGTTGGCGTGGCGTGCGTTGGCCGCGTTCTGCTTGACCGTCGAGGTGAGCTGCTCCATGGATGCCGCGGTCTGCTCCAGGGATGCCGCCTGCTCTTCCGTGCGCTGGGACAGGTCGGTATTGCCCTTGGCGATTTCGCGGGTCGCGCCGTCGATCGAGCGCGTCGCGCCCTGGATACCGTGCACCAGCGTTGCCAGCTGCCCGAAAGCGCGCTCCAGCGCACCCAGCATGCGGCCCATCTCGTCATCGCTGCTGGCGTGGATGACATAGGTCAGGTTGCCATGTGCGAGCGCTTGTGCCGCGTCCAGCGCCTGCCGCGCCGGGCGCGTGATCGAGCGCGTGATGCTGATGCCGAGGACGGCGGCCAGCGCGAGCGCGGCGGCAGCCAGACCCAGCAGCAGGTTGCGCCCCATCTCATAGCTGGCATTGGCCTCCAGCACGGCGGCAGCGGCCACCTTGCGCCCGCCGTCGGACAATTCGCTCAGCTTGTCGAAGTAAGGTGCCTGGGCCGCCGGCAGGGTCGCCACCAGCGCGCTGCGCGCGCTGTCGAACTCGCCGCCCTGCAACTGGCGCAGCACCGTGTCGAGCTGGGTGTCGTAAGCGTTGCGTGCCTCGATCAGGGCACGATAGGTTTCCTGGATCTCAGGCCTGGCGGACCTGGACAACCACTTCCCCAGTTCATCCAGCGTGCCGCGCATGTCCTGGCGCAGCGCGCCGATGCGCTCGGCGTTGCGGCGCACGGCGACCGGATCCTCATTCAGGGTGGCATCGCGCACCAGGATGCCGGCGCGCAGCGCAACTTGCTTGACACGCTCGATCTCCAGCACCTTGAACAGGCGCCCTTCCACTGTCAGGCGCATCGATTCGTTCATGGTGCGCAGGGACATCATGCCCAGCACGGCCACGGCAACCAGCAGCAGCGCCACGAGCGAAAACGCTACCGTCAGGCGCACCCCAATGCCAAAGTTTCGCAACCAACGCATCTTCCCGGCTCCTTTAACTCTTATCGCGCGCGCTTCATCCTCGCCCCGGACAGATTTCCGGAGCGACGCCGCATCGCGGGCTTAACGGCAGGGACAGGAGCAAGCTTGAGGGCTAAACAGCGACTTCCACAAAGAAGCGGAAAAAAGCGGGATTGAAAGGGAATATAAGGGGGAAAAGCCCGGCAATTCGAACGATTGGCCGGCTGCAACCTGTCGTCTAATGTCACCCATGCACTTCGAAGTGCCGCCTCCGGCGCTTGTCGCCGAGGGCGCACAACAAACAAAGTGGGCACACAAAAAAAGAAGCCCACGCGCGGGGTGCTCGTAGGCTTTCCAGGACTGCTTTAGAGCCGAAAGGCCCTGAAGCGAATATAAACCTGCTTACATGAGGTGTAAATCCAATTTCTATCAGGGATAACTCTGATAGCAAAAGTGCCGAAAGTGCCACGCAAGTGGCGAATACGCGGCATGGAATACATCGCAGCAGCAGGCCAGGGCCACCTTGTTGCCCGCAAACCCATGCCAGACAGGGAATGCGGGCGCGGGTGGCGTTGGGACTTGCCACGCAAGCGCAAATCAACGCATAGATCTGCAGCGTGATGCAATAGTTTTATTAGAGGAAAACCTCTACGCGAGACGCGCCCCCCAACCGTCAAGATTTGTAAGAAATTTTGTTACCCTCGCCGCTGAAGTATTCCCCTTCTCTTCTGGCGGCGTCGCCCGCCACAGCTTGCGGGGCAGCATCGGATCCACCGCCTGGACACAAACCAGGGCCGGTCCCGGCCCATGCCGCCTCGCCGTCCCGCGCCAGCACCGAGAGCGGATGTTTCATCCCCCGCCCAGCCCAGGCCGTGCCACAGCCGGCACCCAGCCACGCTGTCACACCCCATTTGCCCAGGCCCAGTTATTGGACCGTTGCCAGCCGCCAGAACCCGAGCGGGCTCTTCCGGAGAAGTTGTGAACAAGAAGGTAACCAGGATCGATCGCCCGAGCCGGAAACTGCAGCACCTGCAGCTCTCCACCCACAGCGCAAGTCGCAATCCTGTCGTCGTGCACCTATCGAACGGCATTCGGCTGCACGGCGTGATCATGGCGGCGGACAACTATATGGTGCTGCTGGCGGAGTCGGCGCAGGACCCGCTTGCGCAGATCGTCTACAAGCACTCCATCGCCGTGATCACGCCGGCTCACGCCCCCGAGGCCATGGCCAGCGTGCCCGGGGCGGAGACCTCGCCGGAATTTGTCAGCTTATATACACCGCGTACCCGCAAGCGCCGCTAGGCGTTGCCGAGGTCACGCCGCAGGCCCGGCGGGGCTTGTTTCACACCAAATCCGCCATTCGTTTTCAAACCATCGCAAAGATCACTCTAAATCTTTTCCGGCCCCAACCGATAACCCAAACAACGGTGGCACTTCTCGCCCAGCATTGCCTGGCAGCCAACGTTGCGGCAACAGCCGGATTGCACAACTCACTTGTAAAAGAATAGGAGTCGTACCATGTCGATGGTCATCAATACCAACACGTTGTCCCTGATGACGCAGAACAACCTGAGCTCGTCGCAATCGTCGCTGAACAGCGCGATCCAGCGTCTGTCCTCGGGCCTGCGTATTAACAGCGCCAAGGATGACGCTGCTGGCCAGGCAATTGCCAACCGCTTCACCTCGAACATCAACGGCCTGACCCAAGCTCAACGTAACGCCAACGACGGTATCTCGCTGTCGCAAACGACTGAAGGCGCGCTGACCGAAGTCAACAACAACCTGCAAGCTATCCGTACCCTGGCCGTGCAAGCCGCAACGGGCAGCAACTCGGCAAGCGATCTGAAGTCGATCCAGGACGAAATCACCCAGCGTATGGCTGAAATCGACCGTACGTCGCAACAGACCGACTTCAACGGCGTGAAGGTCCTGTCGTCGACCGCATCGTCGCTGAAGGTGCAAGTTGGCGCGCAAGACGGCCAGACCATCTCGATCGACCTGAAGGAAATCAGCTCGAAGACCCTGGGCATGACCGGCTTCACGGTTGCCAAGAACGCACTGCCGACCAGCGCCGCCATCACCACGGTTGYCGCCGCTACCGGTACCACCCCGGTTGCAGTCGACCTGTCCGCCGCAGCAACCTCGCTGACCACCGCTACCGGCTCGACCGTCAAGGCCAGCGACCTGACGCTGAGCAACGTGCTGGACTCCGCAGGCAACTCCACCAACAGCTACGTGGTCAAGTTCGGCAGCGACTACTACGCTGCTTCGGTCGACAACAGCAATGGCAAAGTTACGCTGAACAAGGCCGACGTGAAGGTCGGCGATGCGGCCAACGGCAATACTGGCAATACCGTGGCTGGCCAGCTGGTCAAGGTCGGCGCGGATTCGAACGGTGCGGCAGTGGCGTACGTCAGCCAAGGTGGCAACAACTACGCTCTGGATACCACGGCAGGCCCGGCAGCCCTGGTCAACGGTGGCTCTACGACCACGGCCGTAACAAACGGCGCCCAGATCGAACTGAGCACCAGCGGCAGCACCACTGCTACCACCGCCTTCACCGGCGTGGGCAGCACCAACCCGCTGACCACGATCGACGCCGCACTGGCAACGGTCGACAAGCTGCGCAGCTCGCTGGGCGCAGTGCAGAACCGCTTCAACTCGGCAATTTCCAACCTGGGTTYGGCTGTCACGAACCTGTCGGCATCGCGCTCGCGCATTCAAGACGCCGACTACGCGACGGAAGTGTCGAACATGTCGCGCGCCCAGATCCTGCAACAAGCAGGTACGGCTGTGCTGGCCCAGGCCAACCAGTCGACCCAAGGCGTGCTGTCGCTGCTGCGTTAATCCCGCAACAGTCGTCACCCTCCTAGTAGTGCCGGGCCTGCGGGCCCGGTACTGCCGGGAATGCTTCCAGAGCGGTCTCCGCTCTGAAAGCGTTTCCACCGGGGCTTTTATGCTCCGACCCAACCGCCGCGAGACAGACCATGATCAGATCGCCCGAACTGCTATCGCCGATGACCGCCACGCCTGCCGCCACCCCGGCCTCGTCCGTGGATACGGCAGGCGAGCCGGCCGCCGGCCAGCAAGCGGGCTCAGCCTCGGCTGAGGGGGCCGCAGCCGCGAAAGCGGAAGCGGCCAGCTCCAGGGAGCTGGCCAGCGCGCTCGCCAGTCTGAACGAAGCCTTGCGGGCGACCCCGGTCGAGGTGCGGTTCAACATCGACCACGACACCCACCGCTTCGTGACGGTGGTGGTGGACAAGACTACAGGCGAAACCATCCGCCAGTTCCCCTCGAAAGAAGTCCTGCGCATCACCCGGGCCATTGACAAGCTGCAAGGCCTGCTGATTCACCAGACCGCTTGAGCGGCCAGCCCTCCCCCCCCCGAACAAAGTCATCACAGGTAGCAATCATGAGTTCATCGATTTCGTCGCTTGGCGTTGGTTCCGGACTGGATCTGAGTACCTTGTTGACCAATCTGCAGTCGGGGGAACAGGCAAAGCTCACGCCGATCACGGACCAGCAGACGGCGGCGACCTCCAAGCTGTCGGCCTATGGCGTGCTCCAGGGCGCCGTGGCCTCGTTCCAGACCACAGCCGCCGCGCTCGGCACGGCCAGCCTGTATAACAGCACGACCACTACGTCGAGCAACACCAGCGTGCTGACCACGGCCGCGGACAAGACCGCAGTAGCCGGTAGCTATGCCGTCAACGTGACGGCCCTGGCGCAGTCGCAGACGCTGGTGTCGAACGGCATCACCGACAGCACCGGCCAGCTGCTGGGCAGCGCCAGCATCAAGATCGAATTCGGCACCACCAGCGGCACGACGTTCACGCCGGGCAGCGGCACGCCCACCTCGATCAACATCAACGGCACCAACAACACGCTGACCGGCATCCGCGATGCCATCAACGCGGCCAATGCCGGCGTCACCGCCAGCATCGTCAATGACGGCAGCAGCGCGCCCTATCACCTGGTGATCACCTCCAACACGTCCGGCGCCGCCTCCAGCATGCGCGTGTCGGTGGCCAGCAATGGCGCGGGCGACCCCAGCACCATCAGCGGCCTGCTGTCGTATGATCCGGCGGGCACCAAGGCCATGACCGAGAACGTCAAGGCCGCGGACGCCAAGCTCACCGTCAATGGCCTGGCGATCACCAGCGCCACCAACACGGTCCAGGGCGCCGCGCAGGGCGTCACGATGAACCTGGCCACGCTCGGCTCCAGCACGATCAGCGTGTCCACCGACACCTCGACGATGGCCAGCGCGGTGCAGAGCTTTGTCACCGCCTACAACACGCTGCAGACCACGGCAGGCAATCTGTCCAGCTACGACGCGACCACCAAGACCGCGGGCGTACTGCTGGGCGACAGCACCCTGCGCACGATCGAGAACCAGCTGCGCTCCGTGATCAACACGCCGCAGACAGGCGCCAGCGGCAGCCTGAACAACCTGACGCAGATCGGCATCGGCTTCAACGCGAACGGCACCATGTCGCTGGACACCGCCAAGCTGAACAGCGTGCTAGCCAGCAACAAGGCCGGCGTGGCCCAGCTGTTCAGCGGCACCGACGGCAAGTCGGGCTATGGCAACCAGCTGGCGACCGTGGCAGCCGGCTTCTCCAGCGCCACCGGGGCACTGACCACCGCCACCAACGGCGTCAATGCGCAACTCAAGTCACTAGCTACGGACTACACCAACATGTCCGCCCAGATCGATGCCACCGTCGCGCAGTATCGTACCCAGTTCCAGCAACTGGACTCGATCATGTCGCAGATGACTGCCACCAAGAATTATCTGACGCAGCAGTTTTCTGCTGCAAGCGGCAAGACGGCCTGACCCACGTCACCCCGTTCGCAGCCGCCGCACCAAACCTAGGGATCGCCGCCATGTACGCACGCACTGCCGCCAACGCCTATGCCAATGTAGGCGTCCAGACCGGAGCCATGAGTGCTTCTCCGCACCGGCTCATCGTGATGCTGTTCGACGGCGCGCGGGCAGCCATCGCCCGCGCGCGCTTCCACATGGAGGCGGGCAAAATCGCCGACAAGGGCATGGCCATTTCGAAGGCGATCGAGATCATCGACAGCGGCCTGCGTGCCTCGCTGGACCACGGCGCCAGCGCCGAACTCGCGGGCAACCTCGATGCGCTCTACGAGTACATGACCCGCCAGCTCATGCTGGGCAACCTGCATAACGATGACGACCGGCTGTTCGAAGTGGACAAGCTGCTGGCCGACCTGGCCTCGGCGTGGAGCCAGATCGACCCCGCCGCGGAGCCGGAGCAACAGCCGCTGCGGCCCCCGGAAGCCGTCTCGGTAGGGGTATGACATGCTCAGACAAAAGAACCGACTCATCGCCTGCTATGAAGAACTGCTCGGCCTGTCCGGGCAGATGTGCGAAGCCGCACGCGCCAGCGACTGGGACAGCCTGAGCGCGTTGCAGACCCGTTACGTGGCCCAGGTCAACGTGCTGCGCAATAACGACGACGTAGCCTTGCTCTCGCCTCAGGAACGCCGCTACCGCTACCAGATGCTGGAGAGCATCCTGTCGCAGGATGCCGCCATCCGCAACCTGGTGATGCCCCAGCTCGAACGCCTCGGCAACCTGCTCAATCACTCGCGCCGCCGCCTGGAACTGCACCACACCTACGGCGCTGACGCAGCCCTCTGATACGCTGAATGGTCGGCATCAATCTTCCGCCGGACCCTTCGCTCGCGCTGCGTGCGGATACGCAAGGCCTCACATCCGCACTAAGCGTGGCCAAGCTGGCCGCGCTGTTGCCCACGGGCACCGTCACCGATACGGTGGGTCCCGCGACTGGCGGCCCCACGGTGCAGCAAGGCCGTCCCGGCCAGGTAACCGGCGGCGGGCTCAACCCCGCGGCCGGCACAGCGCCAGCCTCGGCACGTGAGACCTTGAGCTCGGCGGCGCGCGTCATCCTGGATATCCTGGAAGGCACCGAATCCACACCGCTGCGCGGCTCCGCCCCGCTCCTGCCCACACCGCCCGGCAGCGGCCAGGCTGCCGCGCTGGCCGGTGCGCTGGCGCGGCAGGTCGGGCAAAGCGGCTTGTTCTACGAATCCCATCTGGGACAGCTGCTCAACGGCACGCGCGGGCTGGACAGCCTGCTGCGCGAGCCGCAAGCCTTGCTGGGCCGCCCGCCGGGCACTCCTGGCAGCGGCAGCCCTGACGCGAGCGCCAACGCGGGCGGCGCGGCGCGGCCCGTGCTGGCGCTGACGTATGAACCCTCGGCAAGCCCCGCTGCGCCGCCAGCACCGGCGGCTCAGCCCCAGCCGCCGGCCGCCAGCGGTACGGCGATCAACCTTGCAGCCGCGGCCCTGGGGGCGCTCGTCGATGCCGAGGCGGGCCCCGCAGCCCCTGTGCCTGCGCCGCGGGGCTCAGGCAACAACAGCAGCAACACGGCGCAGCCCGCCGGTGCTGCCTCATCGCTGACAGTCCCGCAAGGCCCCTCGGCCCATCTTGCCCATCAGGCCACGCAGGCTTACCAGGCGGCGTCAGCGGCACAGGCAGACCCGCAGGCGCAAGCCAGGCACCTGCACATCGATAGCTCCTGGCGCGATGGCGGCACCGCGGCCGAGGCCCGGCAACTGGCGGCGCCGGTTGGCCCGCCGGTCCATCCCGACGCCGCCACGCTGGTGCGCCAGCAGCTCGACGCCCTCGCCACCCAGCAGTTCCGCTGGATGGGCGAAGCGTGGCCGGGCACGCCAATGGACTGGCAGATCCGGCGCGAGCCCGATGACAGCAAGGCACGCAGCCAGGGCGAAGGCCCCGACCCCGCCACCGGCGTGTGGTCGACGCGGCTGGTGCTGGAGTTCCCCAACCTCGGCACCGTGGAAGCACGCCTGAGCCTGGCTGGCAACGGCATCGAAGCTCGCCTGGCCGCGCCGGACTCGGTCAACCGCCTGAATGCGGCACGCGCGCAATTGCAGGATCGGCTGGCGGCCACCGGACTGAACCTCACCACGCTGGCGGTGGACGGCATCCTTTCGCCCGGCCGGAGCATCGGATCATGAGCTACCCGGACGATGTGCTCGACGGCAGCCCGCGCGGCAGCGCGGTCGCGCTGAGCTACGACGAAAGCCGCGACAGCGGCCCGCGCGTGGTCGCCAAGGGCTACGGCGAGGTCGCCGATGCCATCATCGCCCGCGCCCGCGAGAGCGGCGTCTACGTTCACAACTCGCCCGCGCTGGTAACCCTGCTGATGCAGGTCAACCTGGACTCGCACATCCCCCCGCAGCTCTACATGGCGGTGGCGGAACTGCTCGCGTGGCTGTATCAGCTCGAGCAGGACCAGGTTAGCGCCGGCCACCCATCCGGCACGCAGCACGGCAGCCAGGGCTGACGCCACCACCCGCCGCGCCAGGCTCCTGGCATCCACGCGGCGTATTCATCTCACGACTTCCAAGCCCCTCGAATTGGCCTTGTTTTTGGCCTGTATTCCCGCCTCCCCCTGCGTGACGCCCTGTTAAGTTTTAGGGGGCCGAAACAGCCTGGCAATTGCCCTTGCGAATACCGCCGTTCACGGCCCGCGGCGGCGCGCCAGCATCGCCATCAAGCGTACTACCTGTTCCAGCCCGCCAAGACGGGCTTAAACGATGAAACCACTCCAGACTGCTTCCAGGGCACCGCGTCAAATCGACAAGGCGCGCGAACTCTACAATGCCGGCCAATACCGCGCCGCGTTCAAGGAGGCCGAACGGGCGGAGCAAATCCATGGCAAGCGGGCCGACGCCAGCTATTGGCAAATGGCCGCGGCGCTGGGGATGCAGGATACGCAGCAAGCCGGCGAGATCCTGCGCGACGGTTTGCAGCGCTTCCCGGCGAACATCGACCTGATGTCGCTAGGCGGCTTCGTCCTGCTGCGCAATGGCAAGCACGAGGACGCCAGGCAGTTGCTGCAGCAATGCGTCGCCAACGCGCCGGGCTCCATCAGCGGATGGGTGCACTACGCCGCCCTGCTGCTGGAGCTGCGCGAGCCCGCGGCGGCGAAGGAAGCGGCGCTCAAGGCGCTGGCCATCGATCCGAACGAACCCATCGCCGCCTGCAACTACGCCCTCGCCCTGAAGGAAACCGGGGAGATGGGCGAGGCCATGGAGGCACTATGGAAAGCGGTAAGACTGGCCCCGAAGAATCTCGCCATCCGCGCCAACCTGCTGTTCGCCATGCTGTTCGCGCAGGAAACCACGGCGCCCGACCTGCTGCGCGAGGCCAGGGCCTACGAGCAGCTGCTGCTGGCCGGGCAGCGCTTCCCGCTGCGCAAGCACGCCCTGCGCCAGGACGGCGGCCCGATCCGCCTGGGCCTGCTATCCAATGACCTGCTGCGGCACGCCTGTGCCTACTTCATCCTGCCGCTGCTTGCCAACCTGGACCGCACCCGCGTAGAAGTGGTGGCGTTCTCGCTCAACCCGCAGAGCGACCACGTCACCGACAAGATCCGGCTGCACGCCAACCAGTTCATCGAGTTGGCCGGCAAGTCCACCGCCGACATCGTCGACATCGTGCGCGGTCAGCAGATCGACGTGCTGATCGACCTCGGCGGGCATACCGGAACTTCCCCGCTGCCCTATATGGTCCATGGCCTGGCGCCGGTACAGATGACATGGCTGGGCTACCCGGGCAGCACAGGGCTGAGCGCCATTGACTACCGCATCACCGACTGGACCTGCGATCCGGAAGGATTCGAGCCGCACTACAGCGAAGCCCTGCTCAGGGCGCCCGCCTTTTGCACCTATGCCCCGCTGATCCATAGCCCGCTCGAGACCTACGGCGCCAAGTACCGGGTCCAGGACACGCCCGCGTTGCGCAACGGGACTGGCGCGATCACCTTTGGCTCCTGCAACAACCTGGGCAAGGTGACCGACCAGACCCTTGCCCTGTGGGGCGCCGTGATGGCGCGCTGCCCCGGCAGCCGGCTGCTGATCGAAGCGCGCGACATCGACAACGACGCCGTGAGCGGACCGCTGCTGGCACGCCTGGCCCGGGTCGGCATCGACGCGGGCAGCGTCATCCGCGTTCCGCGGCTGGTGCAAAACCAGTACCTGACCTACAACAACATCGACATCGTCCTCGACACGTGGCCGCTGACCGGCGGCACCACCACGTGCGACGCCGTGTGGATGGGTGTGCCGGTGGTATCGCGGGCCGGCGCCGCCTACCATTCGCGGATCTCCGCGGGTGTCTTGCATGCCATCGGGCTCGATGGCCTGGTGTGCGCGGACGAACGCGAGTATGTCGAGGTCGCGGTGCACCTGGCGACCCACCTCGAAGAGCTCAATGCCTTGCGGCTATCGACCAGGCAGCGCTTCGAGCAGAGCCCCCTGGCCGACAGCGCAGGATTCGCGCGCTGGCTGGAAGATCAGTTGACCACCCTGGTCCAGCCCCACAGGCCGATCGATAGCCAGCCTGCCGGCTCGCTCGATGGCGTCTACTTCGCCGACGCCTGGCACACCATGGCGGAGATCGTGGTGGCGATCGCGGGCCTGCTGGATGCCCAGCGCTACGTGGAGCTGCGCAGCCTGATGGAGAACTTCTCCGCGAAATGGCCCAGGCACTGGATCACGGCCTATGTACTGGCCGAGATCGCGCATCACAGCGGGCAGCCCGAAGCCTGCGTCGAATACCTGATGGAGAGCATCGGCCTGCGTGCGTATCACCTGCCGCTCTATCGTGTGCTCAGCGCCCGCATGGATGCATACCAGTATGACAAGGGCATGCTGGCTGAATTCCTGCAACAGCAATTCGGCATGAGCCTGGCGTTCCTGGAGCAGCAAGGAACGCCCACGGTCCTCGAAGTGCTTGGCATCGACATCGCGCGAGCGCAAAACCTCGAACCAGCCCACGCCTGATGGCTGCCGCGCAAGCCCTGGCCGCGCGCCGCCTCGCCTGACAAACTAGCCCATCCACAATGAAGAACAACGCAGCCAGCTCCAAAGCGGATCGGTACCTCAAGAAGGCCGAGGCCAGCTACTTCGCCGGCCGGTACCATGAGGCCATCGAACATGCGGAGAAGGCCGGGAAGCTGGCCCCCGGCCTCTACCTGGCCTACTACTTGCGCGCCGTAGCCACGCTCGGCCTTCAGCAGATCGAGCAGGCTTACCGCATCGCGCAGGACGGGTTGAAGGCGCACCCGAACCAGCCTGACATGATCGCCACGGTCGCGCGCATCCTGTGCACGATGGGCAAGCTCGAGCCAGCTCGCATCATGCTGCGGGACTGCGTCGCCGCGCACCCGGGCAGCCTGGCGGCCTGGGCCAACTATGCCATCGTCCTGCAGAAGCTGGCCCTGCACGCGGACGCCAAGCACGCGTCTCTCAAAGCGCTCGAGATCGCCCCCAACAATCCCGCCATCCTGGCAAATTACGCCAACGACCTGAAAGACACGGGATTCGCGGAAGACGCGATCTCGGTACTCAGGAAGGCCGCGGCCCTTGACCCGGGCAACAAGAGCATCCGCTCCAATCTGCTGTTCCTCCTGCTGTTCGGCGAGAAGACGAGCGCCGGCGACCTGCTGAAGGAGGCCGGCAGCTTCGCGCAGTCGCTTGCTAGCAAGCGACTGCCTCTGCTGCCTGTGCAACAGAGGCCGGCGTCCGAGCGCATTCGCGTTGGTATTCTTTCGAATGACCTGTTCCGCCACGCGTGCGCCTACATCCTGGTTCCCTTCATCGCCAATCTGGACCGGGCGCGATTCGAAGTGGTAGCGCTCGGCCTGCACGCCTATCGGGACACCGTCACGCAGAAGATCGCCATGTATTGCGATCGCTTCGTCGACGTGGCCAACATGGCGGAGAACGAAGTCGTGCGGACAGTGCGCGAGGAAAACCTCGACCTGTTGATCGATCTCGGCGGCTACACGGGCACCTCGCCCTTGCACTACATGGTCTACGGCCTGGCCCCTGTCCAGCTCACCTGGCTGGGTTATCCCGGCAGCACCGGGATGCCAGCCATCCACCATCGCATCACGGACTGGATCGGCGACCCGGCGGGAGCCGAATCGCACTACACGGAGAACCTGTTGCGCGCGCCGGGCATCTTCGCGGTCTACTACCCGATGATCAATAGTCCGCTAAAGGCCTACCAGCCCGAATACCAGGTACGCGAAACGCCTGCTGCCCGCAACGGCTTCATCACCTTCGGCTCCTGCAACAACCTCGGCAAGATCACGGACCGCACGCTGCGGCTCTGGAGCACCACCCTGGCAAGCTGCGCGGATAGCCGGCTGCTGGTGGAAGCCGCGGAACTCGACCGGGACGAGGTAAGGATTCCGCTTCTGGAGCGCATGCAGCAGGCCGGAATCGATACGCAGCGGGTGACCTGCATCCCGAGGGAAGGCAAGAACCAATACCTGACCTACCACGATATCGACATCGTGCTCGATACCTCCCCCGTTACCGGCGGCAATACCACCTGCGACGCGCTCTGGATGGGCGTGCCCGTGGTCACGCTGGCCTGCGCCCCGTTCCACACCCGCGTTTCGGCGCCGTTCCTGCACGCCATGGGGCTGGACGAGCTGATCTGCGAAACCGAAGAAGCCTATGTCACGGTGGCGGCCAGCCTGGCCAGCAACCGCGAGCAGCTCAATGCCCTGCGCCTGAGCATGCGGCACCGCTTCGAGAAGAGCGCCATCTTCGACGCCGCCGGCTTCGCGCGCTGGTTCGAAAGCCAGGCGATAGCGCTGGTTGGCCAGCACCGCGACGTCAGCCATCTCGAGGCACGCACGCAGGATGGCGTGTTCTGCGCCGGCGCATGGCATTCCATGGAAGAACTCGTGCTGACCATCGGCCTGCTGCTGGAGGAAGGGCGGCATATCGAGCTGAGCAGCCTGCTGGAGAACATGTCGGCAAAGTGGAGCAAGCACTGGCTGGTCGCGTTCGCGCTGGGCGAGATGCAGCAGCACCTGGGCAACCACGACCGCGCCCTCGAACTGCTGATGGAGAGCATCAACCTGCGCCCGTACCACGTGCCGCTCTATCGGCTGCTGAGCGTACGCATGGACGAAGGCGGCCACGATAAAAGCCCCCTGGCTGACATCCTGCAGCAGCAGTTCGGCCTGGACCTCGCCTTGATCGAGCGCCAGGGCAAACCCACGACCCATGAAATCCTGGGCATCCAGGTATTGGAGGAAGCCGCATGAAAGCCGTCATCCTGGCGGGCGGGCTTGGTACCCGCATTTCCGAAGAATCGCACCTGCGCCCCAAGCCGATGATCGAGATCGGCGGCAAGCCGATCCTGTGGCACATCATGAAGATGTACGCGGCGCACGGCATCAATGATTTCATCATCTGCCTGGGCTACAAGGGCTACGTCATCAAGGAGTACTTCGCCAACTACTTCCTGCACATGTCGGATGTCACCTTCGATATGTCGGAGAACCGCATGGACGTGCATTGCCGCAAGGCAGAGCCGTGGCGGGTCACGCTGGTCGACACCGGCGAAGATGCGCAAACCGGCGGCCGGCTGCGCAGGGTGCGCGACTACCTCACGCCTGGCGAGTCGTTCTGCTTCACCTACGGCGACGGTGTCTCCAGCATCGACCTGAGCGCGGAGATCGCTTTCCACCGCAACCACGGACGCTGGGCAACCGTCGCCGCAGTGCAACCTCCCGGGCGCTATGGCGCACTCGAGCGGACCACTGAGGGCATGGTCACCGGTTTTTCCGAGAAGCCGCGCGGCGATGGCGGCTGGATCAACGGGGGCTTCTTCGTGCTCGAGCGCGAGGTGCTGGACCTGATCGCCGACGACCAGACCCCCTGGGAACAAGCGCCGATGAAGGAACTGGCGCGCCTGGGGCATCTCCTGGCCTACGAGCACGACGGATTCTGGCAGCCCATGGACACGCTGCGCGAGAAGACCCAGCTGGAAGAAATGTGGCAGTCCGGCTCCGCTCCCTGGAAATGCTGGTAATGCGTGCACTGTCCTGCTACGCCGGGCGCTCTGTCTTCCTGACGGGCCATACCGGCTTCAAAGGCGCCTGGATGGCGATGTGGCTGACCCGGCTGGGCGCGCGCGTGAGCGGCTATGCCCTGCCCTGCGCCACCAGCCCGGCGCTGTTCACCCTGGCCGATGTCGAGGCTGGCATGCACGCGCACCACCATGGCGACGTCCGCGACCAGGCTGCCTTGACCGCCGCGCTGCATGCGGCACAGCCCGAAATCGTCTTCCACCTCGCCGCGCAGCCGCTGGTACGCGCCAGCTACCATCAGCCGGTGCAAACGTGGTCGACCAATGTGATGGGCACCGTGCACCTGCTGGAGGCCGTGAGGGCCTGCCCATCGGTGCGCGCCGTGGTGGTGGTCACCACCGACAAGAGCTATGAGAACCGCGAATGGCTGTGGGGCTACCGCGAGACCGACCCGCTCGGCGGCCACGATCCCTACAGTGCCAGCAAGGCCGGCGCGGAGCTCGTGGCGGCGAGCTACCGGCAGGCCTTCCTGGCCGGGAGCGGCGTACTGGTGGCGACCGCGCGTGCCGGCAACGTGATCGGCGGCGGCGACTGGTCCATGGATCGCCTGATCGCGGATGCCGCCCGCGCCGCCGCGGCGGCGCAGCCACTGCGCATCCGCAGCCCGGAAGCCACCCGTCCCTGGCAGCACGTGCTGGAGTCGCTGCGTGGATACCTGCTGCTGGGCGAACGCCTGTGGGCAGGCGAACAGGCACTGGCCGGCGCCTTCAACTTTGGTCCCGCCGCTACCGATAACCTCCCTGTGGCCGAGGTCCTCACGCGTCTGCAGGCTCACTGGCCAGCCTTGCAATGGGAGGTCGACGAGGCCGCCCGGGAGCAAGCGCCGCATGAGGCCCGCTACCTGTATCTCGATTCGGCCAAGGCCCGGCAAGTGCTGTCGTGGCGTCCGCGCTGGACGCTTGACGAGGCACTGGCCGCTACCGCCGAGTGGTATGGCACGGTCCAGCGCGACCCACATCAGGCGCGCAGGCTCTCCGAACAACAACTGGATCGATTCTGCTCATGACAGACGCCGCACCCAACCACGGTAACTGCCGCGCCTGCGGCGCGCCGCTGGTGCACACCTTCGTCGATCTGGGACTGTCCCCGGTCTCCAACGCCTTCATCAAGCGCGAAGACGCTGGCAAGGGCGAGATGTTCTATCCCCTGCATGCGCTAGTCTGCGACCACTGCTGGCTGGTGCAGCTCAGCGACGTGACGGGGGCCCAGGCCCACTTTCACGACGACTACGCCTACTTCTCTTCGTTCTCCGCCTCCTGGCTGGAGCACGCCCGCCGCTACGTCGAGGACATGACGAAGCGCTTCGCGCTGGGAGGGGACAGCCGCGTGATGGAGATCGCCAGCAACGATGGCTACCTGCTGCAGTACTTTGTGCAGGCCGGCATCGATTGCCTGGGCATCGAGCCCACGGGCAATACCGCCGCGGCCGCGCGCGAACGCGGTGTCGCCAGCCGCGAAGTGTTCTTTGGCCGCGAAACCGCACAGTCGCTGCGCGACGAGGGCTGGCAGGTCGATCTCCTGCTTGGCAACAACGTGCTGGCGCATGTGCCTGACCTCAATGACTTTGTTGGCGGCATGCCTCGCGTCCTCAAGGCTGAAGGGGTGATCACCCTTGAGTTCCCGCACCTGTTGCGCCTGATGGCCGAAACGCAGTTCGATACGCTGTACCACGAGCATTTCTCCTACCTGTCGCTAAGCGCGCTGCTGCCGGTGTTTGCACGCGCGGGCTTGCGCGTGTTCGACGTGCAGACCCTGCCCACTCATGGCGGCAGCCTGCGCCTCTTTGTCTGTCACCAGGCTGCCGCGCACGCGGTCACAGCGCAGGTCGCGCAATGCCTGGCGGCGGAGCAAGCCGCCGGCCTGACCACGCTCGCGCCTTACACCGCCTTTGCGGAAGCGGTGCGCGCCACCAAGCGCAGCCTGCTTGACTTTCTCGTGACCGCGCGGCGCGCCGGCAAGCGCGTCGTTGGCTATGGCGCACCGGCCAAAGGCAACACCTTGCTCAACTATTGCGGCATCGGCACCGATTTCATCGACTACACCGTGGACCGGAATCCCCACAAGCAAGGCACGCTGTTGCCAGGCTCGCGCATTCCGGTGCTGGCGCCCGAAGCCATCGACGCGGATCGTCCTGACTACGTGCTGATCCTGCCCTGGAACCTGCGCGAGGAGATCATGGGCCAGATGGCGCATATCCGCGAATGGGGCGGCAAGTTCCTGGTGCCGATCCCGGAGGTGCGTAGTCTATGAAGTTCGTTGCCGCCCGCATGCCTGGCGTGCTCCTGGTCGAGCCCGAGCAGCTCCGCGATGACCGCGGCCATTTTGCTCGCACCTGGTGCGAGCAGGCGTTTCACGAGCAGGGCCTGGATGCGCGCCTGGTTCAGTGCAACGTGTCCTATAGCCGCCAGCGCGGGACGCTGCGTGGCATGCACTACCAGACGGCACCGTACGCGGAAGCCAAGCTGATCCGGGTGACCCGGGGCAAGGTGCATGACGTGCTGCTGGACCTTCGCGAAGGCACGCCGGGCTTCGGCCAGTGGCAGGCGTTTGAGCTCAGCAGCGACAACGCCGCCATGCTGTACGTGCCGCAAGGCGTGGCGCACGGCTTCCAGACCCTTTGCGACGACACCGAGATGTTCTACCAGATGTCCGCGCCCTACTCTGCCGCCCACGCGGCGGGCGTGCGGTGGAACGATCCCGCTTTCGATATTCCCTGGCCGCTGGAGAACCCCATCCTCTCTCCACGCGACCAACAACATCCACTGTGGCAACACCAACCCAACGCAGGAGACCCGACATGATTCCGATGTTCAAACCGCTGATCGAAGAAGAAGAAATCCAGGCGAGCCGCGAAGCCCTTGAGCTCGGCTGGCTCGGCATGGGCAGCTACGTGTCCGCGTTCGAGGAAGAAGTCAAGAAGCTGATCGGCGCCGAAGACAAATACGTAGCCGCCGTCAGCACCGGCACGGCCGGCCTGCACGTGGCACTGCTCGTGGCCGGCGTGGGCCCGGGCGACGAGGTCATCGTTTCGTCGTTCAACTGTTCGGCGGACTTCCAGGTCATTACGCAGGTGGGCGCCGAGATCGTGTTCTGCGACTGCGAAGACGACACGCTGTGCATCGACCTCAAGCGCGCCGAAGAGCTGGTCACCGAGCGCACCAAGGCCATCATCGTGATGGACTACGACTGCCTGCTGTGCGACCACGACGAAGTGGCCGCGTTCGCCCAGCGCCACAAGCTGCGCGTCATTCACGATGCGGCGCACTCCTTTGGCTCCAAGTACAAGGGCAAGCCGGTCGGCAGCTTCTCCGATATCTGCGTGTTCAGCCATGATCCGGTGAAGACCGTGACCTGCCTGGACGGCGGCACCATCGTGGTCAGCACGCCCGAGGACCTGAAACTGGTGCATGAGCTGCGTCTGCTTGGCATGCAACAGCCGGCAGCCGTGATGTACAAGAACCAGCGTGCATGGACCTTCGACGTGGAACGCGTTGGCTATCGCTATCACATGATCAATATGCATGCTGCCGTCGGCCTGGCGCAGTTGCGCAAGATCGGCACCATCGCGAAGACGCGCCGCGATGCCTGCGTGGAGTACAGCCGCTTGCTGGCCGATGTGCCCATGGTGCGCACGCCGAAGTCGAAGTTCGAAGATGTGAACCCGTTCTTGTACTACATCCGCGTGCCCGAAGGCCATCGCGACGATCTGCGCGCGTACCTCAAGGAGAACGGCGTTGACACCGGCATCCACTGGCAGCCGGGCCACTGGTTCACGCTGTGGAAGGACTGCAAGGCGGGCGACCTGTCGGTCACCAACAGTGTTGGCAAGGAAATCCTGTCGCTGCCGCTGTACTCCAAGATGGATCTGGCGATCGTGCGCGAAGTGGCCGCCAAGGTGCGTAGCTATTTTGACAAAGTGGTGGGCTGATATGGACACGCGCATCTCCGGCAAAGAGCTGATCGCCAGCATCAAGGCCAGCGCCGCGACGAGCCAGGTGGGCGTGGTCATCCCGGTCGGCCGGCCGGTCGTGGCCGTATTGCGGCCCATTCCGACCCGGCCCGGCTGCATCGCGCAGACCGACCTGGAATTGCTCAGCGAATGGCGCAATCGCCATGTGAAGTCCTTCCTGACCGAGTTCGCCGCGCATGCCAAACGCACCGAGCAGTGGCTGGTGGACTACGTGCACGCCAACCCCTCGAAGCTGCTGTTCATGGTGGAAAGCCTTGACGGGACGCCGCTTGGCCATGTCGGCATCGATTTCATCGACTGGGATACCAGCTACGGTGAAGCGGATGCCATCGTCAGCGGTGGCGCCTCCCCGCGCGGGCTGATGAAGGAAGCCCTGCGCACGATGCTGGACTGGGCCGAGCACCAGCTCGGCCTGCGCCACCTCGCGGTCAGGGTGCGATCCGACAATAGCGCGCTGGAGTTCTATCGCAAGGTCGGCTTCGTCGAGGAAAAGCGAGTCCCCCTGAATGTGGAGAGATCGCAAGACATGGTGCGCTGGTACGAGGACCCTGCCGTGCAGGATCCGCAAGCCGCCTTGGTCTACATGAACTACCGCAAGCAGGCATGAAGCTCATCGGCACCGACCGGGCCGGACTGGCCAGCTATGTGCAAGCACAGCTGGCCAGCTTTTTTCCGGATGGCGCGGATCACCGGACCGCGCTCGAACGCTATCTGGACGAGGCACTCGCCAGGACCGGCCGTTGCGTCGACGCGGTCCGGATGTGGCGGCCAGGTGAATTCGACTACCTGCACTCCAGCCAGTACGCCACCTTTCTCTACTACCTGTCCAACTCGATCTGGCGCGATGGCGGCGACCCGCGCGCCTGCACCAAGCTGTTCTGCCTGAACAAGGCGCTCAACGCGATGGACCTCTTCTACGAGGTGATCATGCCCGAAGTCTTCCTGATCGGGCACTCGGTCGGCATCGTGCTGGCAAAAGCCACCTACGGCAATTACCTGGTGCTGTACCAGAACTCCACGGTCGGCAAGAACCACGGCGCAGCCCCGGTGATCGGAGACGGCGTGGTGATGTATCCCAATACCGCCATCATTGGCCGCAGCCATGTGGGCAATGGGTCGGTGATTGCGCAGGGGGTCAGCGTGATCAATCGCGATACGCCAGGGGATTGCCTGGTGTATGCGGGACATGCCGGCGACCTGGTCTGCAAGCCAGCGCGCGAACCGGCGGCGGAAGAGTACTTCCGGCTGTAAGTTTCCGGGGCCTGCCGGCCCGTGCCGCAAGGAGCGCAAGCGGTAACGAAGGCATAGCGGCATGGCAAGCGCCCGCCCTCTCCCCCGTCCCCTCTCCCGCAAGCGGGAGAGGGGCGCCAACCGGCGGCAAGATCAACCAACTGTGGTAGCCGTGTAAAGCGCCCGAAGGGCGGGAAACACCCCAACGCGATGCGAAGCGAGCCGTCAAGGTTTACCTAGGCCGTATGGGGCGCCTCGGGATTCGGCGAGAAGAGCGGAAAAGAGGGACCCATGTCTGAGTATCGCCTTAAGGCGATGCGAGTTTGGGTCCCGGCCGCTCTTTTCGCCGAATCCCGAGGAGGGTGTCGCCCCATCCGGCGCGCCTTTTTTGCCTACTTTTTTGGCAAGACAAAAAAGTAGGTCGCCGCCCCGCAGGGGTGGTGAAACGGCAGTTGCCTTTGACCTTGAAGTTAAGCCGTTGCAGCTAGCCTCCAAGCAGCCACAAGCCACTCCCCTCAAACCGTCATGCTCATCATCTCCTGATAAGCCGCCGTCAACCGGTTCCGAACCTGTACCCCGGTCTGAAACGAAACATTGGCCTTCTGCATATCGATCATCACATCGTTGAGCGACACACCCGGCTTGCCAAGCTCAAACGCCTCAGCCTGCCCATAAGCCTTCTCCTGCACGTTGCTGATGCGCGCCAGCGAACGCTGGAGCTCGCCGGCAAAACCGCCGGAGGAAACGGCGGAAGCCTGGCTTTCCTGCCCGGTGGCGCTCTGGGCCAGCCCGCGCAGTTGCTGCAACATGCCGTCGATGGAAGAGATGGTAGTCATGGCGATCCGCTTGGAACCCGCCCCGCCCTGGCCAGCCAAAGCCCGCCCCGGGGGAAACCGGTTCGAAAAATGAGTCATTAAGGGTTGCGCCGGGCACCCGCCCGGGCCTCTGCCGGCAAACCTGGCGCAATGCGCCGCCTATGCCACAAATACCGCATCCGCGCGCGCCACCTGTGCCAGCCCCCGAAGCGTACTCGCGGCGTCACCCGGGCCATTGCGGGAATTCGGGTGGAAAACGAGGCCTATTCGCCGGATTGTCGACACCCGCCTTGGATGATCATCGATACCGTGCCGAATCTGGGATGCCGCTCTCCTTTGCGCGCCCGGTCCGGACCCGAATCTCATCAACTATCGCGGGGAGTACGCGTGTTTTGTCAGCAGCGTGATCTTAGCCATGCCGAAGCCCGGGTTAGCCAGGCCAGCCGGGGTGGACAGGGCAGCCAGAGCGGCGCCCGCCATCCGGCCCAGCCGATCCTGACCCATGCCGGCCCGGCCGTGACGGGGGCGCGCGCATGAACGCCGTGGCAGCCCTGTCGAACAAGTCCGAGCTGTTCGAGCGACTCAAGACCAATCCGCGCCTGCCCCTGATGCTGGGCGGCGCGGCCCTCGCCGCGGCCATCGCGGTGGGTGTGCTTTGGTCGCGTGCGCCGGACTACAAGGTGCTCTACAGCAATCTGTCCGAGCGCGACGGCGGTGCCGTCATCGCCTCCCTGCAGCAGATGAACGTGCCGTACAAGTTCGCCGAAGGCGGCGGTGCGGTGATGGTGCCCTCCGAGAAAGTCCACGAAACGCGGCTGCGCCTGGCTTCGCAGGGCTTGCCCAAGAGCGGCACCACGGGCATGGAACTGATGGACACGCAGAAGTTCGGCATCAGCCAGTTTGCCGAACAGGTCAACTACCAGCGCGGCCTGGAAGGCGAGCTGGCCCGCTCGATCGAATCGATTGCGGCGGTGCAGTCGGCGCGCGTGCACCTGGCCATTCCCAAGCCGACGCTGTTCGTGCGCGAACGCCAGAAGCCGACCGCCTCGATCGTGCTGCAACTCTACCCGGGCCGCGCCATCGACGACGGCCAGGTCGCCGCGATCGGCCACCTGGTTTCGTCCAGCGTGCCGGAACTCACGCCCAAGGCCATTTCCATCGTCGACCAGCACGGCAACCTGCTGTCCGGCAGCGGCACCAACGAGCGCATGCTCGACGCCGGCCAGATCAAGTACGTGCAGGCGCTGGAGCGCAACTACGCGCAGCGCGTGGAGGCCATCCTGGCGCCGATTCTCGGCCAGGACAACGTGAAAGCGCAGGTTACCGCCGACGTGGACTTCTCCATCGTCGAGCACACGGACGAGTCCTACAAGCCGAATCAGGACCCAACCCGCGCCGCCATTCGCAGCCAGCAATCGAGCGAGTCGAGCCAGCAAGGCGCAGCGCCGGTTGGCGGCGTGCCTGGCGCGCTGTCCAACCAGCCGCCGGCGCCGGCCACGGCCCCGATCACCACGGCCCAGCCGCCGCGCCCGGGCCAGCCGAACCAGCCGGGGCAGCAGCCCGGCCAGCAAGGCCAGGCCGCTGGCCAGGCCCAGGGCGGCGCCACCGCCACGGCCCAGACCGGCCCGAGCAGCAACCGCCACGACTCCACCACCAACTACGAGCTCGACCGTACCGTGCGCCATGTGCAGCAGGCACCCGGCGGCGTGAAGCGCCTGTCGGTGGCCGTGGTGGTCAACTACCGTCAAAAGGCGGGCGCCAACGGCAAGATGGTGTCTGAAGCCCTGCCCGCCGCGCAGCTCGCCCAGATCGAGAACCTGACCAAGGAAGCCATGGGCTTCTCGGCCGACCGGGGCGACTCGCTCAATGTGGTCAACAGCCCGTTCACCGTGGACAACGACATCAAGCCGGAACTGCCGCTGTGGAAGCAGCCGGAAATGATCGCCCTGGCCAAGACCGCCGCCGGCTACCTGCTGCTGGCACTGCTGGCGCTGTTCGTGTGGTTCAAGGTGGCGCGTCCGGTGCTGCGCAAGTACACCGCGCCGCCCCTGCCGCCGCCACAGGAAAAGTCGGCCGACAACGAAGCCATTCTGTTGCCGCCTGAAGAGCTGGCAAATCCGGAAGTCCTGCGGCTTGCCGCTAAATATGAAAGCGATCTCGCCCTGGTGCGTGACGCCGCGCAGCGCGACCCGCGCCTGGTTGCTAGTGTGATCAAAAACTGGATGGCTAGCGATGACCGATGAAGGATTGCAGAAGAGCGCCATCCTGATGATGTCGCTCGGTGAAGACGCCGCAGCAGAAGTATTCAAGCACCTTGGCCCCCGCGAAGTGCAGAGCCTGGGCTCAGCCATGGCCACGCTCAACTCGGTGACGCGCGAGCAGATGTCCGCCGTGCTGGCCGAGTTCCGCTCGGAGACCGAGCAGTACCTTGCGCTGAATGTGGATTCGAGCGCCTTTATCCGCAGCGTGCTGAACAAGGCGCTGGGCGAGGAGCGCGCGGTATCGGTGATCGAGGACATCCTCGAGTCCCGCGACCCGGGCGCCGGCATCGACTCGCTGAACTGGATGGATTCCACTTCGGTGGCAGAACTGATCCGCGACGAACACCCGCAGATCATCGCCACCATCCTGATCCACCTGGACCGGCAGAAGTCGTCCGAGATCATCGCGATGTTCACCGAGCGCCTGCGCCAGGACGTGATCCTGCGGATCGCCACCTTCGGCGGCGTGCAGCCTGGCGCCCTGCAGGAACTGACCGACGTGCTGACCAAGCTGCTGGCGGGCCAGAGCCTCAAGCGCAGCCGCATGGGCGGTGTGCGCACGGCGGCCGAGATCATCAACCTGATGAGCACGGCCCACGAAGAAGCGGTGATCGAAGGCGTGCGCCTGCACGATGGCGACCTCGCGCAGAAGATCATCGACGAGATGTTCCTGTTCGAGAACCTGATGGAAGTCGACGATCGCGGCATCCAGCGCGTGCTCAAGGAAGTGGCCACCGAATCGCTCATCGTCGCGCTCAAGGGTGCGCCGGTGGAGTTGCGCGACAAGTTCATCCGCAACATGTCGACCCGCGCGGGCGAAATGCTGCGCGAAGACCTCGAAGCGCTGGGCCCGGTACGGGTCTCGCAAGTCGAGGCCGAGCAGAAGAACATCCTCCAGGTGGTACGACGCCTGGCCGAAGCCGGCGAAGTTGTAATCGGTGGTGGCGACGATGCCTACGTCTGAACGTGCCCTGCGCCAGTTCCGGGGCCTTGCCTCGGACAGCGATTTTGTCGATGGCCGCAGCGAGCTTCGCGGCGATCATGCCAGCGATGCCGGCGATGGCCGCGCAGCGGGCAACCGCGGCGCGCCGCGGCAGGCCGGCTTCGAGAGCTTTACCGCGCCGGCGGGCCGCGCCCCGCAGAAAAACGGCTGGCAACGCTGGCAGATGGTCTCGCTGGATCCGCGCAAGGCCGCGCCCGCTCCGGCGGAGTTCATGCCGCTGGAACCCGCACCGCCCCCCATCGACTTCGCCGCGCTCGACGCCATGCGTGAAGGCGCGCGCAAGGAAGGCTACGCCCAGGGCTATACCCAGGGCCAGACCCAGGGCTACGGCGACGGCCACCGCGAAGGCTATGCGCGCGGCCTGGAAGGCGCACGCACCGAAGCCGCCCACCTGCAGCAACTGGCCGCCACCTTCAGCCACGCGCTTGGCCGCGTTGACGAAGAAGTGGCCCAGACCCTGATTTCACTGGCGCTGGATGTCGCGCGCCAGCTCGTGCAGCAGGCCGTGCAGGCCGATCCCGCCGTGCTGCTGCCTGCGGTGCGCGAACTGCTCGCGGCCGAGCCGGCGCTGTCCGGCTCGCCCTGCCTGCTGCTCAATCCCGAAGATGTCACGCTGGTGGAAACCCACCTGACGGGCGAACTCCAAGCCGCCGGCTGGAGCGTGCGCGCCGACCCGGCCATCGCGCGCGGCGGCTGCGTGGCAAGCGCCGCCAGCGGCGAGCTCGATGCCACGCTGTCCACGCGCTGGAGCCGCGTGGTCAAGGCGCTCGGCCGTGACGACCCGTGGGAGCCGCCGCATGCCTGATACCTCGGCCAATACCTCGGCCAACGCCTCGGTGAATCCGGATTTCACCGCCGGCCTGCATGGCCAGCGCTGGCGCGATGCGCTCACCGCGGCCTCGGCCGGCATTGCCGAGATCGACAGTAAGCGCAGCTGCGGCCGCCTGACCCGCGCCGCCGGCCTGGTGCTGGAAGCCGTGGGCCTGCGCCTGCCGGTCGGCAGCGATTGCCTGATCGAGCTGCCGGGCGGCCAGCTGCACGGCAAGAGCACCGGCCCGCGCCTGGCCGAGGCGGAAGTCGTCGGCTTCGGCGCCGACCGGCTCTACTTGATGCCGCAGTCCGACGTGGTGGGCCTGGTGCCCGGCGCGCGCGTCTACCCGCTCGAGCCCACGCCGCTGCCCAGCGGCGACACCACCCCGCGTGAGCCGGGCTCGAAGCGCCTGCCGGTAGGCGAAGGCCTGCTCGGGCGCGTGCTCGATGCCGCCGGACGTCCGCTGGACGGCCTGGGCCCCATCACCGCTGCCACCGAAGTCACGCTCGGCGGCACGCAGATCAACCCGCTGTCGCGCGCGCCTATCGAGACCGTGCTCGACGTGGGCGTGCGTGCCATCAACGGCATGCTCACCGTGGGCCGCGGCCAGCGCATGGGCCTGTTCGCCGGCTCCGGCGTGGGCAAGAGCGTGTTGCTGGGCATGATGGCGCGCTACACCAGCGCGGAAGTGATCGTGGTCGGCCTGATCGGCGAGCGCGGCCGCGAAGTGAAAGACTTCATCGAGAACATCCTGGGCCCGGAAGGGCGCGCGCGCTCCGTGGTGGTAGCGGCGCCTGCCGACACCTCGCCGCTGCTGCGCATGCAGGGCGCCTCCTATGCCACGCGCCTGGCCGAGTACTTCCGCGACCAGGGCCGCCACGTGCTGCTGATCATGGACTCGCTCACGCGTTACGCCATGGCCCAGCGCGAGATCGCCCTGGCCATCGGCGAGCCGCCCGCTACCAAGGGCTATCCGCCCTCGGTGTTCGCCAAGCTCCCCACGCTGGTGGAACGCACCGGCAACGGCGCCGAAGGCGGCGGCTCGATCACGGCCTTCTACACCGTGCTGACCGAAGGCGACGACCAGCAGGACCCGATCGCGGATTCCGCGCGCGCCATCCTCGACGGCCACATCGTGCTCTCTCGCAGCCTGGCGGAATCCGGCCACTACCCCGCCATCGACGTGGAAGCCTCGATCAGCCGGGCCATGACGGCGCTGATCGAGCCGCCGCAGTTCGCCTCGGTGCGGCGCTTCAAGCAATTGATGTCGCGTTACCAGCGCAACCGCGACCTGATCAGCGTGGGCGCGTACGTGCCGGGCAACGATCCGGAGCTGGACCTGGCCATCCACCTGCATCCGCAGATGGAGGCCTTCCTGCAGCAAGACATCCATGAGCGCGCCGGCTATGACGCCTCGATCGGCCAGTTGCATAGTCTCTTCCAACGGAGTGAACATGGCTAAGCCATCTGCATTGAATACCTTGGCCGACCTGGCCCAGAACGATACGGATGCCGCCGCGCGCGAGCTGGGCCGGCTGCAAGGCCTGCGCAACCAGGCGGAGCAGCAACTGGCCGCGCTCACGCAGTACCGGCAGGAATACCGCGAGCGCATGCAAGCCATCGCGCAGGACGGCATGACTTCCACCCGCTGGCAGGACTTTGCGCAGTTCCTGGCTTCGCTCGATACCGCCATCCGCCAGCAGACCGAAGCGCTGGCGCGGGCCGAAGCCCAGTTGCTCGCCGGGCGCGCCAACTGGCAGCAGCAAAAGCGCCGCCAGAGTTCCTTCGACACGCTCATTACCCGCGCGGATACGCGCGAGCAGATTGCCAGCACGCGCCGCGAGCAACGCGACACCGACGAATACGCAGCCCGCGCCGCCCGCCTGCAAGTTGCAGGCCGCCACCGCTAAGCCGCCCAGACAGACCGAGCCCGAACATGATCGATATCAGCCAGATTGTCAGCAATGCCGCCACGGCCGCCACAGCCGCTTCTTCGCGCAGCACCAGCAGCACCAGCAGTGCCGATGCGCAGCAGCAAGGGTTCGGCGATGCGCTGGCGCGCGCCCGCAACGACGACCGCACCAGCAGCACCAGCAGCACCAGCAGCAATAGCAGCAATAGCAGCAACGCCGGCAATGGCAGCGCAAGCAACGCCAGCAACGCCAGCAACAACACCGATAACGCGGCCGCACGCAACGACGCCGGCGGCCAGAACGCCAATGCCGCCAAAGAAGGCACGCAGTCCAGCACGGTAGCCACCAAGCCATCACGCCGCCAGGACAAGGACGCCGAGACGTCCGAGGACCAAGCCGCGAATCCCGCCGCACAGTCCGCCGCCGCCGCGCTGGCCGCCCTGCTCGCGCCGCAGCCGGCACAGCCTGCCGCGCCGGCAGCCAACGGCGCGCTGCCAGGCTCGACCGGACTACCCGGCACTGCCGCCCTGGGCGCGCAAGCCGGCTTGAAAGACATGAAAGACCCGGCGCTCGCCACCGGCGCGGCCGCGACGCCCGACGCGGGCGCACCGACGGCGTCAGCCGCCGCCGATACGCTGGCCACCATCGCGTCCCAGCGCGCCGCGTTGCAAGCCGTGCCGCAAACGGCTGCCGGCACCCAGGCAGCAGCCACGGACAAGCCCGCCGCAACGCCCGGCACCGACGCCACCAAGGCGAGCGCGGACCTGGCCGCCAGCCTCAAAGCCGCCATGGCCGGCCAGCAAGGCGGCAATGGCCAGGCCTCCTCGGGGCAGCAGGACGCCTCGCTCGGCCAGCCGTACAAGGCCCCGCTGCAGCTTGGCGATGCCGGCAAGAACAGCCCGCCCGCGGCAACCACCACCGCCGCGCCGGCCAACCCGATGCAACTGGCAGCAGCCATGCGCGCCGCCGAGCCGGCCAGCACCGAAGCCACGCCCGCCGCCGTCACGCCGCTGATGGCAGCCGGCAGCCTGGCCGCGAGCCAGGCGCCAACCTCCGGCGGCCTGTCGCCGGCCACCTCGCTGCCGATCGCCCCGCCCGTGGGTGATGGCCAGTGGCCGCAAGCGCTTGGCCAGCAGATGGTGCGCCTGTCGACCCAAGGCAACCACACCGCCGAGCTGCAGCTCAATCCGCCCGACCTCGGCCCGCTCAAGGTCGTGCTCAACGTCGTCAACGACCAGGCCCAGGCCCAGTTCGTCTCGCCGCACGCCGCCGTGCGCGCCGCGGTCGAAGCCGCACTGCCGCAACTGCGCACCGCGCTGGCCGACAGCGGCATCCAGCTGGGCCAGACCTCGGTTGGCGCCGACAGCTTTGCCGGCCAGCCCGGCAACGGCCAACAGCAGCAACGCCAGCCGGGCAATGCGCAGAACGGCTTCGGCACGCTGGCAGGCATGCCGGCAGCCCCGGTCAATGCCGGCCCCGTTGCCCCGGTGGCACGCACCCTCGCCCGCGGCGAGGTCGACACCTTCGCCTGACCGCGCGGGCGGGATGGACGCTCGGGCGCACACACCCGGGCTGGCCACGCAGACCGGCGCATTCGCGCTTACCATGTCGTTTTAGAGCAGGGCCGCAGCCACCAGGGCTGGCGCGCCCGCCCGCCAAGACGCCATGACCTTCGACCTGTTCGACTCCCTCCCCCAGGACGCCCCCCGCGCCGAGCCCATCGTGCCCGGCGCAGTGGTGCTGCGCGGCTTCGCTCGGGAGCATGAACAAACCCTGCTGGATAACGTGCGCGCCATTGCCACGCAAGCGCCGTGGCGGCACCTTGTCACGCCGGGCGGCCTGCGCATGTCGGTGGCCATGACCAACTGCGGCCAGTTTGGCTGGGTTTCGGATATCACCGGCTATCGCTACGAAGCGGCCGATCCCCTCAGCGGCCAGCCCTGGCCTGGCATGCCGRATGCCTTCCTGGCGCTGGCGCGCGATGCGGCCGCCACGGCCGGCTTTGCCGATTTCCGGCCGGACGCGTGCCTGCTCAACCGTTATGCACCGGGCACCCGGCTCTCCCTGCACCAGGACCGCGATGAGCTCGACCTGCGTGCGCCCATCGTCTCGGTGTCGCTTGGCCTGCCGGCCGTGTTCCTGTTCGGCGGCCTTGCCCGCGCCGAGCGCCCGCTGCGCGTGCGGCTGGCGCATGGCGATGTGGTGGTATGGGGTGGCCCGGCCAGGCTGGCGTTCCACGGCATTGCGCCGCTGGCCGACGGCGATCACGCGCTGGTGGGCCGCGAGCGGATCAACCTGACTTTCCGCAAGACGCGCTAACGGCGCGCCGGGCGCGTTGGCAGGCGAGCGTCAGCCGATCTCATCGAGCAGCGCCAGCCGGCGATCGTCGGGAAACGCCTTGACGCGATACCTGGCAGGATACTGCGCCTCCGGCTCCATCAGATCGCCCAGCAAGGCCAGCGCCTGCTGCCAGCCCACCACCCGCGTCCGCCCCACGCCATCGGCCGCGTCGGGCCGTACCAGGGCGATGCGATCCGCGCGCGGCAGCGAAGTATCCACGCCGCACGTCCAGGTGGTGATCGAAAACGCGGTAAGCGGATCATCCTGCCGCCCATAGAGCACGTAATTGGCCAGGAAGACATCGGCACCGTCGCGCTCGTTCAGGCGGTCAAGGGCAGCCTTTTGCGTGTCGTATTCTTCCTTGCGGTACAGCCGCACCAGATGGGCAAGGTGCCGTGCAGCCTCCTCGCCAGCCGGGACGAAATGCAACACCTCGGTCCCCGTGGGCACAGCGTGCGCCACGCCCCCGGGCTGGTAGCGGAACATGGCCGGCGAGATCGTGCGGCCCTGGCGGGACGCTTGCAGGCTGAGCTCCACCATGCGCAGCTGCCCGGCATCATCCTGGTCGCCCGTCACCAGCAGCACCTCGCGGGTTGGCATCATGAAGACCGGGCGGCCGCGTACCGGTACCCGCTCCAGCACATCCGGCAGCAGCGCGCGGCTGGCCTCGTAGCCGTCGCTCCAGGCGCCCTGGTAGACGCCCTGCGCGACCGGGACGAAGGCTTCGCCGGTGTGGTCGCGCAGGTTGTCGCCCGCGATCTGCAGCGCCTGGCCAAGTGTCACCTGCCAGGAGGCGGAGGGGCCATTGAGCAGCGTCGACGTGGTTTCCGGATAGTCCACCGCCAGCAGGATCACGCAATCCTCGCCGAAGGGCAGGTAGGCGACATCAAAGGTCGAAGGATCGCCTTCCGTGCGCAAGTGGTGCAGCCGGATCTCGTCGATCAGCGAGCGGCTGCGGATCAGCGGGCGCAGCATGGGCCGGGCCTCGGACAGCAAGGCCGGCGTGGCCTGCCCGCTGGAACACAAGGTGGCCACGAAACCATGCAGCGCCTTGTCGCGCTGCGCGCCAGGCGCCTCGCAGTACGCCCGGTAGGCGTTGTGGAGGTTGAAGAAAGCGTTGCGCCCGTGCTCCAGCCGGAACTCGTCCGCGTTGAAATCGAGGCGCCCCTCAAAGCCCTGGCGCCGGGCAGCGGCAATGAACAGCGCCGCGAAACGATCCGGCGGCGGCTTGCGCAGGAAAAGCGAATCGAAGAAACCCATGTCGATGGCGTGGCCCGGATGTTGGCGGGAAGGTTGGCCCTGCTGCTGACCCGGATGCTGACCCGGATGACGGTGCTTACACCTTACCCTATGTCCCGGCGTTTCGGCATCCTCGCCGTGCTCCGCCATGCGCCCTGCCGCGCGGTGTTGCGCTGCCATGTTTTCCGCTATTCTTGGGCTCGCCGCGGCGCGGGGCCGACCTCCCGCCCGTGGCCCCGCCGCACCCCAACCCAGGATCACAGGAAACCTGAATTGACGCGCATCTGCCTGAACATGATCGTGAAGAACGAGGCCCCGGTGATCGCCCGCTGCCTCGCGTCCGTCAAGCCATGGATCGACCGCTGGGCGATCGTCGACACCGGGTCCACCGACGGCACCCAGGCGCTGGTGCGCAAGATCATGGGAGACCTGCCCGGGGTGCTCCATGAGCGGCCCTGGATCGATTTCGCGCACAACCGCAACGAGGCCCTGGCGCTGGCGCGCGCCGGCGCCGAGGGCGCGGCCGGTGCCGAAGACTACGTGCTGTTCATCGATGCCGATGAAACCCTGCGCATGCCAGAAGGATTCCGCTGGCCCCGGCTGGCCGACGACGGTTATCGCTTCCAGTGCGAGCTTGGCGGCTGGCAATACCAGCGCAACGCCCTGGTCAAGGCGGGCCAGCCCTGGCGCTGGGAAGGCGTGCTGCACGAATACCTGACGCAGGACCCGGCGCACGCCTGGCAGCACCTGCCCGGCCCCACCATCGTGGTCTCGCGCGATGGCGCCCGCGCCCGGGATCCGCAGACCTACCTGCGCGACATCGAAGTGCTGGAGCGCGCGCTGCGGAAGGATCCGGCCAACGCGCGCTACTGCTTCTACCTGGCGCAGAGCTACCGCGACGCCGGCAAGCTGGAAGCCAGCCTGAAGCAATACCGGGCGCGCGTGGCCATGGGCGGATGGGAGGAGGAGCGCTGGTTCGCGCTGTTCCAGATCGCCGTGCTGACCGAGCGCCTTGCCGCCGACGCCGCGCATGCGGCAAGCCCAGCCTACGCCCCCGGCGCCGTGCGAGACGCCTACCTCGCCGCTTACCAGGCGCGCCCCGCGCGTGCCGAGCCGCTGTGCGAACTGGCCCGCTACCACCGGCTGCGTGGCGAGTTCGCGCAGGCGCATCTCTACGCCCAGCAGGCCGCGGCCATGCCCTGCCCGGCCGATACCCTGTTTGTCGATGCCGCGGTCTATGCCTGGCGCGCGCTCGACGAACTCACGGTCAGCGCGTACTACATCGGCGCGCTGGCGCAAGGCAAGGCCGCCTTGCAAAAGCTGCTGATCGAGGAGCATTTCCCGCCCGCCGAAAGCACGCGCATCCAGTCGAACCGGCCTTACTACGGGCTGTAGCTATTCAGCCCTGGCCTGCTTTAGCTTGCCTTGACCGCCCCTCGGTCCACCCAGTTGACCTTGGGGAACTTGCGCGCGAACGCCTCCGGCATCGGCACCACCTGCTTGCGCTCGTAGCTGAAAAAGACAAAGCCGGACTTGGCCATGGCCACCAGCGCCAGGTCCGCCGGACGCGTGATGCGGAACGTGATATCGCCGCCATAGCGGTTGAAGTCCATCACCCCCACCTCGAACAGCAACTGGTCGCGGGCATGGGCCTCGGTACGGTAGGTGGTGGCCAGGTCGGTCACGATGATGCCCACCTGGTCGGTCTGCGCATCCGGCTCGTCCTCCGTGCGCAGGTCAAACAGAAAGCGCGCCCGCGCCTCGGAAATCATCGAGATCATCGAGTCGTTGCCGAGGTGGTTGGCCGAGTTGATATCGGTCACGCGCACCGTGAGGTGGGTGGAGTAGCAGAACTGGTCTTCGGGGAATTCGAGATTTAGGCGGGCCATGATGTGGAGGGGGGGAACTAAGTGGGTGATTGTCGCTGTTTCTTTTTACGGCGTTGGTCTTTGCACCCAAGGGCCATACGACATTGCCCTGCTGGGTTGGTTGCTGTTTCTTTGAACGGCGATGGCGTTTGCACCCAAGAGCCATACGACATCCCCCTGCGGGGGCTGCCGGTCACTTATATGAACGCGCCCCGGTTTGCTAGGTAAACGTCACGCGATGCTCGATCAGGGTTGGTTGCAGACTTATATCCGGCCTAGTGCAGGCCAAGCCTGCGG
>NZ_JBFRDD010000056.1:0-51505 GCF_052113425.1 Cupriavidus sp. YAF13
CGCTGCGGCTGCGCCGGCCGCGCGCCCGCCCTCGGCCCAGCCCTTGCGTCCGCCTGGCCCACCCGCTGCGGTGTCGAGGCCGGCGGCCCCGATGCCTGCCGCCCAGGCCGCAGCCCCATCGCGCCGGGAGCCTGTGCCCGCGCGGCAAGCCGCCACGGATGCGCGCGATGTCCGCGATAGCGGCCCGAGCGACGACGTCCCGCCGTGGGAACACGCGGGCAGCAGCGACGTGCCGCCCTGGGAAGACCTCCCGCCCGACCTGCCCGTGATCGGGCCGTACGACAGCGATCCCGAGCCAATGCCCTCGCGCCAGGCCGCGCCCCGGCGCGAACCTGCCCCGCGCGCTGCGCCGCCTGCTCCCGCCGCGGTGCAAGCCGCCCCGGCCGAGCCGGTGGCCCCGGTGCGGCTCACGCCGCCTAAGCCGCCGGTGGCGGGCGAAGATGGCACGCCGCCGGTGTTCACCGGCGCGTGGCCGGCACTGGCTGCCAGCCTGCCGCTCAAGGGCCTTGCACAGCAACTGGCCTACCAGAGCGAGCTTGTCCAGGTCGTGGGCCGCACCTTCCACCTGCGCGCGCCGGTGGCGCCCATTACCGAGGCGGGCGTCGTCGAACGCCTGCAGCAGACGCTGGCCGAGCACCTCGGCACCGAAGTGCGGGTGCAGTGCGAGATTGGCGCGGTGGCTGATACCGCCGCCGCCGCGGATGCGCAGGCTCGCGCCGAGCGCCAGCGCGAAGCCGAGGCCACTATCGAAGGGGATCCCTTCGTGCAGGGTTTGCTGCGCGAGTTTGGCGGCACGATCCTGGAGGGATCGATCCAGCCGCGCGCCGCCTGACCTCTTATTTTTGCCAGGCCGCCGGCGCCCAAGACCCGCGGCGGCCCGTAACTTCCATCCAAACGCTAATCAGGAGCACTCCATGATGAAGGGCCAACTGGCCGGGCTGATGAAGCAAGCCCAGCAGATGCAGGAAAACATGAAGAAGATGCAGGAGCAGCTTGCCCTGATCGAGGTCGAGGGCCAGTCCGGCGCCGGCCTGGTCAAGGTGGTGATGACCTGCAAGAACGACGTCAAGCGCGTCTCCATCGACCCCAGCCTGCTCGCCGAAGGCGAAGACAAGGAACTGCTGGAAGACCTGGTCGCCGCTGCGTTCAACGACGCCGTGCGCAAGGCCGAGGCCACCTCGCAGGAAAAGATGGGCTCGATGACCTCCGGCCTGCCGTTGCCCCCGGGCTTCAAGCTGCCGTTCTGAGCCTGGCACGGAGCCCGCATGATTCTCGAATCCGCAGTGCTGCCGGTGCGCCCCGGCCAGGAAGCCGCCTTTGAAGCGGCTTTCGGGCAGGCGCGTCATATCATCGCGGGCATGCCGGGCTTTCTTGGGCTTGAGTTGCATCGCGGTATCGAGCGGCCGTCGGAGTACCTGCTGACAGTGCGCTGGCGCACGCTGGAAGACCACACCGAGGGTTTTCGCGGCTCGCCCGAGTACCAGCAGTGGAAAGCCTTGCTGCATCATTTCTATGAGCCGTTTCCCACCGTGCTGCATCACTTGCCGGTGGTGAGCATGGCGGCGTCCGGAGGGCCGGCATGAAGGGCGCTCCCCCGACCTCGTTGCAGGCGCTGATCGAGGCGTTGCGGGTCTTGCCGGGCGTGGGGCCGAAGTCGGCCCAGCGCATGGCTTACCACCTGCTGCAGCACGACCGCGAAGGTGCCCGCAAGCTGGGCGACGCCTTGCGCGGCGCGGCCGACGGCATCAAGCATTGCTCGCGCTGCAATACGTTCACCGAGCAGGAAATCTGCTCGACCTGCCTGGACGAGCGGCGCGACGCCTCGCTGCTGTGCGTGGTGGAGACGCCGTCCGACCAGATCATGATCGAGCAGACGCTGACCTATCGCGGCCAGTATTTTGTGCTGATGGGCCGGCTTTCTCCGCTCGACGGCATCGGCCCGCGCGAGATCCACCTGGACCGGTTGCTGGCGCGTGCCACCGACCCCGCCATGGGCGGCCCGGTGACCGAGGTGATCGTCGCCACCAATTTCACGAGCGAAGGCGAGGCCACGGCGCACTATGTCGGCGAGATGCTGAAAGCGCGCGGCCTCAAGGTGTCGCGCCTGGCGCGCGGCGTGCCGGTGGGCGGCGAGCTTGAGTACGTCGATGCCGGCACCATTGCCCGCGCGGTGATGGACCGGCGCGCGGTGTAGCCGTGCCCGATCGCATTGCCATGCCTGGGTCCGTGCGCGGGGTCACGACCGCATGAATCTTGCCCGTTTCGACCTTGTCACGCTTGGCCTGTTCGTGGCCGTGGCCCGCCAGGGCAGCATTTCCGCCGGCGCGCGCCAGTCGCACCTGGCGGTGGCAGCGGCCAGCAAGCGCATTTCCGACCTGGAGGCCGCCGTTGGCGCGCCGCTGTTCTTTCGCCACGCGGCCGGGGTGCAGCTGACCGAGGCCGGGCAGGCCTGCTTCCACCATGCGCTGACCATCCTGCAGGACGTGGAGCGCATGGCCGGCGTGATGTCGGACTACGCCAGCGGCGTGCGCGGCCAGGTGCGCGTGTGCGCCAATACCTCGGCCATCACGCAGTTCCTGCCCGACGACCTGGCGACCTTCATGGCGCTGCATCCGACCATCCGCATCGAGCTCGAAGAGCAGAACAGCAGCGAGATCGTGGCCGCGCTGGTGGAAAACCGCGCGGACGTGGGCATCTTTGCCGACCGCACGCCCAGCGCGGGCCTGGTCACGGTGGAGTACCGGCAGGACGAACTGGTGCTGGTCACGCCGCCGGGCCATCCGCTGTCCGAGCGCGGGCCCGTGCGCTATGCGGACACGCTGGAATACGACTTCGTCAGCTTGCCGCAGGTCACCTCGCTGGCGGCCCGCTTGCTGGAGGAAAGCAGCCGGCTGGACCGGCCTTTCCGCCTGCGCATCCAGGTGCGCAGCTTCGACGCCATGTGCCGCATGGTGATGGCGGGGCTGGGCGTGGGCGTGCTGCCGCGCATCGCGGCCGAGCCGCACGTGCAGTCGATGGGTTTGTCGCTGGTGGGGCTGCAGGATGCGTGGGCCCGCCGCACGCTGCTGATCGGCATGCGTGACCCCGCCGGGCTGACGGTGTCGGCGCGGCTGCTCATCACCCATCTCTGCGGCGACCGCGCGCCGTTCTGAAACGTGGTTCGTTCGGGGCTTTCGCGTTCCGAGAAGGCCCGCTTCTCCGAATGCCGATTCCGCCAGCCGCCCGGCTGGGGCACACTGCGTCGAAACAAGGCGTGCCGCCAGCCGCGCTGGCCGCGGCGCTTCCCATCGGCACACGCCTGCTGCAACCCACACCGCACGGAGACACCCCCACCATGGCGCGACAGATCCTTGAAGGCATTCGGGTCCTCGAACTCGGGCAATTGATTGCCGGCCCCTTCGCCGCCAAGACCCTCGCCGATTTCGGCGCTCACGTGGTCAAGGTGGAGCCGCCCGGACAGGGCGACCCGCTGCGCAAATGGCGCATGCTTTACGAGGACACCTCTGTCTGGTGGGAAGCGCAATCGCGCAACAAGCAATCCATCTGCATCGACCTGCGCAATCCGCAAGGGCAGGCCGTGGTGCGCAAGCTGGCTGCCGAGGCCGACGTGCTGATCGAGAACTTCCGTCCCGGCACCATGGAGAAATGGGGCCTGGGCTATGAAGCGCTGCGCGCGGAAAACCCCGGCCTGATCATGGTGCGCGTGTCCGGCTACGGCCAGACCGGCCCGAAGAAGGACGAGCCGGGCTTTGCCGCGGTGGCCGAGGCCATGGGCGGCCTGCGCTACCTCACGGGCGAGCCGGGCCGTGCCCCGGTGCGTGCCGGCCTGTCGCTGGGCGACACCATCGCCGGGCTGCATGGCGCGCTCGGCGTGCTGCTGGCGCTGTACGAGCGCGATGCGCGCGGCGGCGAAGGGCAGGTGATCGACGTGGCGCTGTACGAGTCGCTGTTCAACCTGAGCGAAAGCCTGCTGCCGGAGTATTCGGCGTTTGGCGCCGTGCGCCAGCCGGCTGGCGGCGCCTTGCCCGGCATCGCGCCGTCCAACGCCTATCCCTGCGCCAGTGGCGAGTACGTGCTGGTGGCCGCCAACGGAGACGCCATCTTCAAGCGCCTGATGCACGCTATCGGCCGCGCCGACCTGGGCGACGACCCGGCGCTCGCGCGCAACGACGGCCGCGTGAAGCGCGTCGACGAGATCGATGCCGCCATCACCGCGTGGACCCGCACGCAAAGCGTGGAAGACGCGCTGGTGGTGCTCAAGCAGGCCGAAGTGCCATCCGGGCGCATCTACACCGTCAAGGACATCTCGGAAGACCCGCACTACCGTGCGCGCGGCGTGATCGAGAGCGTGACCGCGGCCAGCGGCCTGAGCGTCGAAGTGCCGGGCATCATGCCCAAGCTCTCGGCCAGCCCGGGCGCCATCCACGACCGTGCGCCCACGCTGGGCGAACACACCGACAGCGTACTGGAGGCGGCCGGCTTCGACGCTGCCACCATCGCCGACATGCGCGCACGCGGGGTGGTGGCATGAGCGCGTCATGCATGCTGCGCGGCCCGGCCCGCATCGAGATCAACGAAGTCGCGCCGCGCGATGGCCTGCAGATCGAGCCGGCCGTGGTGCCCACTGACGCCAAGGTGGCCTTTCTGGATGCCTTGTCCGCCTGCGGCTTTGCCCGCATCGAAGCCACGTCATTTACCTCGGCCAAGGCCATCCCCGCATTGGCCGATGCCGAGGCGGTCATGCACCGCATGCAGCGCGGCGCGGGCGTGCGCTACACCGCGCTGGTGCCGAACCTGCGCGGCCTGGAGCGCGCGTTGTCGTGCCGGCCCGATGAGCTCAACCTGGTGATGTCGGCCAGCGAGACGCATAACCGCGCCAACCTGCGCATGACGCGCGCTCAATCGCAAGCGCAATTGCTGGCAATGATCGAGGCGGCCAACGCGGCGGGTGTGCCGGTCAATGTTTCTCTGTCCACCGTGTTCGGCTGCCCCTTCGAGGGCGAGGTCGATGCCGGTGCCGTGATGGCCCTGGCCGAGTCCTTCGCCCATGCTGGCGCGGCCGGCATCACGCTGTGCGACACCACCGGCATGGCGTATCCCACGCAGGTGGCCGCGCTGTGCGAGCGTTTCCAGCAAAGCTTGCCGCAGGCGGGCCTCACCATTCACCTGCATAACACCCGCGGCATGGGCCTGGCCAACGCGCTGGCCGCCTGGCAGGCGGGCGTGACCCGCTTCGACGCCGCCGCCGGCGGTCTCGGTGGTTGCCCCTTTGCGCCCGGTGCCAGCGGCAACGTCAGCACCGAGGAACTGGTGCATATGTTCGATGCCATGGGCGTGGACACCGGCGTGGACCTGGCGCGCCTGCTCGACGTGGTGGCCGGCTTGCCCGCGCTGGTCCAGCGTGACACCGCCAGCCAGTTGCTGCGCGCCGGCACTCGCCTGCGCACGCACCAGCCGCCGGCCTGGCTGGCCGAGCATTTCGCCGGGCAGGGCTGACACCGGGCCCGCCCACAAGAATCCCGAACGACGGGTGCGCACCGCACGGCGAGGGCCGGCGGGCGCTGATCAAAAAACCAAGATCAACAAGCACCAAGCAGGAGACACTCCATGCCTCGCAATCCGGCATTTGCCATCGCACGTCCCCAATCTTCCCTGTGCGCATCCGGCGCGCGCCGCAAGATGCTCGCCGCCGTGGCTCTGGCTGCCGCCGGCCTGGCCGGCACGGCCGCATGGGCGCAGGACGGCGCCTACCCGACGCGCCCGGTCACGCTGGTGGTGTCCGCCGCCGCGGGCGGCACCACCGACCTGGCCGCGCGCATGATCGCCGAGCCCCTGTCCAAGGCCCTCGGCCAGCCGGTGGTAGTGGACAACCGCCCCGGCGGCTCGGGCGGCATTGCCGCGCAGACGGTGGCGCGCGCCAAGCCGGACGGCTACACCCTGATGGTGCAGTACTCGGGCTACCAGGTCATCTCGCCGCTGCTGATGAAGAACGCGTGGGACCCGGTGAAGGATTTCTCCCCGGTCGCCAACATCCTGTCTGCGCCGCAAGTACTGGTGGTGCGCCCGAGCCTGCCGGTGAAGACGCTCAAGGAACTGGTGGCCTATGCCAAGGCTAACCCCAACAAGCTCAACTACGCGTCGTCGGGCAACGGTTCGCTGCAGCATGTTTCCACCGAGCTGCTGAACCAGATGGCCGGCATCCAGATCACCCATGTCCCATACAAAGGCACTGGCCCGGCCATGACCGACCTGCTGGGCGGCTCGGTGGATCTCACTATCACCACGCCGCCGCCCCTGATGGGGCATATCGCGGGCGGCAAGCTGCGCGCGCTGGTGGTCACCAGCAAGCAGCGCCTGCCCAGCCTGAAGGACGTGCCCTCCGCACCGGAAGCGGGCTATCCCGATCTCGATGTGTCGTCCTGGTTCGCGATGTACGCGCCGGCTGGCACGCCTAAGCCGATCATCGACAAGCTCGCCGGCGAGATCGAGCGCATCATGCAGACCGAGGCCTTCCGCAAGAAGGCGGAGGAGCTCGGCGCCGAGGCGAAGTTCATGGGCCCGCAGCAACTCGCGACCTATCAGCGCAACGAGCTGGTCCGCTGGGCCAAGGTCATCAAGGCCGCCGATATCCACGCGGAATGATGCCTGCGCCCGGGGCCGGCAGTAAGCCGGCCGAAAGGCGCACCCTGTATCTTCGATGCCCACACGCTGGCGCGGATGCCGGCGTGGCATAGGTGTTGATCCCGATGCGGCGCTCTGCGGCATCGGCTAGCATCGCAACTTGCCGCTACGCGGCACTACGCATGCCGTGGCACACGTGGCATGCATCAGCGCGAGAGCCGCAGTTGACGGGTAATCAGGTAGGAGAGAGAAATGTATAACAAGAAATTCTGGAAGCAGGCGCTGCTCGCGCTGGCGCTGTTCCTTGCGGGCTGGTTCACGTTTGGCGGCTACGCCCAGGCACAGGGCAAGCCCGAGAAGACCAAGGTCACCATCGCCGTGGGCGGCAAGAACCTGTTCTACTACCTGCCGCTGACCATTGCCGAGCGCCTCGGCTACTTCAAGGATGAAGGGCTCGACGTCGAGATCGTCGACTTCGCCGGCGGCGCCAAGGCGCTGCAGGCCGTGGTGGGCGGTAGCGCCGATGTGGTTTCCGGCGCCTACGAGCACACCATCAACCTGCAGGCCAAGGGCCAGCAGTACCAGGAATTCGTGCTGCAGGGCCGCGCCCCGCAGATCGTGCTGGTGGTCTCCAACAAGACCATGCCCAACTTCAAGTCGGTGGCCGACCTCAAGGGCAAGAAGATCGGCGTGACCGCGCCGGGATCCTCCACCAACATGATGGCCAACTTCGTGCTGGCAAAAGCCGGCCTGAAGGCATCGGACGTTTCCTTCATCGGTGTCGGCGCCAGCGCTGGCGCGGTGGCGGCCATGCGCTCCGGCCAGATCGACGCGATGGCCAACCTCGATCCTGTCGTGTCGATGCTGACCCAGAAGAACGAAGTGCGCATCGCCTCTGACACCCGCACGCTCAAGGACACCCAGGCTGTCTTCGGCGGCAATATGCCGTCGGGTTGCCTGTACGCGTCCACCGCCTTTATCCAGCAGAACCCGAACACCACGCAGGCCATGACCAACGCCATGGTGCGCGCGCTCAAGTGGCTGCAGAAGGCCGGCCCGTCGGACATCGTCAAGACCGTGCCGGAAAGCTATCTGCTGGGCGACCGCGCGCTGTATTTGTCCGCCTGGGAAAAGGTCAAGGAAGCCATCTCGCCGGACGGTACCATGCCGGCCGACGGTCCCAAGACCGCGCTCAACACGCTGCAACAGTTCGACCCGGACCTGAAGGGCAAGACCATCAAGCTGGAGAACACCTTCACCAACACCTTCGTGCAGAAGGCGAACGCCAAGTACAAGTAAGGCATCGCCTGCGCCCAGGGTGCCGGCGGCCCGCTGCGTGCAGCGGGCCTTTGCATTGGCGCATACCGATGCCATCCATGGCATCTGGTGCGCCGTCCTGAACCTGCTTTCCACGTCATTACTATCGCGCGGAGCCGCGGTGCCTGCATCCATCGCACCCGTTGCGTCATTCAGCACCGTATCCGCCAAGAGCCTGCCATGAGCACTCCCGCACTTTCCCTCGACAACGTCACCTGCACCTTCGTCTCCCGCGACGATCGCAGCCAGCGCTATACCGCCGTCAAGGAGACCACCCTGGACATCCAGCCCGGCGAGTTCGTCTCCGTGGTGGGGCCGACCGGCTGCGGCAAGTCCACCTTGCTGAATGTGGGGGCCGGCTTGCTGCAGCCTTCGATCGGCGAGGTACGGGTGTTCGGCGAGCCGCTGCGCGGCATCAACGCCCGCGCCGGCTACATGTTCCAGGCCGAGGCGCTGATGCCGTGGCGCAGCGCGCTCGACAACGTCATTGCCGGGCTTGAATTCCGCGGCATGGCGCGTGCCGAAGCGCAGCAGGAGGGCGAGGCCTGGCTGCGCCGCGTCGGCCTGGGCGGGTTTGGCGACCGCTACCCGCACCAGCTCTCCGGCGGCATGCGCAAGCGCGTGAGCCTGGCCCAGACGCTGATACTGGATCCGGACATCATCCTGATGGACGAGCCGTTCTCCGCGCTCGACATCCAGACCCGCCAGCTGATGGAAAACGAGGTGCTGGAGCTGTGGGCGGCCAAGCGCAAGGCAGTGCTGTTCATCACCCACGATCTTGACGAGGCCATCGCCATGAGCGACCGCGTGGTGGTGCTGTCGGCAGGTCCCGGCACGCACCCGATCGGCGAGTTCGCCATCGACCTGCCGCGTCCGCGCGACGTGGCCGAGATCCGCAACCATCCTCGCTTCATCGAGCTGCACGCGGCCATCTGGGACGTGCTGCGCGAGGAAGTGCTCAAGGGCTACGCGCAGCAGCGCAAGGTGGCCTGAGATGGCCTGGCGCGCTTCGTTCCCATTCAATCCGGTCTGATCAATCCAGTCTGATTTCAATTCGAGTTTCGATTCCCATGGCTTTCCGTCCCGACTCCAAAGGCATGCTGCGATTCTGGCAGCTGCTCGTCCTCGTTGTGATCCTCGGCGCCTGGCATGCCGCCACGCGCTCGCAGCAGGTTGCCTTCTTCTTCGGTGAGCCACTGATGGTGGCCCAGCGCATCTGGAACTGGTTCGTCATCGAGCGCGACATCTACGTCCACCTCGGCGTGACCTTGATCGAGACGCTGCTGGCCTTTGGCATCGGCACGGCCGCGGGCCTCGGCGTTGGCCTGTGGCTGGCGCTCAGCCCGCTCACCTCGGCCATCCTCGATCCCTATATCAAGGCGATGAACTCGATGCCACGCGTGATCCTGGCGCCGATCTTCGCCGTCTGGTTTGGCCTTGGCATCTGGTCCAAGGTAGCGCTGGCGGTGACGCTGGTGTTCTTCATCGTGTTCTTCAACGTCTACCAGGGCGTCAAGGAAGTCAGCCCCGTGGTGCTGGCCAACGTGCGCATGCTGGGCGCGAACCGCAAGCAGCTGCTGCGCCATGTCTACCTGCCGAGCGCGACCAGCTGGGTGTTTTCCTCGTTGCATACGTCAGTCGGCCTGGCCTTCGTGGGCGCGGTGGTGGGCGAGTACCTGGGCTCGGCGCGCGGCGTTGGCTACCTGATCCTGCAGGCCGAGGGCACCTTCGACATCAACACCGTGTTCGCGGGCATCGTGGTGCTGACCGCGGCGGCGCTGATGCTGGATACGCTGGTCGGCAACGTGGAGAAGCGGCTGATGAAGTGGCAGCCCAAGAGCGGAGAGACCGAGCGGCTGTAAGCCAGCCGTCGGGCTGGCACCCGGGCGATCGCGAGAGTGAGCCGCAACGTGGTGGAGGTTGGTTGAAATTTATTGTTTTACAATAAAAATTGTTTGTAAGACAATCATTTTCACATAAGATCACGGCTTGCTCACCGTCCGGAGTCGCCATGCATCCCCCTGTTTTCTCACGCATCGTCCGTATCGGCCGGCGCTAAGCCAGCGTGATGCCCAATGCTGACCGCGGCGCGCACGCCATGCGCCGCCGCCAGTGGCCGATCGTGGTGGCGCTGGTGCTGGTGGCGCATGGGCTCGTGCTGGGCCCGGTGCCCTGGCCGGCACGGCAGGCCTCGCTCTCGTTGCCACGGCCTGGCGAGCGGGATCAGCGGGCCATGCAGTGGGTGGCAGTGTTGCCGTCCACCAGGTTACCCACGCCCGCTGCCACCGCCAAGCCCGCTGCATCCTCCCGCAAGCCGCAGGCCTTGTCCGCGTCTCGGCCTGAGCGCGTGTCCGCAAGGCAGTCCGGCCGGGAGCCAGCCGCGGCGATGGCTTTGCCGCCCGGGGCGGGCGTACCTTTCAACAGTTCTAGCGCGGCCAGCGTGCCCATGCTGCCGCTGGCACCGATGCGCTCCGCAGATCCGGCATCTGCCACCAGTGATGCGCGGGACAATATCGCCCGTAGTCGTCAGCGGGGCGAGGCCGTCTTCGAGCGCGCCGCCTCCGACGCGGTGGCCTCGCCTGCGCAGCGGCTTGCCGCGGGCATGGCCGCGGCCGCGCAAGGCGAGGCCCTTGTCGAGTCGCAGGTGGGCACGAACCGCACTGCGCGCGTGCGCGGCGCCGCAGGGACTTACTGCTTGCGCATGAAGGACCCAAGCCTGAAGGTCGATCCGTTTCGGCAGGAGCTGGCACTGCCGGCCAATTGCCCGCCTTAGTGGTCCCGCCAACTTTGGTGCGATGCGAGCCCGGCCCCGGCGCCCGCCACCGCGGTCACCGCGAAGCGCACGCTGACGGTCAGGCCGCCGCCGGGGGTTTCCTCAAGCGCCACCGTGGCGCCATGGGCGCGCGCGATCTGGCGCACGATCGGCAGGCCCAGGCCGCTGCCAGCCTGCCCCGGGATGGATTCGCCGCGATAGAAGCGCTGGAATACCTTGTCGCGCTCGTCGTCAGCAACGCCCGGGCCGCTATCCACCACTTGCAGCAACGGCTGGTTTTCCGGACCCACCACGCGCACGGTCACCTGCGTTCCGGCGCCGCCGTAGCGGATCGCGTTATCCACGAGGTTGCCGGCCAACTCCTGCAGCAGTTCCGCTTGCCCCAGGACTTGTACCGGCGCATCGGCTTCGAAGCCCAGGTCGACCTGGGCGGCCCGCGCCACCGGTGCCCATTCGAGCGCCACGTCCCTGGCCAGCGTATCGAGGCGCAAGGGCAGCAACGCCGGCGCGTAGCCACTGTCCGGTTCCAGGCGCGATAGCGAAAGCAATTGCTGCACGCCCTTGGCGGCGTGGCGCACGGTATCGTGCAGCGGCCCCAGGTGGCGAAGGATACGGTCGCCATCGCGCTCGCGCAGCGCCAGTTCCGACTGCGCCTGCATGATGGCCAGCGGCGTCTTCAACTGGTGGGCGGCATCGGCAAAGAAGCGCTTGCGCGCCAGCAACATGCGGTGCAGGCGCGCAACGTATTGGTTGATCGCCTCGACCAGAGGCTTCATTTCGGCGGGCAGGTCCTTTTGCTCCAGCGGCGCCAGGTCGTCGGCGCCACGTTCGGCCACCGTGGCGCTGAGCCGGTGCAGCGGCCGCAGGCCGCGCCGCACGCCGAACCACACGATGCCCAGCGCCAGCGTGACCAGTATCATTTCCTGTTGCAGCGAGCCGGCCAGGATCTCGTGCGCCAGCGACTGGCGCGGCTCGATGGTCTCGCCGACCAGCACCCAGACCAGCCGCGCCTGCCCCGACGGCATGTCGCGCACCGGCAGCGGCTGCGCTGCCATGCGCACCGGCTCGCCGCGGAAAACGGCGTCGTAGAAGACGGTCTTGTAGAGCGGCTGCTTTGGCGTGGCCGGCATCGGCAGGTCGTCGTAGCCGGTCAGCGTGGCGCCGTGCTCGTCGCGAATCACGTAGTAGATCCGGCTGCCGGCCTCGGACTCGAAGATCTCCAGCGCCAGGTAAGGCACGTCGATGGCGAAGCGGCCCTCATGCAGGCGGATGCCTTCGCGCATCGATTTGAGCGAGGCTTCCAACGTGCGGTCGAACGCCACGTGGGCCGCGTCCATCGCGCGGTGATAGGTCATCCAAGCGTCCATTGCCAGCAGCGCCAGCAACGGCAGCAGCAGCCAGAGCGACAGCTGCAGGCGCAGGCTCGGGACTCTCATCGGGCGGTGGGCGTGGCCACGCTTGCTTGCGGGGAGGCATCGAGCAGATAGCCCAGCCCGCGCAGGGTCACGATGGCCACGCCGCTGCCTTCGAGCTTCTTGCGCAGGCGATGCACGTAGATTTCGATGGCGTCCGGGTTGACCGATTCATCGATGCCGAAAATCTTCTCCGACATGGCTTCCTTGTTGACGGCGCGTCCGTCGCGCAGCATCAGCACCTCGAGCACGGCGCGCTCCCGCCGGGTCAGCGCGAGGGGCTCGCCGCCCAGCACGAAGGCGCGGCTGATGCCGTCATAGCACAGCGGGCCGCATTGCAATTGCGTGCTCTCGTGACCAAAGCTGCGGCGTATCAGCGCGCGTGCGCGGGCCTCTAGTTCCGACAGGTCGAACGGCTTGGACAGGTAGTCGTCCGCACCCAGGTTGAGCCCCTTCACGCGATCCTCGACCGAGCCGTGCGCGGTCAGGATCAGCACGGGCATGGCATTGCGCCGTTGCCGCAGGCGCCGCAGCACCTCCAGGCCATCGAGCTTAGGCAGGCCCAGGTCGAGGATGACCAGCGCGTAGTCCTGGGTCGAGAGCAGGTGATCGGCCGCGCGGCCATCGTGCATGCAGTCCACGGTGAAGCCCGCCTGGCTTAGCGCCTCGACCAGGGCATTCGCCAGCATCACATTATCTTCAACGAGCAGGATTCGCATTCTCTTGGCTGGGCGGGGCGCCCGGGTGAAATCGGTAAAAGCGGGGGAGCGCCGCAACGGCGGGCTGCGCTGAGGAATACAGGTATCCGGCCCGACTTTGAAGCTAGGGAAACTCCCGACTCCGAATGCCGCGCGGCAATGAAATCCGTCGAATTTCGAAAGCGAACTGAAAGTGCACCTGCCATACCATGCGTGCCATCCCGGGGGGCTGCCCGGATATCACCACAAGAATCACAAATCACAAATCACAAGAGGAGACAGCATGAAGCTGAAATCGATCGCGCTGGCAGCAGTCGGCATGAGCCTGGCCGGTGGCGCCGCGGCGCAATCCAGCGTGACCCTGTACGGCATCATGGATGCCGGCATCGAATATGCCAGCCATGCCGGCCCGAACGGCTCGGTGCTCAAGATGACCTCGGGCGGCAAGAACACGTCGCGTTGGGGCATGCGCGGCAGCGAGGACCTTGGCGGTGGGCTCAAGGCACTGTTCCAGCTGGAGAGCGGCATCGCCATCGATACAGGCCGGCTGGATTCCGACGGCACGCTGTTCGATCGCCGCGCCATCGTTGGCTTGTCCAGCAAGTATGGCCAAGTGGTGCTGGGCCGCACCTTCACCACCACCTACGATTTCATGCTGCCGTTCGACCCGATGGGCTACGCGCCGAATTATTCGTGGGCGACCTCGGCGACCGCTACCGGCGACCGCAAGGATGGCCTGTTCTCGCGCGCGTCCAACGCGATCCGCTACGACGGCACCTTTGGCGGCGTGAAGCTGGGTGCCACGGTGGCGCTGGGTGAAGTGGCCGGCAGCTTCAAGAGCTCGTCCAAGTACGATCTCGGTGTGGGCTACAGCGCGGGCGGCTTTGCCGCGGCCGCTACCTGGGACCGCCAGAACGGCGCGGGCACCAGCACCACGCCCGCCGATGTCACGAATTACATTCAGGGCATCCACGCTGGCGCCAGCTATGACTTCGGCGACCTGAAGCTTTACGCGGGCTACCGCAACTACAAGCGGACCTTCACCACGGCGGCCGCGTCTCACCGCAGCGATATGTACTGGGGCGGCGCGTCGTATGACTTCACGCCTGCGTTCACGTTGTATGGCGCGGTCTACAAGCAGAATATCAAGGGCGGCAGCGATGCCGATCCGATCCTGTTCTCGATGCGTGCCCAGTATGCGCTGTCAAAGCGCACCACGGCTTACCTGTCGGGTGGCTATGCCAAGGCGCGCAACGGGCAGAACGTGAGCTTGTCCCGGGACTTCATCGGCTATGCAAACAACCAGGTGGGCGTGACCGCCGGCTTGCAGCATCGCTTCTGATGCGGGCAGTGATGGCTGCGTGAAACGCCGCCGAGCAAGAAAAAAGCGCCTGGTGCTACGGCCCCAGGCGCTTTTTTTGCTCTTGCACGGCGCCAGAGGCGCGCCACCTCAGGGCACGATGACGATCTTGCCGGTGACCTTGCGGGCTTCCATGTCTTTCAGGGCTTGCGGCGCCTGCTCCAGCGGATAGCGCGCGGAGATATGCGGGCGGATCTTGCCTTCCTTCATCCAGCCCAGCATCTGTGCCATGTTGGCCTGGTTGGCCTTGGGTTCGCGCCGTGCAAAGTCACCCCAGAACACGCCCACCAGCGAGGCGCCCTTGAGCAGCGCCAGGTTCAGCGGGAGCTTGGGGATTTCGCCATTGGCGAAGCCAACCACCAGGTAGCGGCCGCGCCAGCCGATCGAGCGGAACGCCGGCTCGGCGTAGACGCCGCCCACCGGGTCATAGATGACGTCGGGGCCGCGGCCATCGGTCAGCGCCTTCACGCGTTCGCGCAGGTCTTCGGTGCTGTAGTTGATCAGCGCATCGGCGCCATGGTCCTTGCAGACCGCGAGCTTTTCGTCGGTGGAGGCGGCCGCGATCACGCGCGCGCCGATGGCCTTGCCGATTTCGATGGCGGCCAGGCCCACGCCGCCGGCAGCGCCGAGCACCAGCATGGTCTGGCCCGCCTTCAGCTCACCCCGGTCGATCACCGCATGGTGCGAGGTGCCGTAGGTGAGGGTGAATGCCGCAGCGGTCTCGAAGTCGATGCCCGGTGGCATCGGCACCACGGCGGCGGCGGGGGCCTTGGCCTGCGAGGCGAAGGCGCCGTTGCCCAGGTAGGCGATAACCTTGTCGCCGGGTTTGACGTGCGTCACGCCTTCGCCCACCGCGTTGACCACGCCAGCCAGTTCCGAGCCGGGCGAGAAGGGCAGCTGCGGCTTGGCCTGGTATTTGTTTTGGATGATGAGGACGTCGGGAAAATTCACGCCAGCCGCCTTCACGTCGATGACGACTTCGCCCGCGCCGGGCACGAGGTCAGGCAGGGTTTCGAGCACCAGCGAATCAGGCGGGCCCCAGGCTTTGCAAAGTACGGCTTTCATCATGTCTCCGGTGATATGTTCGATGCCCGGCAGAAGATGGCGCAAAAGGGTGCATGCGCGATGCACGCGTGGTCCATGCCAGTTGCGCCAGGCAGGCCCGGGCAAGTGTAGCTCAAAAATAGCACGGTCGTTCTGTTACAAGCTGGCGAGCCGCCGCCGGGCACGGGTTTTGCGGCAGGATTTGCGCTGCGGACAGGCCGCTTGCGGCAGCCTTGTCAGGTACAATCCCGGCCATGCATATCCTCCTCGCAAACGATGACGGTTACCTGGCGCCGGGGCTAGCCGCGCTACATGCCGCGCTGGCGCCGCTGGCGCGCATCACGGTAATTGCGCCTGAGCAGAACCACAGCGGTGCTTCCAACTCGCTGACCTTGCAGCGGCCACTGTCCATCTATGAAGCCCGGGAGGGCGTGCAGAAGGGGTTCCGCTTCGTCAACGGCACGCCGACCGATTGCGTGCATATCGCGCTGACCGGCCTGCTCGACGAGAAACCCGACCTGGTGGTGTCCGGCATCAACCAGGGCCAGAACATGGGCGAGGACGTACTGTATTCCGGTACCGTCGCCGCCGCCATCGAGGGCTTCCTGCTTGGCATTCCCTCGATCGCTTTTTCGCAGGTGGACAAGGGCTGGACCCATCTCGACGCCGCCGCGCGCGTGGCACGCGACATTGTCGAGCGCTATATCGCCAGGCCCTCGGCCGAGCCGTTCCTGCTCAACGTCAATATTCCCAGCCTGCCGTTTGAACACATCAAGGGCTACCGTGCCACCCGGCTCGGCAAGCGCCATCCGTCCCAGCCGGTCATCACGCAGGTCAACCCGCGCGGCGATACCAACTATTGGATCGGCCCCGCCGGCGATGCGCGCGATGCGAGCGAGGGCACGGACTTCCATGCCACGGGCGAAGGCTTTGTGTCGCTGACTCCTTTGCAGCTGGACCTGACTCACCGCGGGCAGCTCGAGCAGATCAACCAGTGGCTGGCATAAGCCCTCGCCAGCGCAGTTGCCGGCCGTCATGAGTTCCGTCCCGCGTCGCCCAAAATTTCCCCTGTCGCTGGACGCGGTGGTCGAGCGCAAGCCCGCGCCGGCGCGTACCGCTGGCATGCCTGCCGTGGGCGGCGCGCGCGGCGCGGCGATGGCCGCCAAATCGCGCGCGGCCAAGGCGCCTGCTGCGCCCACCCCGGCAGCGAGCGCCGTGCAGGCGCGTGCCAGTGCCGCTACGGCGGGCGGCGGTGGCATGGCCTCGGAGCGCGCGCGTGGCGCGCTGGCGGCGCGGCTGCGCGCGGCCGGCATCCGCGACGACCGCGTACTCGACGCGATTGCCACCATCCCGCGCCACCTGTTTGTCGAGCCCGGCCTGTCGTCGCAGGCGTATGAAGATGCGGCGTTGCCGATCGGCCACCAGCAGACCATCTCCAAGCCGTCGGTGGTGGCTCGCATGATCGAGCTGTTGCGCGATGGCCTCGGCGCGGATGAGCCGCTGGAGCGTGTGCTGGAAATCGGTACCGGCTGCGGTTATCAGGCGGCCGTGCTGAGCCTGGTGGCGCGCGAAGTGTTCTCCATCGAACGGATTCGTCCGCTGCACGAACAAGCCAAGGCGAACTTGCGGCCGCTGCGGGTGCCAAACCTGCGCCTGCATTATGGTGATGGCATGTTGGGTTTACCCCAGGCGGCGCCGTTTTCGTCGATTATCCTGGCGGCGGCCGGCATGGAGGTGCCTCAGGCGTTGCTGGAGCAGCTTGCCATTGGCGGGCGGCTGATCGCGCCCGTGGCGGTGCCTCCCTCCGCCGGCGGGGCCGGGCAGACCGTCACACAGCAATTATTGTTGATCGAGCGGCGTAACCGGCATCGCTTTCACCGGACCGCGCTTGAAGCCGTTTTCTTTGTGCCATTAAAATCGGGCACTATCTGAGTCGAACTATGCACAATATCGTGAACACGGAACGTTTCGCCCGCGCCGGGCAGCTCGCTACCGCCTCCCTGCTGCTGGCCTTGCTGGCCGCCTGCGCCTCCTCGCCCATGCCGGCGCCCGTGGTGGACCGCACCTCGGGAGCCGGCGTCGCCGGTGTCGTCCCGCTGGAACCCGCGCCGCCTGGGTACTATCGCGTCAAGCGAGGCGATACGCTTTATCGAATCGCGCTCGAGAACGGCCAGTCCTATCGCGATGTCGCGGCCTGGAATTCTCTGGCCAATGCCAACCAGATCGAAGTGGGTCAATTGTTGCGCGTGGCGCCTCCTGGCGCCGACGTCAACGCGGGCACCGGCGTAGCCACCATGCCGGTGGCGCCGGGTGGCGTGCAGGGCCAGCCGATCGACCAGGCGCGTCCTGTGCCCACGCCGGTTCCGTCGACAGCCACTGCCGGCGGGGCTTCCGCGCCCGTGGCGGCGGCCTCCGCGCCAGCCGCCGATGGCTCGGTCAAGCTGGCATGGCCGGTCACCGGCCAGCTGATCGGGCGTTTCGACGAAAAAGGCAACAAGGGCATTGATATTGCCGGCAAAAAGGGCGATCCGGTGCAAGCAGCCGACGATGGCCGCGTGATTCACGTTGGCCCCTTGCGCGGCTACGGGAATCTTGTCATCATCAAACACAACGATACATATCTCACTGCGTACGGCCACAACGACAAGGTGCTGGTGACGGAGCAGGCAACGGTCCGCAAGGGACAAAAGATTGCAGAGATGGGCAACAGTGACACCGATCGTGTGAAGCTGCATTTCGAGGTACGCAAGAACGGGAAACCAGTCGATCCGATGCGGTATCTGCCGCCACAGTGAGGGTTCATGCCACGCCAGAAAACTGTCTCCACCGGAAGCACCAGCCGCGCTCGGCGTCCCAAGCAGCCGGAGTTGCAGCAGTCCACTGGCGTGGCGCAAGCCGATGCCGATGCAGATTCCGAGGCCTACGGCCAGGACCCGGCCGCCGACCTGGTGCCGCTTACCGATGAGCCCATCACCACGGGCACGGCGGTAGGCCTGCGCGAGGCCGACCTGATGGTCGAGGAAGTCGAGCGCCAGGCCCGCGACGAGGACGAAGAAGAGTCCGAGGACGAAGAAGAGGGCGAGGCCGCCGCCGAGCCGGCCGCGCCCGATCATGACGACTTCCGCACCGTGCTGCACACCGAACTGGCAGCCGACACCGTCCAGCATTACCTGAATCGCATCAGCATCAAGCCGCTCTTGTCCGCGCCGGAGGAACTGCATTTTTCCACCCTGGCCAAGGGCGGGGATTTCTCGGCGCGGCAGGTCATGATCGAGCGCAACCTGCGGCTGGTGGTCAGCATCGCCAAGGGCTACCTCAATCGCGGCGTGCCGCTGCTGGACCTGATCGAGGAAGGCAATCTCGGTCTGATGCACGCCATCGAGAAATTCGATCCCTCCCGCGGATTCCGTTTCTCGACCTACGCCACATGGTGGATCCGCCAGAGCATCGAGCGCGCCATCATGAACCAGGCGCGCACCGTACGCCTGCCGGTCCACGTCATCCGCGAGCTCAACCAGGTGCTGCGCGCCAAGCGCCATCTGGAGAAGGGTGGCACCGACGGCCGCGATGCCAGCCTGGAAGACATTGCCCACCTGCTGGGCAAGACCCCTGACGAAATACAAGACGTGCTCGCGCTCAACGAGCACACCACCTCGCTCGACACGCCATTCGATCTCGATCCCGGATCCAGCCTGCTTGATTTCCTCTCGGACGAGCACAATGCCGCGCCCGACCAGGAAGTCGCCCACCGCGAGCTGGAAAACCTGATGAAACAATGGTTGGCGCGTTTGTCCGAAAAGCACCGCTATGTTGTCGAGCGCCGCTTCGGGCTTAATCACATCGAGCCGGCCACGCTGGAAGAACTTGCCGAGGAAATGGGGCTGACGCGCGAGCGTGTGCGCCAGATCCAGCAAGAGGCGCTGGTCAAGCTCAAACGCCATTTTGCTTCGCAAGGCGTGCGCAAGGACGCTGTTCTATGACACCTGTGCTGGTATTCGACATCGAGACGATTCCCGATGTCGATGGTTTGCGTCGTCTGCACGACCATCCCGACTCCATGACCGATGCCGAGGTCGCCGAACATGCTTTCGCGGCCCGCCGCGAGAAAAACGGCACCGATTTCCTGCCACACTACCTGCAGCGCATCGCGGCCATTTCCTGCGTGCTGCGCCGTAACCAGCGCGATGGCACACCGGTTTTCCACGTGGGCTCGCTTGGCACGCTGGAAGACGGCGAGGCGGTGCTGATCCAGAAGTTCTATGACCTTGTGGCGCGCTACTCGCCCCAGATGGTGTCGTGGAACGGTGGCGGCTTCGACCTGCCCGTGCTGCATTACCGCGGGCTGGTGCATGGCATCGTGGCGCCGCGCTACTGGGAAATGGGCGAAGGCAGCGAGTCCGACAGCCGCGAATTCAAGTGGAACAACTACATCAGTCGTTACCACATGCGGCACCTGGACCTGATGGACCTGCTGGCGATGTACCAGCCGCGAGCCAGCGCACCGCTGGACGATCTCGCCAAGCTGTGCGGCTTTCCCGGCAAGATGGGCATGGACGGCAGCAAGGTCTGGCAGGCCTACCAGGACGGCCAGTTGCCCGCGATCCGCGATTACTGCGAAACCGATGTCGTCAATACCTACCTGGTGTACTGCCGCTTCCAGTTGATGCGCGGCGGCCTGACGCCGAAGCAGTTCGATACCGAAATCGAATTCGTGCAGGAGTCGCTCGCCGAGTTGCCGGGTTCGCAGTGGATCCAGTACCTCCAGTCTTTCCGCATCAAGCCGGTGTATGCCGGCGGCGATGACGACGAAGAACTGGAAATCTAAGCGCCCCTCCGTGACAGACCCTTATTCGTCCGCCAGCGACAAGTAGATCGGCTGGTGGTCGGATGCCCGCGTTTCGCCATCCACCTCGCAGCACAGCACGCGCGACAGCAGGTCCTCTGTCAGGAATGCGAAGTCACAGGCAAACGGCGCCTGCGGCCATTGCTCCCTGTCATACAAGGCGCAAGTTGGCGCATGGGGCTTGCCGGGGTGGGTATGCGTCCAGGCGTCGTGCCAGCCGATGATGCCGGTTTCGTGGCAACCGTCGTATGGCGCCAACATGCGCAGGTAAGCGATATCGTCCGGCGCGCCGTTGAAATCGCCGCACAGCACGGCGGAAGCGGGCCGTGCTTCGGGTGTGAACGGGCCGGAGCCCGTCTCGCGCAGGCCGGGTTGGCTGGCGTGCTCGCAGGCCTCGCGGTGCCAGGCGCGCAGCGCGTCGGTCTGGGCCGCGCGCTGATGTGTCGAGTAATACTCCAGGTGGGTGCAGATCACACGCAGGCGACGTTCTCCCGTCATTACCGTTGCTTCCAGCGCCACACGCGGCATCGACGGGACGGTTGGATCGGTGGGCCAGGGCAGGGCATGGCGAAACACTTCGAGCAAGGGCAGGCGGGTGGCGATGAGGTTGCCGAACTGGCGTGGCGCGCCGTCCACTGTGAAACGGTCCACCGCAGGCGCGTAGAGGATCCGGTAGCCGGGCAGCAGCGCCGCCAGTTCGGCTACCTGGTCGGGCCCAGGCGCGCCTGCGAGGTCGGAATAGCCGCGCGTCACCTCCTGCAGGCAGAGTACATCGGCGTCGGCGATCGCGTGCAGCGTCCTGACGGTGCGGGCCAGGTCGACGCGCCCGTCGGCGCCACGACCCCACTGGATATTCCAGGAAATCAGTTCCATGTCGCCCCCTGCTCGGTTGCCGCGGCGCGCGGTGCCGGTGTTCTGTGCCGGGAGTGCCTCGCGCGTGCTGCACCCATGTTGCGCCTATCTCGCGCGCTTGTCCCGGTCTTCATGCCACCGGGCTTGCCGCAGGGCCGCCCGGCTGTGCGTCTGGACTACAATCGCGCTTTCACAAAACAATACGTCAGGTTCCCCAGGTGTCTCAAGCCGTGACTCTTACGCAAGCCCATTCTGCGCCAGAAGGTGGCGCTTTCGCCTCCCCGGCCGTGCCCGCACCGGTCAAGCCTGTGCCCGTGCAGCTGCCCGTCGTGCAGATCCACAGCCTCGACATGGAGGCGCGCGGCGTTGGCCGGCTGGTCAATGAGGATGGCAGCCCGGGCAAGGTGATTTTTGTCGAGGGCGCGCTGCCGGGCGAGACCGTCAGCTACAGCAGCTTCAAGCGCAAGGCCAGCTTCGAGCAGGCCAACCTGGGCATGATCAAGAAGGCCTCATCGATGCGCGTGAAGCCGGGCTGCGAGTATTTTGGCGTTTGCGGCGGTTGTTCGATGCAGCACCTGGACGCACGCGCGCAGGTGGCCATCAAGCAACGCGTGCTGGAAGACGATCTCTGGCACTTGTCGAAGCTGCGCCCGGACGTGGTGTTCCGCCCGATCGCTGGCCCGGACTGGGGCTACCGCTACCGGGCGCGCCTGACAGTGCGCTACGTGGCAAAGAAAGGCGTCGCGCTGGTCGGCTTCCATGAGCGCAAGAGCAGCTATGTGGCTGATATGGCGAGCTGCAAGGTTCTGCCGCCGCACGTATCGGCCCTGCTGGTGCCGCTGCGGGAGCTGATCACGGGTTTGTCGATCCGCGACCGCCTGCCACAGGTGGAACTGGCGGTGGGGCAGGACGTGACAGTGCTGGTGCTGCGCATCCTGATGCCGCTGACCGAGGCCGACGAGGCGTTGCTGCGCGCCTTCGCCGACCAGCATGGCGTGCAGTTCTGGCTTCAGCCCAAGGGCCCGGACACGGTGGTGCCGTTCTACCCGCTGGACCGCGAACTGGCCTACACGCTGCCGGAATTCAATATCCGCATGCCGTTCAAGCCGACCGACTTTACCCAGGTCAACCACCAGATCAACCGCGCGCTGATCGGCCGGGCGCTGCGCTTGCTGGACGCCCAACCGGATGACCGGCTGCTCGACCTGTTCTGCGGCATTGGCAATTTCACGCTGCCGCTGGCCACGCGCGGCCGCTCGGTGATGGGCATCGAAGGCAGCGAGGTCCTGACCACCCGGGCACTGGCCAATGCGGTCATCAACGGGTTGGACCACAAAACCGAATTCGCCTGCAGGAACCTCTTCGAGGTGGGTGCGGAAGACATCGCCGCGCTGGGCCGTTTCGACCGCTGGCTGATCGACCCGCCGCGCGAAGGTGCGCTGGCGGTCAGCAAGGCGCTGGGTGAACTGGCTCAGGCTGGCAGCGACGTGCTGCCCAAGCGCATCGTCTACGTCTCGTGCAACCCGGCCACGCTGGCGCGCGATGCCGGCTTGCTGGTGCACGAGGCCGGCTACCGGCTTTCCGGTGCTGGCGTGGTCAACATGTTCCCGCACACCTCGCATGTGGAATCGATTGCGGTGTTCGACCGCGGCTGAGCGACTGAGGAAGGCGGGCGCGGCCTTGCGGCCGCGGCTAAGAAAAAAGGCCAGCGCGGGTGCGCTGGCCTTTTGGTCTGGGGCAGGGCGGCGGCGGCGCCCGCCTTAGTCGCGGTTGCCGCCGAAAATGCCCAGCAGCGCCAGCAGGTTGGCGAAGACGTTGTACACGTCCAGGTAGATCGCCAGCGTTGCCGTGATGTAGTTGGTCTCGCCACCGTTCAGCACGCGCTGCACGTCAAAGAGGATGTAGGCGGAGAAGATGCCGATGGCGATCACCGAAACCGTGATCATCAGCGACGGCAGTTGCAGCCAGATGTTGGCGACGCTGGCCAGGATCAGCAGGATCACGCCGACGAACAGGAATTTGCTCAGCCCGGAGAAATCGCGCTTGCTGACGGTAGCGATGGTAGCCATGGCGCCAAACACCGCCGCTGTGCCGCCAAAGGCATACATGATCAGTGCAGGGCCATTGGAGAACTGCAGCACCGACCCGATCAGGCGCGACAGCATCAGCCCCATGAAGAAGGTGAAGGCCAGCAGCAGGACCACGCCCATGCTGCTGTTCTTGGTCTTCTCGATGGCATAGAAGAAGCCGAACGCGATGCCCAGGAACAGGATCATCGACAGGCCGGGGCTGCCTTTCATCAGGCTGAAGCCCGTGGTGACGCCGATCCACGCACCGATGACGGTGGGAATCATCGAAATGGCAAGCAACCAGTAGGTGTTGCGCATGACCCGATTGCGCACCACGACGTCGCTCGTCGCGGTGCCGCTGCCGAAACTGTATGTGTTCAGCTTGTTATCCATGGTGACTCCTGTCTCGAAACGGTGAGGCGCCGGGGTAACCCAGGCGGGCACAACGCCAATGTGGCATCGCAGTAACGGAATTGCAAGGGTTGAGGGAACGTATCAGCCACATTTTCGCAAAATCCGCGCTGCCAGTGGTGATTTGATCGCAACCGGCCTCCCGCGTTCCCTGCGCGTGGCACGTCATTTAAAGTGATTTTTAAGTGACTTTATGGTGTGTGCCGTGCCTTGGTTGGCTCCCGGGAACCTGCGGCCATGGGGCATCTCGAAACCATAACCGTCTCGTGCTAGAATTGCACGTTTACTTGACTTGTAACCCCTTCATTTTTTGGAGTTTTTATGGCGATCGAACGCACCCTGTCGATTATCAAGCCGGATGCCGTGGCAAAGAATGTCATCGGCCAGATTTACGCTCGTTTCGAGGCCGCAGGCCTGAAGATCGTGGCTGCCAAGATGGTTCACCTGTCGCGCGGTGAAGCCGAGCAATTCTACGCAGTGCACGCTGCCCGCCCGTTCTTCAAGGACCTGGTGGACTTCATGGTTTCCGGCCCGGTCATCATCCAGGCCCTGGAAGGCGAGAACGCCATCGCCAAGCATCGCGACCTGATGGGCGCAACCGACCCGAAAAAGGCAGAAGCCGGCACGATTCGCGCCGATTTCGCTGACAGCATCGACGCCAATGCCGTTCACGGCTCGGACGCAGCAGAAACCGCTGCCGTCGAAATCGCTTTCTTCTTCCCCGGCATGAACGTTTACAGCCGCTGATTGTCTGGTCTATTCCACAAGACTAGACTGCCATAGAAGTTGATACTGCCGTCATGAACACTCTCGTCAACCTGCTCGATCTGGATGCGGACGCGCTTACCGCCTATTGCGGAGAGCTCGGCGAGAAGCCGTTTCGTGCGCGGCAGTTGCAGCGCTGGATTCACCAGTTCGGCGCCAGCCGTTTCGATGCCATGTCGGATCTCGCCAAGTCGCTGCGCGAAAAGCTCGCCACGCGCGCCGAGATCCGCTCGCCTGCCGTCATCACCGACAACCTGTCGGCCGACGGCACGCGCAAGTGGCTGCTGGACGTTGGCGCCGGCGATGCGGTGGAGACGGTGTACATCCCTGAGGAGACGCGCGGCACGCTGTGCGTGTCTTCGCAGGCGGGGTGCGCCGTCAATTGCCGGTTCTGCTCGACCGGCAAGCAAGGCTTCTCGCGCAACCTGTCCACTGGCGAGATCATCGGCCAGTTGTGGATGGCCGAGTTTGCCATGCGTGCCCAACTGGGCCGTGGCGCCAAGGACGACCGCGTCATCTCCAACGTGGTGATGATGGGCATGGGCGAGCCGCTGCTCAACTATGACCAGGTTGTGCCGGCCATGCGCCTGATGCTGGACGACCATGCCTACGGGCTGTCGCGCCGGCGCGTGACGCTGTCCACCTCCGGCGTGGTGCCGATGATGGACCGGCTGGCCAAGGATTTGCCCGTGGCGCTGGCGGTATCGCTGCACGCGTCCAACGATCCGTTGCGCGACATGCTGGTGCCGCTCAACAAGAAGTACCCGCTCGCCGAGCTGATGGCGGCTTGCCGCCGTTACCTGGAATTCGCCCCGCGCGATTTCATCACTTTCGAATACTGCATGCTGGATGGCGTCAATGACGGCGTCGAGCATGCCCGGGAACTGCTGAAGCTTGTGGCCGATGTGCCCTGCAAGTTCAACCTGATTCCGTTCAACCCCTTCCCGGAGTCGGGCCTCAAGCGCTCAAACAACGAGCAGATCCGCCGCTTCGCCCAGGTCCTGATGGACGCCGGCATCGTCACCACCATCCGCAAGACGCGCGGCGACGATATCGATGCCGCTTGCGGCCAGCTCGCGGGCGAGGTCAAGGACCGTACCCGCCTGGCCCAGCGCGGCAAGTTCGGCAAGATCACGCCGATTGTGGCGGCGCCCGCGGCCGGCCAGCCGCAAGAGGCCCGGCCTGCATGACCCGTCTGATAGTTGCGGTCCTGATGGGGCTGGTGCTGCTGTCCGCGTGCCAGTTGCCGCCGCCGGCCAAGCCCGAGTTGCAGACCGCATCCGACCAGACCGAGCTGAGCCGGCGGGCTACTATCCGTCTCCAGTTGGCTACCAGCTACCTTGAAGCCGGACAGTACACCGTCGCGCTGGACGAGGCCAAGCAGGCCATTGCCATCGACCCGACGCTGGTCGACGCGTACCATATCCGCGCGTTGGTCTACATGAACATGAACGAGCGCGTGCTGGCGGAAGAGAGCTTCCGTAGCGCGCTGGCCATGCGCGCCGATGACGGCGACGTGCTGAACAACTACGGCTGGTTCCTGTGCGTGAACGGGCGCTATGCCGAGGCCGTGCCTTACCTGGAGCGCGCGGTCAACGCGCCTTCGGCAAGCGGGCCTGGCAAGGCACTGACAAGCCTTGGCGCCTGCCAGCTGCGCAATGGCAACAGCGAGGCAGCCGAGAAGAGCTTGTTCGGCGCCTTGCGCTACGATCGCAACAATCCGGTAGCCAACAACAACCTGGCGCTGCTGTATTACCAGCGCGGGGACTACCAGCGTGCCCAGCAGTATATCGGCCGCATCAACAGCAGCAATTTCGTCAGCGCGCAATCCCTCTGGCTGGGTGCGCGCATTGCCCGCCGTCAGGGTGATGTAGCGGCGCAGAATGCCCTGGTGGCACAGCTGCGCAGCCGTTTCCCCGATTCGCGTGAGTTGACCGCATACGAACAAGGAGCATGGGATGAGTGAGCACGAGCGCGCCGAAGGCCAGACTGCAGCGACGGGTCATGCGGGGGGTACCCCTGCGGATGCCGGGCGCGAGGCGGTGGCGCGCGAGATCGGCGAACGCCTGGCGCAAGCGCGCAAGGCTCAGCGTTTCTCGCTGGAAGATGTCAGTGCGCGGCTGAAGGTCGCCTCGCACAAGCTGGCCGCCATCGAGCAGGGCGACGTCGCGGCACTGCCCGACGTGACCTTTGCCAAGGGTGTGATGCGCGCCTACGCACGCATGCTCCAGATCGACATCGACGCCTTGCTGGCGCGTTTCCACGCGCAGGCTGTGCCGGTAGTGGAAATCGGCATGCGCCGAGAAGGTGGCCTGAACGAAAGCTTCGACGACCGTAACCGCTTTGGCTCCGGTGGCTCCGGCGGCCGGTGGATCTGGCTGGCCCTGGTGGTCGCCGTGATCGGTGGCGGGGTGCTGTTCGGGCTGGACCACTTCAAGCAATGGATCGAGGCGCGCAAGGAAACGCTTACGGCACCCTCGGCGGCCGAAGCCACGGTGCAAGGCAGCGAGCCCGGTACCGTCACGGCCGCACTGCCGCCGGTGATGGCCGCGTCCGATGCCCCGGCGCCGTCCGAGTCGCTGCCCGCCAGCGGTCCGGCGGCGGTGGCGCCAGCGCTTTCGGCGGCACCCGCACCTTCGGCAGCACCAGCTCCGGCCGCCGTGGCCGCCGTCTCCGCGGTCGCTGCTTCAGCGGCAGTGCCGGCCCCCGCAGCGGCAGACGGGGCCGCCGAGCTGCGCATCCGTTTCGCATCGGACACCTGGTACGAGATCCGCGACCGTAGCGGCAAGGTTGTGCTCGGCGGGACTGCGCGCGCGGGCCAGGATCTCAGCGGCGGCGGTACGCCACCGTACAAAATCGTGATCGGCAACGTCAAGGGCGTCGAGTCGCTGACGCGCAACGGCGCGCCGGTCGACCTGAAAGCGGCCAACCGCAATAACGTGGCGCGCCTGACGCTGCCCTGAACATCGTTTCTCCAGCCATGCGCAACGCCGCATTGCAAGGTGGTAATGCTATGAACCAAAAGGCTTGTATGCCGGTGCTGCCCGGCCCGCTGCCCCGCCGCAAAACGCGCCAGGCGCGCGTGGTGTGGGGCGACAACGTGGTCACGATCGGTGGCGACGCTCCCGTGCGCGTGCAGTCGATGACGAACACCGACACGGTGGACGCCATCGGCACCGCGATCCAGGTCAAGGAGCTGGCGCGTGCCGGTTCCGAAATCGTGCGCATCACGGTGAACACGCCGGAAGCCGCGGCTGCGGTGCCCGCCCTGCGCGAGCAGCTGGACCGCATGGGCGTGAACGTACCGCTGGTGGGCGACTTCCACTACAACGGCCACACGCTGCTGCGCGATTACCCCGACTGCGCCCAGGCGTTGTCGAAGTACCGCATCAACCCCGGCAACGTGGGGCAGGGCGCCAAGCGCGATACGCAATTCGCGCAGATGATCGAGATGGCCTGCCGCTACGACAAGCCGGTGCGCATCGGCGTGAACTGGGGCAGCCTGGACCAGTCGCTGCTGGCGCGCATCATGGACGAGAACGCCCAGCGTGCCGAGCCGTGGCCGGCGCAGAACGTGATGGTCGAGGCGTTGATCACCTCCGCGATCGAGTCGGCGAAGAAGGCCGAGGAAATCGGGCTTTCGGGCGATCAGATCATCCTGTCGTGCAAGGTCTCGCAGGTGCAGGAACTGATCGCTGTGTATCGCGAGCTGACCAAGCGCTGCGACTACGCATTGCACCTCGGGCTGACCGAGGCGGGCATGGGCAGCAAAGGGATCGTGGCCTCCACCGCCGCGCTGTCGGTGCTGCTGCAGGAAGGCATTGGCGACACCATCCGCATTTCGCTGACGCCGGAACCCGGCGCTGCGCGCGAGAAGGAAGTCTACGTGGGGCAGGAGATCCTGCAGACCATGGGCCTGCGCAACTTCACCCCGATGGTGATTGCCTGCCCGGGCTGTGGCCGTACCACCAGCACCACCTTCCAGGAACTGGCATCCAGCATCCAGAGCTATCTGCGCGAGCAGATGCCGACCTGGAAGACCGCCTACCCCGGCGTGGAAGAAATGGATGTGGCGGTGATGGGCTGCATCGTGAACGGGCCGGGCGAAAGCAAGCATGCCAATATCGGCATCTCGCTGCCGGGCTCGGGCGAATCGCCGGCGGCGCCGGTGTTTGTCGACGGCGTGAAGGTCAAGACGCTGCGCGGCGATCGCATCGCCGAGGAATTCCAGGCGATCGTGGACGATTATGTGCGCACCCACTACGGCAACAAGGCCGGGAGCGCCGGCAATGAGGTGGCAGCCTGAGCCGTTGCGGCCAGGCGCTACAGGGAAAGACAAGACACAATGAACCAACCCGTGAATCCGGCGGCCGCCAGCGATGGCGCCAAGGCTGCCGACAGAAAGGCAGAGAGCAAGAGCAAGGCGGTGAAAGCACTGCAGGGCGTCAAGGGCATGAACGACATGCTGCCCGCCGACGCACCGCTGTGGGAGCATTTCGAGAACGCCTCGCGCGCGATGCTGCGTGCCTACGGCTACCAGCAGGTCCGCACACCCATCGTTGAGCACACGCAGCTGTTCGTGCGCGGCATCGGCGAAGTCACCGACATCGTCGAGAAGGAAATGTATTCCTTCACCGATGCGCTCAACGGCGAGCAGCTGACGCTGCGCCCCGAGGGCACGGCGGCCGCGGTGCGGGCCACCATCGAGCACAACCTGCTGTACGACGGCCCCAAGCGCCTGTGGTACACCGGTCCGATGTTCCGCCACGAGCGTCCCCAGCGCGGGCGCTATCGCCAGTTCCACCAGCTCGGCGCCGAGGCCCTCGGCTTTGCCGGCCCGGACGTGGATGCCGAGATCATCATGATGTGCCAGCGCCTGTGGGATGACCTGGGCCTGGTCGGCGTGCGCCTCGAACTCAATTCGCTGGGCCAGGCCGAAGAGCGCGCCGCGCACCGCGAAGAACTGATCAAATACCTGGAAGGCTTCCAGGGCATTCTTGACGAAGATAGCAAGCGCCGCCTGTACACCAACCCGCTGCGGGTGCTGGATACCAAGAATCCCGCGCTGCAGGAAATGGCAAGCAACGCGCCCAAGCTGATCGATTTCCTGGGCGAGGAGTCGCTTGCCCACTTCGACGGCGTGCAGCGCCTGCTCAAGGCCAACAACATCCCGTTCAAGATCAATCCGCGCCTGGTGCGCGGGCTGGACTACTACAACCTGACGGTGTTCGAGTGGATCACCGACAAGCTCGGTGCGCAGGGCACCATCGCCGGCGGCGGCCGCTACGATCCGCTGATCGCGCAGATGGGCGGCAAGGCGGCACCGGCTTGTGGCTGGGCGATGGGCATCGAGCGCATCATTGAACTGCTGCGCGAGGAAAAGCTCGTGCCGCAGGCGGAAGGCGCCGATGTGTACCTCGTCCACCAGGGCGAAGCGGCTGGCCAGCAGGCCATGATCATCGCCGAGCGCCTGCGCGATGCCGGCCTCGACGTGCTGCTGCATGCCACGCCCGACGGCAAGAGCGGCAGCTTCAAGTCGCAGATGAAGCGCGCCGACGGTAGCGGTGCGGCCTATGCCGTTATCATTGGCGAGGATGAGGTGGTGGCGGGCACGGCACAGGTCAAGGGCCTGCGCCAGGGCGCCCAGGCCGAAGGCGGCGGCGCGCAGGTGACGGTGGAGGCTGAAAAGCTGGTCGACCACATCATCGACGCCATGGTTGGCGCCAGCGAGTAAGCCTGCAGGTCAGCGGCGGCATCGGAACCAGGGACCGCAAGAGCGCGGTCCTTCATACAAACAAACGCGGGTGGATCCCTCGACATGGCTTACGATCTAGAAGAACAGGAACAGCTTGAGAGCCTCAAGGCCTGGTGGCGCCAGTACGGCAACACCGTGACCTGGGCCTTGATCGCCGGCTTGCTGGCCTTCGCTGCCTGGAGCGGCTGGAACTACTGGCAGCGCAAGCAGGCTGGGGAAGCGGCGCTGCTGTACGAGCAGGTGGTCAAGGCGGCCGAGAGCCGCGATGTCGAGCGGATCAAGCGCGCCGCCGGCGACCTTGAGGAAAAGTTCGGCAAGACCGCCTACGGCCCCATGACCGCGCTGGTATCGGCCAAGGTGCTGTACGATGCAGGCGACCTGGCTGGTACGAAGGCCCAGTTGCAATGGGCGATCGACCACGGCGATGGCGAGTATGCTCACCTCGCGCGCGTGCGCCTGGCTGGCGTGCTGCTTGACGAGAAGGCCTACGACCAGGGCCTGGCACTGCTCAAGGACGAGCCGCCGGCACCGTTCGTGGCGCTGTATGCGGACCGCCGGGGCGATCTGCTGGCTGCCCAGGACAAGCGCCCGGAAGCCCGCTCGGCCTACCAGAAGGCGCTCGACAAGCTGAGCGCCAATGATGCAGCCATGCGCCAGATCATTCAGTTCAAGCTTGACGCGCTGGGCACCGCCTGACGGCGGTTGGCCCGGCTCGCCGACAGGCCCGCGGGATTCGCATGCCATGCATGCCCCGCTTGCCCGCACCCTTGCGCCTCAACTTAAATCAGGATCGGAACCTCATGAAGTCATTGTTTTCCGGCACGGCCCAGAACCAGCAACACGGCAAATCTGTCCGCGGCCTGGTGGTGGCCGCCGCTTGTGCGGCCAGCGTCGCCAGCCTGGGCGGCTGCTCGCTGTTCAGCAAGGCTGACAAGCGCACGCCGGTCGAACTCAAGCCGATCACCCAGACGCTGTCGGTGCGCCAGGCCTGGAAGGCCAGCGTTGGCAAGAGCGGCCCGTACTCGCTGCAACCCGCCGTCTCCGGCGGCACCGTCTATGCATCTGCCAACGGCGGCAAGGTGCTGGCGCTCGATGGCGTCACGGGACGCACCCTGTGGGAGGCCAAGACCGACATCGACCTGACTTCCGGTCCCGGCAGCGACGGCACCGTCACGGCGGTGGCGGGCGAGAAGGGCGCGGTCTTTGCCTTTGACGCCAGCGGCAAGCAGATCTGGAAGAAGCAGGTCAACGGGGAGGTTCTCTCGGCGCCGCTGGTCGGCAACGGCCTGGTGGTCGTGCGCACGACCGATACCCGGGTGCTTGGCCTGGATGCGCAGACCGGCGAGCGCCGCTGGATCTACCAGCGCTCGCAGACCGCGCTCAACCTGCGCGCCTCGATGGGCATGGTGTTTGCCGGCGACGGCATCGTGATGGGCTTCCCCGGCGGCAAGCTGGGTGTGCTGGCTCCGGGCAACGGCGTGCTGCGCTGGGAGAGCACGGTTTCCTATCCGAAGGGCGTGTCCGAGATCGAGCGGCTTAACGACGTGACGGGCCAGCCCATGGTCAATGGCCGCCAGGTCTGCGCGACTACCTTCCAGGGCCGGATCGCCTGCCTTGAGCTGACCAATGGCCAGCCGCAGTGGGGCAAGGATTTCTCTTCGCCGACCGGCCCCGCGCAGGATGACACTTCGCTGTACGCCGGGGACGAGCGCTCCGTGGTCCATGCATTTGACCGCCAGAACGGCACTGAACGTTGGAAGAACGATCAACTGCTGTATCGCCGTCTCGGCACGCCGCTGGCGGTGGGACGTTCGGTGGTGGCGGGCGATTACGAAGGCTATGTACACTTCTTGTCGCGCGAGGACGGCCAGTTCGTGGCACGCCTGAAGACCGATGGCAGCGAGATTACCGCTGCGCCGGTGATGGCGGGCCCGTCGCTGGTGGTACAGACACGCGACGGCAACCTCTACGGCTTCGTGCCGGACTGAGGCGGTCGACATTCATGGCGACTGTCCGTGCACCTGTCGGCACGGGCGGCGCCAATCCGGTAGCACGGCCCTTCTGGCCGTGCAGGTGAACGAGGTCGGGTTGCAATGCAAGCCTGATCACCCGACAGGAAAAGTGGCCAGGCGCGCGACGCCCGGCCGTCGGACCCATATCACTCCGGAGTTCCTGGGGGGCGGCATCTGCCGGCCCCCATTTCCGTTTATTGCATGAAACCAGTTATCGCTCTGGTCGGCCGTCCCAATGTGGGCAAGTCGACGCTATTCAACCGCATGACCCGATCGCGCGACGCGCTTGTCGCCGATCTGCCCGGGCTCACGCGCGATCGCCACTATGGCGAAGGCCGCATCGGTGAACGTCCGTTCATCGCCATCGACACCGGCGGCTTCGAGCCGGTGGCCAAGGAAGGCATCGTTGCCGAGATGGCCAAGCAGACCCGCCAGGCGGTGGTCGAGGCCGACGTGGTGATCTTCCTCGTCGACGGCCGCCTCGGGCTGGCGCCCCAGGACCGGGTGATCGCCGATTACCTGCGCAAGACCGGGCGCCGCGTCATGCTGGCCGTGAACAAGGCCGAGGGCATGAAGTACACCACCGTGGTGTCGGAGTTCTACGAGCTTGGCATGGGCGACCCCTATGCCATTTCGTCGACCCACGGCGACGGCGTGCGCGAGCTGGTCGACGAGGCGCTGGAGCTGGCGGTGAAAGAGCGCCCGGAACTCGCCGAGGAAGACGAGGGCGCCCAGCGCGGCGTCAAGATCGCTATCGTGGGCCGGCCGAACGTGGGCAAGTCCACGCTGGTCAACACCCTGATCGGCGAAGAACGCGTGATCGCGTTCGACATGCCCGGCACCACGCGGGATGCCATCTATGTGGAGTTCGAGCGCGGCGGCAAGCCCTATACGCTGATCGACACGGCGGGCCTGCGCAAGCGCGGCAAGGTGTTCGAGGCCATCGAGAAGTTCTCGGTGGTCAAGACGCTGCAATCGATCGCCGATGCGAACGTCGTGGTGCTGCTGCTCGACGCGCAGCAGGACGTGTCGGAGCAGGATGCGCACATCGCCGGCTTCATCGTGGAATCCGGGCGCGCGCTGGTGGTTGGCGTCAACAAGTGGGACGGCCTCGACGGCCATAGCCGCGACCGTATCAAGCACGATCTGGAGCGCAAGCTGCAGTTCCTGGACTTCGCCAACTTCCACTTTGTGTCGGCGCAGCAGCGCACGGGCATCAGCGCGCTGCTGCGCTCGGTGGACGACGCGTATGCCGCGGCCATGGTCAAGCTGCCCACGCCGCAGCTCACTCGGATCCTGCAGGAAGCGGTCGAGTTCCAGCAGCCGCGGCGTGTCGGCGCGACGCGGCCCAAGCTGCGCTACGCGCACCAGGGCGGGTCGAATCCGCCCATCATCATCGTGCACGGCAATTCGCTTTCCGGCATCGCCGACACCTATCGGCGCTATCTCGAAAACCGTTTCCGCTCGGCTTTCAAACTGAAGGGCACACCGCTTCGCATCGAATTTAGAACGAACAAAAACCCATATGCCGACTCGAAGGATTGAGTCAGTCGACGGGAGCCGAGGCGGGCAAGTTTCGTTTGCGTTCGTTTGGAACTGAGGCTAAATTCACGGTAGCAGGGGGTTCCCTGCGAGGCGATGCTAGCTTGGTACCGTTTTGATCTTTTTTTGGCGCGGTTTGCGCCGTTTGACTTGAATCGGGGATTACCGTCCCCATCATCTATCACTAAATCTATAAATTTGGAGTGTGCCATGAGCAACAAAGGGCAATTGCTACAAGACCCGTTCCTGAACGCGCTGCGCAAAGAGCACGTACCGGTTTCCATCTACCTCGTCAATGGCATCAAGCTGCAAGGCAATATCGAGTCGTTCGACCAGTACGTCGTCCTGTTGCGCAACACCGTGACGCAGATGGTCTACAAGCATGCGATTTCCACCGTCGTACCGGCCCGCGCCGTGAATTTCCGCGTGGACGAAACGGCTGAAGGCTGATCATTCGCGGATAGCACCGCAGTTTTCCGGCAGGCCAGTCGTACCACGGCACGGCCGCCAGTTGCCGGTGTCGCGCAGGGGCCAGATGCTCCGGCGCGACACCAAAAGACGCCAGCCCATCCTGGCTGCAAAGTGGCCACGGACACGGACATGCTTCACCCTGGTGCATTCCGCCACGGACAGCGTCCCTGCTTCAAGCGTCTTCCCCCGGCCAGGGCTCCTGCCTAACGGCGCCAGCCGCTGCCATCTGGTAGCCTCCAACCCGTTTTCCTTTCTCGCGTTTCGCGATCCTCCCGTTTGCAATCTAGAGCCACTTCCAATTCCGAGTCTTCCCGCGCCATCCTCGTTGGTGTCGATTTCGGCAAGCATGATTTCCAGGAAAGCCTGAGCGAGCTGGCGTTGCTGACGTCGACCGCGGGGTCCACGCCGGTGCACACGCTGACCGGACGCAGGTCCCGTCCCGACCCGGCGCTGTTCATCGGTTCCGGCAAGGCGGAGGAACTGAAGGAGGCCGCCGATGCACTCGATGCCGACGTGGTGGTGTTCAACCACTCGCTCAGTCCTGCCCAGCAACGCAATCTCGAGCGCTTCCTGCAGCGTCATGTCATCGACCGAACCGGGCTGATCCTGGACATCTTCGGCCAGCGGGCGCAGAGCCACGTCGGCAAGGTGCAGGTCGAGCTCGCCCAGGTCCAGTACCAGGCCTCGCGGCTGGTCCGCGCCTGGAGCCACCTGGAGCGGCAGAAGGGGGGCATTGGCATGCGTGGCGGCCCGGGCGAGCGCCAGCTCGAGCTCGACCGCCGCCTGCTGGACGAGCGCGCCAAGCGGCTGAAGGCTGACCTGACGCGACTGCAGCGCCAGCACAGCACCCAGCGGCGCGCGCGCGCGCGCAACGACACCCTGAGCATCTCGCTGGTCGGCTATACCAACGCAGGCAAGTCGACGTTGTTCAACGCCCTCACCAAGGCCAGGGCCTACGCCGCGGACCAGCTGTTCGCCACGCTGGATACCACTTCGCGCCGGCTGTACCTGGAAGGCGTGGGCAACGTGGTGCTGTCGGATACCGTGGGATTCATCCGCGACCTGCCGACCCAGCTGGTGGCCGCGTTCCGCGCCACGCTGGAGGAGACCGTGCACGCGGACCTGCTGCTGCATGTGGTCGATGCTTCCAGCCCGGTGCGCCACGAGCAGGTCGAGCAGGTCAACCGTGTGCTGGCCGAAATCAATGCCGACGACATCCCGCAGATCGTGGTGATGAACAAGATCGACGCGTCGCCGGAACTGCTCGAACTGGGCCCCCGCGTGGAGCGCAACGAAGAGGGTGTGCCGACCCGCGTGTTCGTCAGTGCACGCGACGGCATCGGCCTGGATACCTTGCGCGAGGCGCTGGTGGAAGTGGCGCGCTGGCTGGCCGAGCGCCCGCCAGAGCGTCCCCCGCTGGATCCGCGCCTTGCCGATGCGCAGCCTTACCCGGATGACGATCTCGACAGCGATTTTGACGGCGATGACACCCGGGTGGATCCGGAAGAACCCGACACGCAGTGAGCCAGTTCGACGGAAATCGCAGCCAGATTGCCCCAAATGGGTAAAAGTGGCGTCGATGACTGTTAGAATCCCCCTGTTCCAACTATCCCGGACCCGTGCACTTCATGCCCCTGTTTCCCCGGAATTCTGAATCGAGCCATGCCTTTGGCAGCCGCGCAGGTGGCCGCAACGGCGGCCATGCACCGTCGCGAACGGCCTGGCAGCGTTTGCGCGCGATCCTGTCTTTGAACGATCCCCGTTGGGGTAGGGGCGGCCCGGATGACGAAGACAAAGACAAGGACAAGGACAAGGATAGCCGCGACAACAATCGCCAGCAAAACCAGCGTCCGCCCCAGGATGGCCCGCCCGACCTCGACGAGCTCTGGCGCGATTTCAACCGTCGCCTGAACGGCCTGCTTGGCCGCAAGGAAAACGGTGGTGGCGGCAACCAGGGCTTTGGCGGCGGTGCGCGTACGCCGGGCAAGGGTTCGGGGATCGGCGCCGGCGTGGTGGTGATCGCAGCGGTCGGCATCTGGCTGGCCAGCGGTTTCTTCATGGTGCAGGAAGGCCAGACCGCCGTTATCCTCCAGTTCGGCAAGTTCAAGTACACCACGGGCCCGGGTATCAACTGGCGCCTGCCGTACCCGATCCAGTCCGCCGAAATTGTCAACCTGTCGGGCGTGCGCTCGGTTGAAGTGGGCCGTTCCACCTCGATCAAGGACAGCAACCTGAAGGACGCGTCGATGCTGACGCAGGACGAGAACATCATCGACGTCCGCTTCACGGTGCAGTACGACATCCAGGACGCGAGCGAATTCCTGTTCTACAACAAGACCGACCGTGGTGGCGACGAAGAACTGGTGACCCAGGCTGCAGAAACCTCGGTGCGCGAGATCGTCGGGCGCAACAAGATGGACGCGGTGCTCTACGAGAACCGTGAACAGATTGCCCAGAATCTGGCCAAGTCGATCCAGTCGATCCTGACCGCGTACAAGACCGGCATCCGCGTGATTTCCGTCAACGTCCAGAGCGTGCAGCCGCCAGAGCAGGTCCAGGCCGCCTTTGACGATGTCAATAAGGCCAGCCAGGACCGCGAACGCGCTATCAGCGAAGGCCAGGCCTACGCCAATGACGTGATTCCGCGCGCCAAGGGTACCGCCGCGCGCCTGAACGAAGAAGCCGAAGCCTACAAGGCGCGAGTGACCGCCCAGGCCGAAGGCGATGCCTCGCGTTTCCGCCAGGTCCAGGCCGAGTATGCCAAGGCCCCGCAGGTGACGCGTGATCGCATCTATATCGAGACCATGCAGCAGATCTATACCAATTCGACCAAGGTGCTGGTGGATTCACGCCAGGGCAACAATCTCCTCTACCTGCCGCTGGACAAGCTGATGTCGCAATCGGCGGTGGATGCGCGCGCGCCGGCTTCCGGTGCCGCGCAGGCCCCTGCCGCGGGCAGCGGCACGTCTCCCGCGCCCGATGCCAGCGGCGATAACCGGTCGCGCGAGCTGTTGCGCAACCGTGACCGCGATTCGCGCTGAGGAGACCCGACATGAACCGACTGATTTCCGTAGTAATCGGCCTCTTCATCGTGCTGGCGATCGGCTCCTCGATGGTGTTCGTGGTGGACCAGCGTCAGTACGCCGTGGTGTTCGCCTTTGGCCAGATCAAGCAGGTGGTGAACGAGCCGGGCCTGCACTTCAAGTTGCCGCCGCCGCTGCAGAACGTGATTTTCATGGATCGCCGCCTGCTGACGATCGACGTGGCCGCTTCGGAGCGTTTCCTGACGGCTGAGAAGAAGAGCATGGTGGTGGACTGGTTCGTCAAGTGGCGCATCACCGATCCGCGCAAGTTCTACGTGGCCTTCAATGGCAACATCCGTGGCGCGCAGGACCGCATGACCCAGCGTATCGACTCCGTCGCCCGCGAGGAATTCGGCAAGCGCACGGTGGCGGAGCTGGTGGCCGGCGAGCGCGAGAAGGTGATGCAGAATATCCGCTCCGCGATGGCCGACTATGCGCAGTCCGTGGGCGTCGAGATCATCGACGTGCGTCTCAAGCGTGTCGACCTGCTGCCCGCGATCAGCGAATCGGTGTACCGCCGCATGGAAGCCGAGCGCAAGCGCGTGGCCAATGAGCTGCGCTCCACCGGCGCGGCCGAGGGCGAGAAGATCCGCGCCGATGCCGATCGTCAGCGTGAAGTCGTGCTGGCCGAGGCCTACCGCGATGCGCAGAAGATCAAGGGCGAGGGCGATGCCCGCGCCTCGCAGATCTACGCCGAATCGTTTGGCCGGGATCCCCAGTTCGCGCAGTTCTGGCGCAGCATGGAGGCCTACCGCAATACGTTCCGCGACAAGCGCGACGTGCTGGTGCTGGAGCCCAATTCCGACTTCTTCCGCTATATGCGGTCGTCGGGCGGCGCAGCGGCGCCGGCGGCAGCGCCTCCGGCGAGCCGTCGCTAAGCTAGGCGGTTCCGTCCGCCAGGCGCTTCGACAAAACCCCGGCTTGCCGGGGTTTTGTCCGGCTGGAGGGGTGGCCAGCGAGGCTCCCGAGGGGCGTCGCTGCCGTCTCATCCGCCATGCCAGGTGACTGGCTCCCCGCTTGCGGCTGGCGCCTACGGCACGGCGCGCGGCGGGATCGAATTTCAACGGGTGGCTCAAGGCCCCCCGGCAACTGTGTGAAGTGAAGAGATTTACCATGTCCAATCACTGGCTCCTGCCTGAAAACATCGCCGACGTGCTGCCGTCGGAGGCCCGCAAGATCGAAGAACTGCGCCGCCGCATGCTGGACTTGTTCCGCACCTACGGCTACGAGTTGGTCATGCCGCCGATGCTGGAATACCTGGAATCGCTGCTCACCGGTACCGGGCACGACCTCGACCTGCGCACGCTCAAGCTGGTCGACCAGCTCTCCGGCCGGACCATGGGCCTGCGCGCCGACATCACGCCGCAGGTCGCCCGCATCGACGCCCACTTGCTGAACCGCTCCGGCGTGACCCGGCTGTGCTACGCCGGCAATGTGCTGCACGCTCGCCCGGCCGGCTTTCGCGCAACCCGCGAGCCGATCCAGGTTGGCGCGGAGATCTACGGCCATGCCGGCCTGGAAGCGGATGTGGAAATCCAGGCCCTGATGCTGGCTGCGCTGCAGGTTGCCGGCCTGACCGAGATCCGTCTCGACCTTTGCCACGCGGGCATCCTGGAAGCGTTGCTGGACGGCCTGCCGTCCAGCCGCAAGATCGAGGACGCGCTGTTCGCAGCCTTGGAAACCAAGGATGTGTCGGCACTGCGCGAGCTGACCGAAGGCATGCCGCAGGCTGAGCGCGACGCGCTGCTGGCGCTGCCGACGCTGTACGGCGGCATAGAGGTGATCGAGCGCGCCCGCGCGACCCTGCCGGCGAGCCCGGTGATTGGCCGTGCGCTGGACGAACTGGCTGCGCTGGCCGCGGAAGTGAGCGGGGCGAGCGTCAATATCGACCTGTCCGACCTGCGTGGCTACCACTATCACAGTGGCGTGATGTTTACCGCCTATGTGGCTGGCTTGCCCAACTACGTGGCGCGCGGTGGCCGCTACGACAAGGTCGGCGAGGCCTTTGGCCGCGCCCGGCCGGCAACCGGCTTCTCACTGGATTTGCGCGAAGTAGCCTCGCTTTCGCCGCTGGAAGTGCGCGCTTTTGCCATTTTTGCGCCGTGGGATGCGGATCCTGCCTTGCGCGCCGCGATTACCGCGCTGCGCGCCGCTGGCGAGATCGTCATCCAGTCGCTGCCGGGGCACACGCACCAGCTCGACGAGTTCAACTGCGACCGCCAACTGGTACGCCAGGATGGCGGCTGGACGGTGATTCCACGTAGCGCCGGGGCCTGAGCGCAAGCGCCAAGCCGCGGAATTCCCCCGCGTTGCGGGCCGATCTCCCCAAAATCGGGGAGTTGACCTGCAACGAGAGTAAAATACGTTTTTAACCCACTGACCAAAATCAACATGTCCGCTTCTGCAGTAAGCCAGGGACGCAATGTCGTCGTGATCGGCACCCAATGGGGTGACGAAGGCAAGGGAAAAATCGTCGATTGGCTTACCGATCATGCAAAGGGCGTGGTGCGGTTCCAGGGCGGCCACAATGCCGGCCATACGCTCATCATCGGCGGCAAGAAGACCATCCTGCGCCTGATCCCCTCGGGCATCATGCGTGAAGGCACGATCTGCTACATCGGCAACGGCGTCGTGCTGTCGCCGGAGGCGCTGTTCCGTGAGATCGAGGAACTGGAATCCGCCGGCCTGCAGGTGCAGAACCGCCTGCGCATTTCCGAAGCGACCACGCTGATCCTGCCGTACCACGTGGCCATCGACAAGGCCCGTGAAGTGCGCCGTGGCGCCGACAAGATCGGCACCACCGGCCGCGGCATTGGCCCGGCCTATGAAGACAAGGTGGCCCGCCGCGCGCTGCGCGTGCAGGACCTGTTCGATCCCAAGTGCTTCGCCGAAAAGCTGCGCGAGAACCTCGACCTGCATAACTTCATGCTGACCCAGTACCTGGGCGCGGAAGCGGTCGACTACCAGCAGACGCTCGACGAAATGCTGGCGTACGCGCCGCGCTTGGCCCCGATGGTGGCCGACGTGTCGGCCGAGCTGTACGCGGTCAATGCTGCCGGCGGCAACCTGATGTTCGAAGGCGCGCAAGGCACGCTGCTCGACGTCGATCATGGCACCTATCCGTTCGTTACCTCCAGCAACTGCGTGGCCGGTGCGGCCGCTGCCGGTGCTGGCGTTGGCCCGGGCCGCCTGAACTACATCCTGGGCATCACCAAGGCGTACTGCACCCGCGTGGGCGCAGGCCCGTTCCCCAGCGAGCTGTACGACAACGACAACCCCAAGCGCCAGGACCCGGTGGGCGTGCGCCTGGCCAACGTCGGCAAGGAGTTCGGCTCGGTGACCGGGCGACCGCGCCGTACCGGCTGGCTCGATGCCGCCGCGCTCAAGCGTTCGGTGCAGATCAACGGCGTGTCGGGTCTTTGCATGACCAAGCTCGACGTGCTGGATGGCCTTGAAACCCTCAAGCTGTGCGTGGGCTATGAGCTGGACGGCAAGACCGTCGACATCCTGCCGCGTGGCTCGGATGCCGTGGCGCGCTGCGTGCCGGTGTACGAGGAATTCCCGGGCTGGAACGAATCCACGTTCGGCGTGAAGGCCTGGGATGCGCTGCCGGAACAGGCGCGCACCTACCTGAAGCGCGTCGAGGAAGTGGTCGGCATCCCGATCGACATGATCTCGACCGGCCCGGACCGCGACGAAACCATCCTGCTGCGTCACCCGTACGTAGCCTGATGTTGTCTTGCCCGTAAGGGCGCCGCGCGGCTGAACGAGGCCGCGCAGGCAAAAAGACGGCAGCTGCACAAGAGCAAATCGGCCCGCGCAAGCGGGCCGAAACTTTATCGGTCGACAGACCTCAAGCCTAAAGCCGAAGAGCTAAAACAATCATGACCCTGCCATCGAACGACGAAGAGAACCTGTGGATCTCGTGGGACGACTACCACAGCCTGATCGCGCGTCTGGCGCTGAACGTCCACGAGTCGGGCTGGAAATTCGACAAGATCCTGTGCCTGGCCCGCGGTGGCCTGCGCGTTGGCGACCAGATGTCCCGTATCTTTGACGTGCCTCTCGCCATCCTGGCCACCAGCAGCTACCGCGAGGCGGCGGGCACGCAGCAGGGCGACCTCGATATTGCGCAGTACATCACGATGACCAAGGGCGACCTCTCCGGCAAGATCCTGCTGGTCGATGACCTGGTGGATTCCGGCGTCACGCTGGAGCGCGTGGGTCGCCATCTGCAGGAGCGCTATCCCGCCGTGACGGAAGTGCGTTCGTCCGTGCTGTGGTACAAGGCCTGCTCCAAGGTCAAGCCGGACTACCACGTGACCTACCTGCCGACGAACCCCTGGATTCATCAGCCGTTCGAAGAGTACGACACGCTGCGTCCGCACAACCTGGCGGCCTGGCTCAAGCGCGGCAAGCACGCCGCCGGCAGCTCGCAGGCCTGATCCCGGGCGATCCGGGCAATCGAGCGGCAACTGCGAGGGCATCGGCAAGCCGCCCTCGCAGTTGCCGCTCGTTTCCTGCTTAATAGGCGACCGTGTAGCGCTGGCACGAGTGCGCCGGTTTTTCCACTTCGTCGATCATGGCGATGGCATAGTCTTCCATCGAGATCCAGCTCTTGCCGCTGGCGTCGGAGAGCAGCGTCTCCTCGCCCACGCGGAATTTGCCCGTGCGCGTGCCCGGCTCGAACAGGGCTGCGGGGGACAGGAAGGTCCAGTCGATCGCTGTCTCGTTGCGCAGGGCGTTGAGGAAGTCGCGTCCCGCCAGGGCCTCCGCCTTATAGGCTTCCGGGAACTGCGGCGTATCGACCAGTTGCGCGCCCGGTGCCACGAAGAGGCTGCCCGCGCCGCCCACCACCAGCAGGCGGGGCACGCCGGCGGCCTTGACCGCGGAGGTGATCTGTTCGGCTGTGGTCTGCAGGAAACGTACGGTGCTGATTGCCACGTCGTGGCCAGCGAGGGCGGCCGCCAGGGCCTTGGTGTCCGCGGCATCTGCATTGATCGTGGCGAGGCCCGGCCGCGTGGCAAGCTTGTCGGCCTGGCGTGCGATAGCGGTGACCGTGTGGCCGCGGCTCAGGGCTTCGTCGATGAGGCGAGTGCCGACACGGCCGGTGGCGCCGATGATTGCGATCTTCATGTTGACTCCTTTGTTGCGCTGTTGAATATCGATGTGAAACTATATTAGTTACATATTGGGATAAAAATTTTACGGCTTGCGTTGCCGGGCCGCGCGCTCCACATCGGCGAGCATGCCGGCAATCGTGATCCCGGCCAGCGCACCATCCATCGCGGCCTGTGCGCGGTCCGCGGCGTGCTTCAGCGCGCCGGTAATTTCCCGTCCCACCATGCATGCCGGATTGGGCACGCTGTGGTGCGGCGCGATCAGCGTGGCCGACTCCACCGCACGGAACACATCGAGCAACGTGATCGATGTCGCCGCGCGCGCCAGCGAGGCGCCGCCGTTGCTCCCCATCACCGTGCTCACCAGCCCCGCCTCGGCCAGCTGGCTGACCAGACGGCGGATCAGGACCGGGTTCGTGCCCACGCTGCCCGCGATCAGCGACGACGGCAAGGGCTCCGCGGCGCTGGCCAGCAAGGTGAGGATATGGACGGCGACGGCGAATCGGCTGCTGGTGGTCATGGTGGGTGAGGCAATGTGAAACTATCTTAGTTACAGATAGCCGTCGCTGTCAAGCGACTGGCGGGCCACGCAGGCATGCTGATGTGGCATGCGCCTGCAGCAATAGGGTGGTTTGCACCTGAAAACGTCGGAAAACGCGACATTCCAGCGTGTGAATGGCGGAAGAATGCCGGGAGCGCCACTGAAACTGATACACTCACCCGCAGCGCAGCAGTCGGCTGCTGCTCCGGCCGCGCCCTGGCAGTTCGTGTGAGCGCCAGGCTGTGTGGATGCCCCTGCCTCAACAGGCAAGAGCGGACTCCACGCCCCGGGGCGGTCGTTGCTGTGACTGGTATTTAGTCAATAGTTAATAGTTAATAGTTAAGTCGCGCAGTCGCGCCAATATCGAATCGGGAGTGCCAAGTTGCAAGATCAGACGCCGGAAAACAAAAAACCCGCAGGGCTCGAAAGCGCTGCGGGTTTTCCGTTTGATCTGGTGCCCAGGAGAGGACTCGAACCTCCACAGTGTTGCCACCGCTAGGACCTGAACCTAGTGCGTCTACCAATTTCGCCACCTGGGCGGGCGTCGAAACAACCGAAGCGCTCATTATAGCGACCGCAAATCGTTTGTCAAATAATTCTAGAAAAAATTGAATCAGAATAACTATCCGATCCCTAGTCGGGAAGAAATCCTTGGCGTCCTGCGGACGTCGGGGTCGCCCTTGTCGGGCGGCGATATCGCCAAGGCGCTCGCTGTCACGCGCAAAGAACACGACGGCTTCCAGAAACGCCTCGCCGCCATGGAGCGTGACGGCCAGATCGAACTCAACCGCAAGGGCCGCTACGAGCTGGCCAACCAGCCTAACTTTGTGGTCGGCCGGGTGCAGGGCCACCGCGATGGCTTCGGCTTCCTGATCCGCGACGATGGCGATGACGACATCTTCCTGCCGGAGCGCGAGCTGCAGAAGGCCATGCACAACGACCGCGCCCAGGTGCGCGTGATCGGCTACGACCGGCGCGGCCGGCCCGAAGGCCAGATCGTCGAGATCCTCGAGCGTGCCAACCGCTACGTGATCGGCCGCCTGCTGAGCGAAGGCGGCGTGCTGGTGGTGGCGCCCGAAGACAAGCGCATCAGCCAGGACATCCTGATCCCGCCGAAATCGCAAGGCAAGGCGCAAGTCGGCCAGGTCGTCAGCGTCGAGATCATCGACTACCCCGATCGCTACGTGCAGCCCGTGGGCCGTGTGGTGGAAGTGCTGGGCGACTTCGACGATCCCGGCATGGAAATCGAAATCGCCGTGCGCAAGTACGGCGTGCCGCATGAATTCTCGGATGCCTGCGCCAAAGAAGCCGCCGGCCTGCCCGACGAGGTGCGCGAGTCCGACCTGGAGCACCGCATCGACCTGCGCGACGTGCCGCTGGTGACGATCGACGGCGAAGACGCGCGCGACTTCGACGACGCTGTCTACTGCGAACCCGTCAAGATCGGCCGCTCGAAGGGCTGGCGTCTGGTGGTGGCGATTGCCGATGTGTCGCACTACGTGCGTCCCGGCACGGCGCTCGACGCCGATGCGCTGGATCGCGCCACCTCGGTGTACTTCCCGCGCCGCGTCATCCCGATGCTGCCGGAAAAGCTCTCCAACGGCCTGTGCTCGCTGAACCCGCAAGTCGACCGCCTGTGCATGGTGTGCGATGCGGTGATCACCGCCAAGGGCGAGCTCAAGGGCTATCAGTTCTATCCCGCCGTGATGCATTCGGCGGCGCGCCTGACCTATAACGAGGTCTGGTCGGTGCTGTCCAACACCAAGGGCCCGGAGGCGCATAAGCGTGCCGACCTGGTGCCGCACCTGCAGAACCTGTACGAGCTGTTCCAGGTCCTGCTCAAGGCGCGGCGCGAGCGTGGCGCGATCGACTTCGATACCACCGAGACCTACATCGTCTGCAATGCGCAGGGCAAGATCGAGCAGATCCTGCCGCGCACCCGCAACGACGCCCACCGCCTGATCGAGGAATGCATGCTGGCCGCCAACGTGTGCGCCGCAGACTTTCTCGAGCGCTTCAAGCATCCCACGCTGTACCGGATCCACGCCGGCCCGAGCGAGGAAAAGCTGAAGAACCTGCGCGAGTTCCTGCGCTCCGTCGGGCTTTCGCTGGCCGGTGGCGACAAGCCGCAGGCGGGCGACTACGCCGACGTGATGGACAAGATCAAGAGCCGTCCCGACGCGCCGATGTTGCAGACCATGCTGCTGCGCTCGATGCAGCAGGCGGTCTACAGCCCGGACAACATCGGCCACTTCGGCTTGTCGTACGAGGCTTACGCCCACTTCACCAGCCCGATCCGCCGGTACCCGGACTTGCTCACGCACCGCGCCATCAAGGCCGTGCTGGCCCATACCAAGTACCGGCCGGCATTTGCACCGGGCACCGCGCTGAACACCGCGATCGCGCCCAAGGCGCGCCGCATGCAGGCCAAGGACGCCGCCGAGAAGGCAGAGCGCAGCGCCGCGCGCGCCCAGCGCAACGAAGCCATCTGGGACGAGCTCGGCCTGCACTGCTCGGCCAACGAGCGCCGCGCCGATGAAGCCTCGCGCGATGTGGAAGCCTGGCTCAAGTGCTACTTCATGCGCGACAAGCTTGGCAGCGAGTACTCGGGCACCATCAGCTCGGTCACCTCGTTCGGCATCTTCGTGCAGCTCGACGAGCTCTATGTCGAAGGCCTGGTCCATGTCACCGAGCTGGGCAGCGATTACTTCCAGTACGACGAGGCGCGCAATGAACTGCGCGGCGAGCGTACCGGCATCCGCTACCGCCTCACCGACCGCGTCCGCGTGCAGGTTTCGCGCGTGGACCTCGATGCGCGCAAGATCGACTTCCGCCTGGTGCAGGAGCCCTCAGCCAAGAACCTGCGTGGCCGCGCCCCGACCGTCGATGCCGCGCCGCGCGTGCCCGCCGCGCACGCCGTGCCCGCGCGCAAGAAGGGCCGTCAGCTGGCCGCGCTGCTGGGTGGCAGCTCCAAGCCGGAAGAGTCGTTCGACGAAACGCTGGACCGCGTGATCGAAGAGCAGCCGGTGTTCGAAGCTGTCATGACGCCGGTCAAGCCGCACGTGGGACAGGGCGCCAAGGCCGGCGGCAAGCCGGCCAAGCGCGCCGCCAAGCCCAAGCCGCAGCATCTGGGCTCGGCGCACAAGGGCGGCGCCAAGCCCGCCGGCAAGAGCAGCCGCGCTTCGCGCAAGCGCACCTGACGGCCATGGCGCCGGCGCCGGCTTGCCCGGTTCCGGCGCCATGGCTGCGGACACGGGGCAAGCTCCGGCGGGAATGTACAATCTCGCCATGGCTAAACAAAAACTCCTGATCGGCTTTCACGCCGTCACCGCGCGCCTGCGCCAGGACGCCGCTGGCGTCACCGATGTCTACGTAGAATCCGCGCGGCGTGACCGCCGCATGCAGGACTTCATCCGCCTTGCCGAAAGCCTCAAAGTCCGCCTGCACCCGGTGGATGCCGAGCGCCTGCGCGGCATGGCCGGCACCGACCGCCACCAGGGCGTGGTCGCCCGCGCCGAAGATGTGGCGCTGGCCCTCAATCTTGACGAACTGCTCGACGGCATCGAGGGCACGCCCTTGCTGCTGGTGCTCGACGGCGTCACCGATCCGCACAACCTGGGCGCTTGCCTGCGCGTGGCCGATGGCGCTGGCGCGCACGCCGTGATCGCCCCGAAGGACCGCAGCGTGGGGTTGAACACCACGGTGGCCAAGGTGGCCAGCGGCGCGGCGGAAACCGTTCCCTACATCACTGTCACCAACCTGGCGCGCACGCTGCGCGAGTTGCAGGAGCGCGGCATCTGGGTGATCGGCACGGACGACGGCACGGAAAAGACGCTCTATGACGTCGATTTCAAGGGACCGGTTGCCCTGGTGATGGGCGCCGAAGGCGAGGGCATGCGCCGCCTCACCCGTGAAACCTGTGACGAGCTGGTCAGCATCCCGATGGCCGGCGGCGTGGAAAGCCTGAACGTTTCCGTGGCTAGCGGCGTGTGCCTGTATGAGGCGGTGCGCCAGCGCCGCCTGAAGCGCTGAGCGCTGGGGCGGCATCCGTGGTGACGGCGGACATCGACGCACAGGCGCTCGCGGCATCGCGCCGCCTGATCGGCGAAGCCACCAATATCATGGTGCTCACCGGCGCGGGCGTATCGGCCGAGTCCGGCGTGCCCACGTTCCGCGACGCCATGACCGGCCTGTGGTCGCGCTTCAATCCCGAGGAACTGGCCCAGGAAGACGCCTACCGGCGCCAGCCCGCGCTGGTCTGGGAGTGGTACCTGCACCGGCGCGAGCTGGTGGCGGCCACCGAGCCCAACCCGGCGCATATCGCCCTGGTGGCGCTCGCCGCGCAGAAAATCGTCACCCTGGTCACACAAAACGTGGATGGCCTGCACCAGCGCGCCGGCAGCCGCGATGTGATCGAGCTGCACGGCAACCTGTTCGCCAACAAGTGGCTTGACGGCTGCGGCCGTTGCGACCCGGCGACCGCCGTGCCGGGCGTGCCGCCGCGCTGCTCCCTTTGCAATGCCATGATGCGCCCCGGCGTGGTGTGGTTCGGCGAGGAACTGCCGCGCGTGGCCCGCTATCGCGCCGAGCACGCAGCCGAGCAGTGCGATCTTTGCATCGTGGTGGGCACCTCCGGCCTGGTTTATCCGGCGGCCGGCTTGCCCGGCGCCGCCAAGGACCATGGCGCGCATGTCATCGTGGTCAATCCCGAGCCCTCGGCGCTGGATCAGACCGCCGACATTGTGCTGCGTGGCCCGGCCGGCGTGGTCTTGCCCTTGCTGTGGGACGGTGTGCGCGCGACACCAGCTTGAACCGGCTCGCCGCCTGGATTCCCGGGCGGCTTCCATTTTTCCCCTCTCAAGCCGTAATCAACGCCTCCAGCTTCACCGCATCCGCCGCGAATGCGCGGATCCCCTCAGCCAGCTTTTCCGTCGCCATCGCGTCTTCATTGAGCTGCCAGCGGAAAGCCGCCTCACCGCACTCGATGCGGGCGATATTGCCGGCCTGTGCCTGGTCGACCGACAGCTTGCGCTCCACGGTGCTTTCGCTGGCAGCCAGCTTCTCCAGCAGGTCCGGGCTGATGGTGAGCAGATCGCAGCCGGCCAGCGCCAGGATCTGCTCGGTGCTGCGGAAGCTGGCACCCATCACTTCGGTGGGGTGGCCGAACTTCTTGTAGTAGTCGTAGATCTGGCGCACAGAACGCACGCCGGGATCGTTGTCGCCCGCGTTGGCGGCAGCGTCCCATTTGTCGCCGGCTTGCTTCTTGTGCCAGTCCAGGATGCGGCCAACGAAGGGCGAGATCAGTTGCGCGCCGGCCTCGGCGCAGGCAACCGCCTGTGCCAGCGAGAACAGCAGCGTCATGTTGCAGTTGATGCCTTCGCGCTGCAGCACTTCGGCTGCGCGGATGCCTTCCCAGGTGGAGGCGATCTTGATCAGCACGCGCTCGCGGGCCACGCCGCGCTGCTCATACAGCGAGATCAGGTGGCGGGCCTTGGCCAGTGTGGCTTCGGTGTTGAAGGACAGGCGGGCGTCGACCTCGGTCGACACGCGGCCTGGTACGATGGCCAGGATCTCGCAGCCAAAGGCGATCAGCAGGGCGTCCATCACGGCGTCGGTGCCTTCATTGCCGCGCACGGCCTTTTCCAGCAGGGGACGGTACTCGGCCTTCTGGACGGCCTTCAGAATCAGGGAAGGGTTGGTCGTGGCGTCCTGCGGCGTGTACTGCTTCATCACCTGGAAATCGCCGGTGTCCGCCACCACGGTGGTGAACTGCTTGAGCTGATCGAGCTGGTTCATGGTCAGTGAGTTGCTTTTAAGGGTTGGTGATGGCGCAGGACCAAAACGGCAGGCCCCGGACGCCGCGCTGATGCATGCCTCGGGCCATTGTACCGTCGGCTCGCGCCCACGCCGGGGATGTCACGGCATTCCGGTACACTATGCGGTTTCCCCCAAAGCAGATGGGCTGTTGTCATGACACAGGATGAACTCAAGGCGCTGGTGGCGCAAGCCGCGGCCGACTATGTCAAAGAGGTAGTGCCGGCGGGTGCGGTGCTGGGCGTGGGCACGGGCTCCACGGCCAATCTCTTTATCGATGCGGTGGCGGCGTTCAAGGAACGCTTTTCCGGCGCGGTCTCCAGCTCGGAGGCGTCTACGCGCCGCCTGCAGCAGCACGGCTTCCAGGTCTTGGACCTGAATGAAGTCGACGAAATCCCCGTGTACGTCGACGGCGCGGACGAGATCGACGCCAGCGGCGCCATGATCAAGGGCGGCGGCGGCGCGCTGACGCGCGAGAAGATCGTGGCCTCGGTGGCCAAGCGCTTTGTCTGCATCGCCGACGGCAGCAAGCTGGTGGATGTGATGGGCGCGTTTCCCCTGCCGGTGGAAGTGATTCCGATGGCACGCGCTGCGGTCGCCCGTCAACTGGCCGCATTCGGTGGCCAGCCGCGCCTGCGCATGACCAAGGAAGGCGGCATATTCAAGACCGACAACGGCAATGTGATTCTGGATGTGGCCGGCCTGAAGATCAGCAATCCGAAGTCGATGGAAGAAGCCATCAATCACATGCCGGGCGTCGTCACGGTGGGGCTGTTTGCCCTGCGCGGCGCGGACGTACTGCTGCTGGGCACGCCAGAGGGCGTGAAGCGCAGCGATTATTGAATCTGCCGGTCCCGTTGGCGGATCGTTGCATGAAAAAGGGTGCCGTAACAGGCACCCTTTTTGTTTCCCACCGCGCGGCGCGAAGCCGCGCTCAGCCAGATCAGGCAGCCGGCGGCGGCACGTAGCCCTGTGCCTGGTCCGCGCCTTCACCGAAGAAGTACTTCTCGGTCTGCTTGAGCAGGTACTGGCGAGCCCGGGCGTCGGCCATGTTCAGGCGGTTTTCGTTGATCAGCATGGTCTGGTGCTTGAGCCAGCCAGCCCAGGCTTCCTTCGACACGCTTTGCCAGATCTTCTTGCCGAGTTCGCCTGGCAGCGGCGGCAGGTCGAGCCCTTCGGCTTCTTTGTTGAGCTTGACGCATTGAACCATACGGGCCATGGGGAACTCCTTGTTGTCGTGTGATGTAGCCGGCGCGGCAAGGGGCCGGCCGTTGCGGTGCCGCTATTGTAACGAAGCGGGGGCCAGCCTTCAGGCTACCCCCACCGCCGTCACAGCTTCTTCATCAGCACCATCGACTTGCGCTGCCAGTTGTAGAGCTTGCGCTTGTCTTCCGGCAGGTCGTCCACGGTGGCGTGGACAAAGCCGCGCTTGAGGAACCAGTGCTCCGTGCGGGTAGTGAGCACGAACAGGCGGTCAAGCCCGAGGCTGCGGGCGCGGCGCTCGATGCGCTTGAGCAGGCGCTCGCCGTCGCCGGTGCCCTGGGCTTCGGACGACACAGTCAGGCAGGCCATCTCGGCCATGCCTTCGCGCGGGTAGGGGTAGAGCGCGGCGCAGCCGAACAGCACGCCATCGTGCTCGATCACCGAGAAGTTGGCGATGTCGCGCTCGATCAGGTGGCGCCCGCGTGGCACCAGCGTGCCGTCCTGCTCCAGCGGGGCGATCAGCTGCAGGATGCCGCCGACATCGTCCAGCGTGGCTTCGCGCAGGCTTTCCAGGTCGGTGTCGGAGATCATGGTGCCGACGCCGTCGTGCAGGAACAGCTCCAGCAGCACCGAGCCGTCCAGCTGGAAGGGGATCAGGTGGGCGCGCGGCACGCCGCCCTTGAGCGCCTTGACCAGGTGTTCCAGGTAATAGGAGACATCGGGCGGCAGGTGGTTGTTCTGCAGCCGCTCAACGGCGGTGCGCAGCGACATCTCCGGCATCAGCTTGCCAACGGGGTCTTGCACGCCGGGGACCTCGGTGATGAACACCAGCTTGTCGGCCTTCAGGGCGATGGCGGTGGCGCTGGCCACGTCTTCCATCGACAGGTTGAAGGCCTGGCCGGTGGGCGAGAAGCCAAGCGGCGAGAGCAGCACGATCTTGCCGTGCGACAGCGACATGCGAACCGACTCGCCGTCGATCTTGCGCACCAGTCCGGTGTGCTGGTAATCCACGCCGTCGACAATGCCGAGCGGGCGGGCGGTGACGAAGTTGCCGGAGATCACCGACAGCTGGGCGCCAGCCATGGGCGTGTTAGGCAAGCCCTGGCTGAAGGCGGCCTCGATATCCAGGCGCAGTTCGCCGGCGGCTTCCTTGGCGCACTCCAGCGCCGCGTTGTCGGTCACGCGCACGCCGTCAGCGAATTGCGACTCGACGTGGCGCAGCGCCAGCTGCTCTTCCACCTGCGGGCGCGAGCCGTGCACCAGCACGATCTGCATGCCCATGGCGTGCAGCAGGGCCACGTCATTGACCAGGGCGTTAAGGATGTTGGCCTTGACAAGCTCACCGCCGAAGGCGATCACGAAGGTCTTGCCGCGGAAGGCGTGGATATAGGGCGCAACCGCTCGCAGCCAGTCGACGAACTGCTGATGGTCGGGGGCGCCACGCTCGACGGGGTCGGCGCCCATGGCGGGCGCGGGCAGCGTGGAAGGGTCGGTGACGGGCAGGGGCTCGTCCATTTCGGACGGCGCGGGCGCGTCGGCTGGTGTGTCGGTTCTTGCATTCATGCCGCGGATTATAATCCCGGCCAATGTCAGCACAACGCCCCGCCAAACCTTTGTCGCCGGATCGGAAAACCGATGCCGGCCGCCCCGCGCCCAAGGCCGCCCCCTCGCCAGCCCAGCCCGCTGTCCAGCCTGTCGACAGGCCGGCGCGCGCGCCGGCCGTGGCCGCCACGCCGGCCGCCGGTCCGCCGGCCGAACGACAGCCCCGGCAGCCGGGCCAGGCCCGGCAAGCCAGGCCG
>NZ_JBFRDD010000057.1:0-50080 GCF_052113425.1 Cupriavidus sp. YAF13
CCCGCCTGCCTGCAGCGCCTACGCGAGCGCCTAAAGTCGCTGCCCAATGTGAAACGACCCGGTCGCTCATGCGACCGGGTCGTCAAGTCCCGCCCTTCACGCTATGCCGTTCGCTTCCTCAATAGGGACCTTAACTGAACGGCATTACAGCCGAAGCTGCCCTTTTTCCGTTGCGCCACCCGCGCTGCGGATGGCGGCGAATCAGCTGCGCTTAGTTTGCGCGGCTGCGGTATTCGCCGGTACGGGTGTCGATTTCGATCTTGTCGCCGATGCTGCAGAACAGCGGCACTTGCAGCTCGAAGCCGGTGTTGATCTTGGCGCCCTTGAGCACCTTGCCCGACGAGGTGTCGCCCTTGACGGCCGGCTCGGTGTAGGTGATCTCGCGGACCAGCGTGGTCGGCATATCCACCGAGATGGCCTTGTCGTTGTAGAACACCACTTCGACGGTCATGCCGTCTTCGAGGTAGTTCAGCGAGTCACCCATGCTGTCCTGCTCGACTTCGTACTGGTTGAAGTCGGTATCCATGAACACGTACATCGGGTCGGCGAAGTACGAGTAGGTGCATTCGCGGCGTTCCAGCATCACGACTTCAAACTTGTCGTCAGCCTTGAAGACGGATTCACCCGGGGCTTCCGTCAGCAGGTTCTTGTACTTCATCTTGACCACGGCGGAGTTGCGGCCCGACTTGTTGTACTCAGCCTTCTGCACGACCATCGGGTCGGTACCGATCATGAATACGTTGCCGACGCGGAGTTCTTGTGCGGTTTTCATCTGAACTATTTCCTGAAAAAGAATGTCTCGGAATTCGGTATGGCGAAGGCGCTCTGCCGACACACTGCACGCAAGCTTGCGCGGGGCGTTTCCGTCTTCCGGCCTGGTCACCATCAAAATAACCCGCTATTTTACCCGATTTTCGCAGAAGGCCGCGAGATTTGCGGCCAGGTCGCCAAGGTGCTGCAGGCTGCGCTGCCACTGCTCGGTGGCCGCACCCAGCACGGGCAGATGGGCACGCAGGCGCGACCAGTCAGGTGATTCACCATCCTTATTCCAGCTGTGCCAGAAGGTGGAAAGTGCATTGGCAACCTCAGTCTGACCGCTTCGTTCCAGCCGCTGCAGGAACAAAGCCAGGAAGGCATCGAGCTTGACCATGTGCGCCGCATCGGATTGCGGGTAGATATGCCAGACAAAGGGCCGGCCGGCCCACTGCGCGCGCACGAACGAATCCTCGCCACGCACGAAGTTCAGGTCACATAGCCAGAGCAGTTCATCGTAGTGCTCCTGGCGCACAAAGGGCACCACCTGTACGGTCAGGTTGCCGCGCTCGAAGGCGCTGCCGGGCATGCAACCGGCCGCCCCGAACCATTCGCTTGCCTGTTGCGCCGCCAGGCCGGCCGGGACCAGGCACTGGACGGGCTCCGGGCCATCCCGCCATTGCGCGAGCAGCGCCGGCAACGCGGCGTTGGCATACGCGAACAGGCTGACTTTCAGCGCGCCGTCGATGGGCTGGAAGCCAAGGCGATGCCAGAGTGCCGCTTGGGCCGCGGGGCTGGTGCGCAGGTGCTCGCGCTGCATGCCGAGCATGGCTTCGCGCAGCAGGCCGCCCGTGCCGGGCTCGAAGCCGGGGAAGAAGAAATACTTGATCAGCGGCAGGCGCGGGTGGGGCGAGGCCATGCCGTGGTGTTCCCTGACCCAGGGTTCGGCGCTCATGTATTCGAGATTGATCCAGGCCGGCTTGGGCTCGCATGCAGCCATGGCGGCCAGGAATGCGGCCGGCAGGTCGCAGGCGAAGGACTCGATCACCGCGTCGTGCGGCGTGACCCCCGCGAAGCGCGCGGCGCTCTCCTGGGCGCTTTCCTGGTCCGTGCGCTGCCACGGGCGAATCGTCACGCCGGCAAGCACTTGCTCTGGGGCGGCGATGTCGAGGCCAGGCGCAAGGCGCGCGAAGCTGGCCAGGTCGTCCACCCACAGGCGCACGGCGTGGCCGTGTTCCTGGGCCAGCTGGCGTGCCAGCCGCCAGCAGACGCCGATATCGCCATAGTTGTCGATGACGGTGCAGAAGATGTCCCAGGAGCGGATGGCGCGATCGGGCTGAGTGGGCATGGTGGCGGGACTCCGCGAGGATTTGCTCTAAACTTGCGATTTTAGAGCTTGTTGCGCCATGGCCCCGCCGGGCATGCGCGCCACCAGCCAACCCACGGTCAATTCGCTACCGATGTCCCAGCAGGAACCTGAACCCCACGATCAGGGCGCGCCCGCCTCCGCCCAGCCGGATGGGCTACCCGAGCAGCCGACCGAAGCGTCCTCGGCGGCCCCTTGCGCGGCACCTGCCGAACCCGTGCCGGACGCGCCGTTCGACGCCAAGGCCGTGATTGCGCAATTGCCCGGCCTGCCCGGGGTCTACCGCTACTTCGATGCCCAGGGCAATGTCCTTTACGTGGGCAAGGCGCGCGACCTGAAAAAGCGCGTTTCCAGCTACTTCAACAAGACGCTGCTGTCGCCGCGCATTGCCATGATGGTGGCCAAGATCGTGCGCATCGATACCACGGTGGTGCCCACCGAGGCCGAGGCGCTGCTGCTGGAGAACAACCTGATCAAGGCGCTGGCGCCGCGCTACAACATCCTGTTCCGCGACGACAAGTCGTATCCGTTCGTCAAGCTGACCAGCCATCGCTTCCCGCGCATGGCCTACTACCGCGGCGCCACCGACCGCAAGCATCAGTATTTCGGGCCTTTCCCCAGCGCTGGCGCTGTGCGGGAAAGCATGCAGATCCTGCAGCGCGTGTTCCAGCTGCGTACCTGCGAGGACACCGTCTTTGCCAATCGCACGCGGCCTTGCCTGCTGCATCAGATCCACCGCTGCACCGGGCCTTGCGTGGGCGCCATCAGCGAGGCGGATTACACGCGCGATGTCAGCAACGCGGCGCGCTTCCTGCAAGGCCGTCAGAACGAGGTGCTCGAAGGCTTGCAGGCGAAGATGGAAGAGCACGCCGGGCGGCTCGAGTTCGAGCAGGCGGCGGCGGTGCGCGACCAGATTGGCGCGCTGTCCACCGTGCTCAAGCGGCAGGCCGTGGAGGAGGTTGGGCAGTCCAGCGACATCGACGTGCTTGCAGTGGCGGTGGAGGGTGGCCGTGCGTGCGTCAACCTGGCGATGGTGCGCGGCGGCCGTCATCTCGGCGACAAGGCTTATTTCCCGGCGCACGTCGAGGAGGGCGCGATGATTGTCGGGCACCAGGACGACGATGCCGGTGCCAGCGCGGCGATCGAGCCGGGCGTTGCGGCTGGCGAAGGCGCGGCAGCGCCCGGCGGTCCGGCCGGCATACCGGTCGAGCGCATCGCCGCCGAGGTATTGTCCGCTTTCATGGCGCAGCACTATCTGGACCAGGCCGTGCCGCCGATCCTGGTAGTGAGCCACCTGCCGCCAGACAAGGCGCTGTTGGAGGCATTGACGATGCAGGCGGGGCGCAAGGTCACGCTGGTGCGCCAGCCGCAGGGGCAGCGCCGGTCCTGGCTCGAGATGGCGCAGAAAGGCGCCGAGCTGGCGCTGTCACGCCGCCTGGCTGAGCAAGGCAGCCAGCAGGCCCGTACGCGGGCGCTGGCCGAGACGATCGGCATCGACATGGAAGACCTCGCGTTGCTGCGGGTCGAGTGCTTCGACATCAGTCACACCGCTGGCGAGGCCACGCAAGCGTCTTGCGTGGTCTTCCACCATCATGAGATGCAGAACGCGGAGTACCGCCGCTACAACATCCAGGACATCACGCCCGGCGACGACTACGCCGCCATGCGTCAGGTGCTGACCCGACGCTACCAGAAGCTGGTGGAGATGCTGGAGCAGGCGCAGGGGCAGGAGCCCGTCCCCGAGGGGGGCGAGCAAGGCGGCGAGGCGGGGGCGTCCAGTGCGCTGGCGCTGGTGCCGAACGTGGTGCTGATCGATGGCGGCAAGGGCCAGGTGGAGGTTGCGCGCCAGGTGTTCGAGGAGCTTGGCCTCGATATCGGGCTGTTGGTCGGCGTGGCCAAGGGCGAGGGCCGCAAGGTCGGGCTGGAGACGCTGATCTTCGCCGATGGCCGTCCTTCGCTGGAGCTGGGGCAGGGCAGTGCGGCGCTGATGCTGGTGGCGCAGATTCGCGACGAGGCGCACCGCTTTGCCATTACCGGCATGCGCGCGCGCCGCGCCAAGGTGCGCAACACCTCGCGGCTGGAGGAGATCGAGGGCGTCGGCGCCCGTCGCCGGCAGAAGCTGCTCACGCGCTTTGGCGGCCTGCGCGGGGTGGTCGCGGCCAGCATCGACGAACTGGCCAGCGTCGATGGCATCTCGCACGCGCTGGCTGAGGAAATCTATCGGCAGCTACATTGATCCGGCCAAATCCGACGCCCATGTGGCAGGAAATGCTCGGCCATCGTTGAAATAGGCGACAATCTCGGCGTTGCCCATTGCCGTCGTCTCGTTCCGAGCCCCCATGCCGCTGAATATACCGATCCTGCTGACCTGGCTCCGTGTTGCCATGATTCCCCTCGTGGTGGGCGTGTACTACCTGCCCGAAGCATGGCTGCCCATGCATGCCAAGAACATGACGGCAGCCGGTTTTTTCATCGTGGCCGCGGTCACCGACTGGCTGGACGGTTTCCTGGCCAGGCGCTGGAACCAGACTTCGTCCTTCGGCGCCTTCCTCGATCCGGTGGCCGACAAGCTGATGGTGGCGGCCGCGCTGCTGTCGTTGCTGGCGCTGGGCCGGGTGGCCGACCTGATCGCGCTGGTGATCATTGGCCGGGAGATCACCATCTCCGCGTTGCGTGAGTGGATGGCGCAGATCGGGGCGTCGAAGAGCGTCGCGGTGAATTTCCTCGGCAAGCTCAAGACCACCTTCCAGATGATCGCGATCCCTCTGCTGCTCTTCAACGATAGCCTGCTCGGCATCGTCGATGCTTCCGTGCTGGGCGCATGGCTGATCTATGTGGCGGCGGTGCTGACCCTGTGGTCGATGTTCTATTACATGAAGCTGGCGTGGCCGCAGATTCGCGAGCGCAGTGGCCTAAGTGGCGAGGCCACCGCACAAAAGTGATGATTCGATGAAAAATATGCTTGACGACCACGCCGCTGATTTGCAATAATCCTGTTCTCGCTTCTGACGAAACAAACCGAACGAAGCGAAAAGCAGCAAGAATGTAGCGAGATGTGAGCAGTATCGGCACATAAGCTGTGTTTTGGGTAAGAAGTTAGCAGGATCCTGCGGGAGTAGCTCAGTTGGTAGAGCGCAACCTTGCCAAGGTTGAGGTCGCGAGTTCGAGCCTCGTCTCCCGCTCCAGGTTTCGGTTAAATTTGGAAGTCCACGGTGTGTTTTTGTGGTTCCAGGTTGGCACGCAGAGTAGTCAAAGTAGTAAATGCGGGAGTAGCTCAGTTGGTAGAGCGCAACCTTGCCAAGGTTGAGGTCGCGAGTTCGAGCCTCGTCTCCCGCTCCAATCCCAAAGGGAAGCACCGCTTCCCTTTTTGTTTGTGATGGTAGTGCGCAAGCGCAACCCGGCAGGGTCTGGCGAATGCGGCTACAATCCAGCAGCCGTCACCCGGCGGGGTGGCAGAGTGGTCATGCAGCGGCCTGCAAAGCCGTGTACGCCGGTTCGATTCCGACCCCCGCCTCCAGTATCTTCAAGCACTTAGCGCTACCCTAACCGGTGGCGCTTTTGCTTTTTGGCGATCCGATCGCCGGTGCCATCCGCACCGGCAACTCCCTCCTCCCTCCTCCTTCCCCCTCTTTTTTCCCCTCAAATTTTCGCCCGATTGCGTATCTCGACTCTTTTTTGTCGTTTATCCTCTTCGATTTTTAGGACAAGTCCTAATATCGTCGCCTATTTTTGCGTTATTTCCCAATTTTGCTTCAGCAATTCACGCGGCTGCCGTAAAGGCGGGTGTGAGGGTCGTCCAAAAGACGGCTCTCCGGATTCCGAGATTGTTGCAAGCGCGCTTCCAAAACAGACTGCCTGACCCCGTTCCCGTTGCCCACGGGCGTCATTTCATCGTCCACCTTTATTGGAGAATCGGTGCGCGCCTTCGCGCGCGCCGACATTGCGCCATGAACATCACTCAACGCCTGTTAGGCACCTTGTCGCTGGCCCTGCTTGCCATGCTTGCCGTCGGAGTCGGCGGCATCTGGCAACTCCGCGAGTCGCAGGAGCGCTTTACCTACTTCAAGGACAACACGCTCGCCAGCGTGCGCACGCTGAGCGACTTGCGCGATACCGTCAGTACCATGCGCGTTTCGCTCTACCACTATGCCTTGTCCCCGGAGGCGAGCAGCCGCTCGGAGGCGGTGGCGGCTTTGGCAAAGGCGGACGAGGTTTTCGACGACACAGTCGCGCACTACGAGCGCAGTGATATCTCCGATGAGACCGACCGCAAGCTGCTGGAGGCGGATCGCGCCGCGATCAAGCAGTATCGCGCGGAGCGGGGGCGCTTCCTGGAGCGGTTTGCTGCCGGCGATGCAGAAGGCGCGCGGGGCATGCTGATGGGGGGCTCGCTCTTTGTCGCGGCCAAGGCGCTGCGTACCGCCATCAACGAGCACGTGGCGTATAACGCGGGTCTGGGCGAGCAACTGGTTTCGAGCAACGCCAAGGCGTACACGCTAGCCTTGACGATCTTTTCGGCGATTATTGCCGGCGGCTTTCTTGTCACGGGCGCAATGGGCTATTCGCTCTATCGGCGCATCCATGTCAGCCTGGCGGAGATCGAGCAGACCTTGCACTATGTGAGCAAGTCGCTGGACCTCGATCGCCGCGCTTCGGTGCGCAATGAGGATGAGATCGGACGCACGGCGGTCGCCTTCAACCAATTGATCGAGCGCGTAGCGTCGGCGCTGCGTGAAGTCCGCTTGTCGACCGATTCGGTGAGCACGGCTGCCCACCAGATTGCGGCGGGCAATGCTGACTTGTCCACGCGCACCGAGCAGCAGGCCGCGTCGCTGGAGCAGTCGGCCGCCAGCATGGAGGAGCTGACCGCGACGGTGCGGCAAAATGCCGACAATGCACGCCAGGCCAGCAGCCTGGCGGATTCCGCCGCGGATGTGGCCGAGTATGGCAGCACGGCCGTGCAGCAGATGGTGGAGACGATGGGCGCGATCAGCACCAGTTCCACCCGTATCGCGGAGATCACGACCTTGATCGAAGGCATCGCGTTCCAGACCAATATCCTGGCGCTCAACGCTGCGGTCGAAGCTGCGCGCGCTGGCGAGCAGGGCCGTGGCTTTGCGGTCGTGGCTGGCGAGGTGCGCAGCCTGGCTCAGCGTTCGTCCAGCGCGGCGAAGGAAATCAAGGACTTGATCGACACCTCGGTCGACACGGTCCGACAAGGCTCGGCGCAGGCCGAGGATGCGGGCAAGACCATGGGTGAGATTCGTCAGGCCGTGCGCCGCGTGTCCGACATCATCGGCGAGATTGCCGCAGCCTCGCGCGAGCAAAGCACCGGGATCGAGCAAGTCAATCAGGCCGTCGGGCAGATGGACCAGGTCACGCAGCAGAACGCGGCTTTGGTGGAGCAGGCGGCAGCGGCCGCGCAATCGCTGGAAGAGCAGGCCGACAAGCTGCGCGATACCGTGGCGACGTTCCAGTTGGCCGGGAGGTAGGACTTCAGGGTGGCGGGATGGCGCAGCGGCGGCGAGCTTCCGCGGCGATGGGGGCACATCTTGCCCCGATTCCGCGCTTTGCCATTGTGGTGATCGTGTTACATTCCATGTTGTAGTCTTCACGGGGCGTTCAGGGGATATCCGACCTGAACGGCGTGCCATCGTCGTCCGCTTGGACTCATGCCGCGCTTTTCGCCTCCAGGCTGCCGTAAAACTCCCGTTCCCGTTTTCCCTCAATCAGTGCGGTACCTCTCGGCCTGTGCCCGGCGTTCAACGCCGCAGCGCTGCCCAGAGGTCGCTTTGTGGTCCCCGCCATACGGCCGCTGGGGGCGGGCGGGTTGTCCAGTCACCGCCGCCATGGCCAAGCACGAGGAACCCAGAACGCATGCATCACGCTACCCCGCTCATCAGCACCATCGTCGGCGGTCTCGTCCTGGCGTTTATATTGGGCGCGCTGGCCAACCGGCTAAAGCTCCCGCCGCTGATCGGATACTTGTGCGCGGGCATCGTGGTCGGCCCGTATACGCCGGGCTACACCGCGGACCAGGCGCTGGCGCCGGAACTGGCGGAGCTTGGCGTGATTCTGCTGATGTTTGGGGTTGGCTTGCATTTCTCGCTCAAAGACCTGATGGCGGTGAAAACGATCGCCATTCCGGGGGCGGTGGTACAGATCGGCATTGCTACCTTGCTCGGGATGGGCGCGGCCTGGGGCTTTGGCTGGGACTGGGGGCCCGGCCTGGTCTTCGGGCTGGCACTTTCGGTGGCGAGCACCGTGGTGTTGCTCAAGGCTTTGCAGGAGCGCGAGCTGGTGGAGTCGCCGCAGGGCCGGATCGCGGTGGGCTGGCTGATCGTGGAAGACCTGGCCATGGTGCTGACGCTGGTGCTGCTGCCGGCGCTGGCGGGCCTGCTTACGCCGTCCGCAGATGCCACGGCGTCAGGCGCGGCGGCACCGGACTCGGGCGACATCGTGTTCGCCGTGTTCGCTACCCTGGGCAAGGTGGCCGCCTTCGTCGCGGTGATGCTGGTGATCGGCCGTCGCTTTATTCCCTGGATGCTGGAGCGCATCGTCTGGACCGGGAGCCGCGAACTGTTCCGTCTGGCGGTGTTGGCAACGGCGCTCGGCGTGGCCTTTGGCGCGTACTCGCTGTTCGGCGTGTCGTTTGCGCTTGGTGCATTCTTTGCCGGCATGGTGCTGGCGGAGTCGGAGTTCAGTCACCGCGCGGCAGAGGAGTCGCTGCCCCTGCGTGATGCGTTCGCCGTGCTGTTCTTTGTTTCGGTCGGCATGCTGTTCAACCCGATGGTGCTGATCAACGACCCCTGGGGCGTGCTGGCCACGCTGTTCATCATCGTGGTGGGCAAATCGCTCGCTGCGCTTTGCATCGTTCGGGTGTTCGGGCATTCCACCCGTACCGGCATGACCATCGCGGTCAGCCTGGCCCAGATCGGCGAGTTCTCCTTTATCCTCGCGGGCCTCGGCGTCTATCTGAAGATCCTGCCTGAGCGGGGCCACGCCCTGATCCTGGCAGGCGCATTGCTGTCCATCGTCCTAAACCCGCTGCTGTTCCACCTGCTCGATCGCTATACCGCCAAGCATGCGGGCGAAGCGGATCCCCACCCCGCATGAGTGCATGCAGCGGCCCGTGCCGCTCACTGGCTGGTCGCCGCGGCATCGCGGCGAAGATACTCCGTAAAGGCTAGCAGGCCCTGCGTAGGGTATTTGTCCTGGTGAACCACGAGATGCAGCGGCCTCACCACGTCGGGCAGGCCATCGCGCAGCGCCACCAGTGTGCCGCGCTGCAATTCGTCTTCCACCACCTGCAGCGACAGGCAACTCACGCCATAGCCGCTCATCACCGCACGCTTGATCGCTTCGGAGTTGCCCAGCTCCAGCGCGAAGCGCAACTCGCCCAGCAGTGGTGCCAGCCGCTGTTCGATGATCTCCCGCGTGCCCGAGCCGGGTTCGCGCACGACCCAGTCGGCGTCGCGCAAGGCGGCCAGATTGCCAGGGTAGCTTGCGAGCGGGTGTGACGGGCTGACCACCACCACCATCACATCGTCCCGCCAGTGGGCGCTGCGCAGGTCGCGCTCGTGGCATGTGCCCTCGATCAGCCCGATGTCCGCCTCGAAATGCAGCAACGCTTGCAGGACCTCGCGCGTGTTGCCGATGCGCATGTCGAGCGCGCAGGGCCCGCTCTGCGCATGTCGAAAGCCCGCGAGCAGGCCCGGCAGGATATAGCTGCCGATGGTGTTGCTGGCGGCAATGCGCAGTTGCACCCCGGGTTGCACGGTGAAGCGCTCGAGTTCCTGTGCCTGGTCCAGCAGCGACAGCGCGCGCGGGAAAAACAGCCGGCCGGTCTCATTGATGCTCAGGCGACGCGCGACCCGGTCAAAGAGGGCGCCGCCCAGCGTGGCCTCTAGATCCGCCAGTGCGGCGCTGACCGCGGATTGCGACATGGCCAGCGCATCGGCCGCAGCCACGGTGCTGCCGTGCTGCGCCACAGCGACGAAAACGGAGAGTTGGCGCAGGGTCAGGCGGAGCGGGCGATGAGTCATATCTGTAAAACAGGTAATGTATAGCGATATTACCTGTTTTACAGATTTCCGCCTGCTAAGTACGCTTCGGACATATTCAATATGCGCCCCGAAGCCCCCCGGCGTTACGGGCAGGACCCCCGCCATGTCTTCCATTCAATCGTCCGCAGTTGCCAATCTCGGCGCCGAACCTCCCTCGTGGCCGACCCGGGTCTTGACGCTGGTGCCGCTGGGCTTCATTGCCTGGCTGGCCATGGTGCTCTCGGCGCACCCGGCGGTCTCGCATCTCGGCATGAGCGCGCTGACGCTGGCCATGTTCGCCGGCATGGTGGCGGGCAATACGCTGCCGCAACGCTGGCTCACCCCGCTTGCGCCGGGCATGCAACTGGCGCGTCAGCAACTGCTGCGCCTCGGCGTGGCGTTGTATGGCCTGCGTCTCACATTCGGCGCGATTGCCGACCTGGGCCTGGCAGGCGTGCTGGTGCCGCTGGCCATGCTGGTCTCGACCATGCTGCTAGGCATCTGGATCGGTTCTTCTCTGCTGGGACTAAGCCGCCGGGAAGCCATCCTCGTCAGCGCGGGCAGCGCCGTATGTGGCGCCGCGGCGGCCATCGCGGTGGCTTCGGTGGTGCGCACCGACGACCGCCAGACGGCCGTTGCCGTGGCCACGGTGGTGCTGTTCGGCACGGCTGGCATGCTGCTGTATCCCTATCTGTTCGAGCTGGCCACGCAGCATTGGCACCTTGCCATCAGCGAGCGCACATTCGGCATCTACACTGGCGCCACGCTGCACGAGGTGGCACAGGTCATCGCCTCGGGCAAGATGGTCAGCGATGCCACCGCGGATGCCGCCGTGGTGACCAAGATGGTGCGCGTGTTGGCGCTGGGCCCGCTCTTGCTGGTGCTGGCGCTGTGGCCGAAGGCCGGCATCGGGCTCGAGGAAGAAGGCAAAGGCGAGAAGGCGGCGGGCGGGCGTCCGTGGGGTGCCATCCTGAAGGCGATCCCGTGGTTTGCGGTGGGGTTTGTGGCGGTGATGGCCGTGCATTCGGCGGGCCTTGTGCCCCAGGACTGGAAGCCCGCTCTGCTGGCCTTCGACAATTGGCTGCTTGCCTGCGCGATGCTGGCAATTGGCTTGCACACCCGCATCGGCACCTTGCTGCGCGCCGGGCGCAAGCCCCTGGTGCTGGCAGGCCTGCTGTTTGTATTCTTGGTGTGCGGTGGCGCGCTGTTGTGTGCGGCGGTGGCCTGAGTGCGCAATACCGGGACAGGGGAGGGTGCCGCCGGGGAGGGTGGGTGCTGGTGCGGCCGACGGGGGTCGAACCCGTAAGCCCGTAAAGGCGGCAGATTTTAAGTCTGCTGAGTCTACCAATTTCTCCACGGCCGCACGGCAAGCCCGATATTGTGGTCGGTTGGGCGCGGTGATGCAAGCTCCGCGCGGGATTTGCACCGTGGGCAGTCAGGTGGGTGGAGGCCGCGTGTATATGTGTCGTTTGTTACTCCTGGTAACAATGTAACGTTCTCGGTTTCACCTGCAATTTTCCAGGAACCTACAATACTCTTATCGAATAACGCATTTGCAAGAGGCAAGGATCATGAAACGTTGGTGGCTCGCAGGACTCGCTTTGCTTGGGGCGCTGGCATCCGGTGCGGCAATGGCCCATGTGAGCGTTGGTGTGGCGATTGGGGTGCCTGGCGTTGTGGTCGGCGGCCCGGCGTACTATCCGCCGCCAGCCTATATTGCCGCGCCGCCCGTGGTCATGGCACCTGCCCCTGTCTACTATGGACCGCCGCCGGTTATCGTGCAGCCGGCTCCGGTCTACTACGGTCCGGGGCCTGGCTATTACGGCCCGCGCTACTACGGCCGTGGCTACTACGGTCGCGGCTACTATGGGCGGGGCTACTACGGCCCCGGACATGGCCGCCATTGGCGATAAGCATGAACGACCTGCCTCGCGCAGGTTGGTAAAAGGGGCCCTGCGGGGCCCTTTCGTTTTTCAGGCGCAGCCTTGGGAGGCAAACTGTAGGCGGCAATCCGGACATGGTTCCACTGTTACCGGTAGGGTCAAAAAATTTGAAGAGACAGGTCAAACCGTCTCTCATATTCTTATTAGGGTTTCCACCTATACTGCTGCTGTGACGCCGTGATGACAAGATTCCGCAATGCTTCATCATCCGGCGCCCCTCCAGCACGACCTAATTCCCAAGAGGATCCGCCCATGAAGATCAAAAACAGCCTGGTGGCGATCGCAGCCCTGACCGCCCTCTCCGCACTCTCCGCCTCCGCCTTTGCAGCCGGTATTGCCAAGGCAGCCCCTTACACCGATGGCGCCAAGATCGGCAAGGTTGATCCCTACACCGATGGTGCCAAGATCGGCAAGGTTGACCCGTACACCGACGGCGCACGCAAGGTGGATCCGTTCACCGACGGCGCCAAGGTTGGCGATCGCCGCGACCAGTTCAGCGACGGAGCCTGAGTTTGCCGGACACAAGCCTGCAGCCCTGAGGGCTTCGGCCGTCCGCATCCGGTAACGCCGTGAATCATCGAAAGACCCGCCTCGAGCGGGTCTTTTGCTTTTTGCGGGCAGGTGCCAGGACGGTGGCGGCATGGTCATGCCAAGGGCCGTGGCGCTATACTTCCGGCTCACTGAAATGATCTTCGAGGAGAGTGGTATGCAGCAAAAAACCGTGCTGACGGCAGATGATGTGAAGAAGGTACTGGCCGCAGCCGAGCTGGAAGCCAAGAATCACCAATGGGCGGTTTCGATTGCCATCGTGGACGACGGTGGTCACCTGCTGGCATTGCAACGCCTGGACGGCGCTGCACCGATTTCGAGCTACATCGCCACCGAAAAGGCACGCACGTCGTCGCTGGGCCGTCGCGAGTCCAAGGTTTACGAAGACATGATCAACAACGGCCGTCACTCTTTCATGACCGCGCCGGTGCTGCAAGGCATGCTGGAAGGTGGTGTGCCTATCGTGGTCAATGACCAGGTCGTGGGTGCAGTTGGCGTGTCGGGCGTGAAGTCGACCGAAGACGCACAGATTGCGCGTGCGGGCATTGCCGCCCTGGGCGTCTGATACTCGCTAGCAAACAGCGGCGGCCGTGGTGCTGGCAGTGAGCGTGGCTCACTGTCCAGGCACCTCCTGCCGACTGCGGAGCGAATCGCTTGTGCTCCATGATGCTGAAGCCTATCGACGGGCTTTGGCATCGGGCTGCCGGTTCCGGTAGCCCTTCTTGCATCGAAATCCCGTACAGCGTTACATGGTTGCCACGATGGTTTCCCACGGCATGGCTTGTGCTGGCGCGTGCGCGCCTGGGCACGGTTACTTCGTCAGGATCAGCTTGCCATAGCGCGTGATGCGTAGCGTGTAGACCTCGCCGTTATGCAGGATCGGCAGCAGGTTGGCGCCGCGCATCAGCGAATCCAGGGGCACCGCATCCCCTGCGGGCGCTGCGGGGAGGTTGTCGCGCACCAGGGCTTCGAGCCGGGCGGGCAGGGCAGCTACAGCAGATTTCATCGATTCGATCGCCGCGCTGGCTGGGCTTTCGCGCCGCGCCTGCGCAGCCTTGTTGGGATTAACTTCGACCCGGCGCAGAGAAAGGCGGCGACGGGTGACTTCATGCGGTTGCGACAGCGGCAGGGTCAGGGTGCTCATGGGCGGGCTCCGGTCCGGTGGTCCGTGGCGGCTACGCGGGACTGCGAGCGGTCACGACCGGGTTCAAGTTGGCCCAATCTTAAATGAGAATTGTTATCATTACAATGGGGATTTTTAATCGTGCCGGACGGGCTAGCGCAAACAAAAAGGGCACTCCATGGAGTGCCCTTTTTGTCGATGCTGCGCCGCCGGCCCAAAGGGCACGGCGCGAACAACGCTAATGCTTGGGTTCCGTGATGAACCCGATCTTGCCCAAGCCGCCGTGCTGCGCGGCTGCCATGACTTCCGCCACACGCTCATAGCGCACGTCGCGATCGGCCCGCAGATGCAGTTCAGGCTGCGGCTGCTGCTGCGCGGCCTGGGCGATGTTGGCTTCGAGCGTAGGCTCGTCCACCTCAGCCTGGTTCCAGAAGATCTTGCCGTTGGCGTCAATCGCCAGGTTGATGTTCTGCGGCTTGGGATCGTTGGGCGTGTTGGTTGCACGCGGAAGGTCGATCTTGACCGTGTGGTTGATCACGGGAATGGTGATGATGAAGATGATCAGCAGCACCAGCATGACGTCGACCAGCGGCGTCATGTTGATTTCGCTCATTACTTCGTCATCGTCCGAGTCGAGGGTGCCGAATGCCATGATGACTTCCTTGTTGCCGTGCTGCGGCCTTACTGATTCTTGACTGCGAGGCGCACACCGTTGTCATCGGTGGCACGCGCACTGGCGCTGGTCGGGCGCACACGGGCGCCGGTGACGAAGTAGGCGTGCAGGTCGTGGGCGAAGCGGTTGAGTTTCGAGATCACGCCTTTGTTGCCGCGGGTCAGCGCGTTGTAGCCGAGCACGGCGGGGATCGCAACGGCCAGGCCGAAGGCGGTCATGATCAGCGCCTCGCCCACCGGGCCTGCCACCTTGTCGATGGTCGGCACGCCGGAGGCGCCGATGTTGATCAGCGCGTGATAGATGCCCCATACGGTACCGAACAGGCCAACGAAAGGCGCGGTGGAGCCGACGGATGCCAACACGGCCAGGCCCGATTGCATGCGTGCAACGGCCTCGTCGATGGCGCTCTTGAGCGAGCGGGTGATCCAGTCCGAGATGTCCATCACGTCGTGCAGCTGCGGCTGGCTGGCGCGATGGTGCTGCGCGGCTTCCTTGCCGGTCATGGCGAGCGTGCGGAACGGGTTGGCTTCGCTGCTGCCAAGGGTTTCGAGGGCGTGGTCGAAATCGTCGGAGTGCCAGAACTGCTTTTCGGCGCCATGCGCCATCTTCTTGAGCCGGAAGAGGTCCCACGCCTTCGTGAGAATCACGATCCACGAAGCCAGCGACATGATGAGCAGAATGATGGCGGTGGCACGCATGACGAAATCGCCTTGCGTCCAGAGGTGAGAAAGTCCGAGGTCCTGCATGTTGGTTCCTGGTGAGGTCGGTATTGAAATCAGTTGAGTTCGAACCCGATCGGCTGCTGGGCGGTAACCGCCACGGCACGACCGTTGTCCAGATAGGGCTTGCAGCGCATGCGTCGCACCGCGTCCTCGGCGGCCTGATCCAGCCTGGAGGATCCGCTTGAGGTCACGACCGCGGTCTTGACCACCTTGCCGGTATCGTCAGTAGTCAGACGCACCACGGCCTTGCCGGTTTCACCCATGCGGCGCGATTGCGACGGATAGGTTGGCTGCGGCGGGCTGCACTGGATCTCGCCAATGCCGACCGCGCGTGGCGCTGCCGACACAGGAGCGGCTGGCTCGGGGGCGGGCGCAGGCGGTGCCGGCGGGGCAGGCGGCGCGGGCGGCGCTTCCACGGCATTGGGCGTAGGCGGCAGCGATGCCACCGGCGTCGGCGTGGGGCGCGGTTGCGGCGGTGCAGGCTTGGGTGTGGTGACCTTCACCTGTTTGGGCGGGGTTTCCGGTTTGGGCTTTGGCGTCTCTACGGCGGGTTTTTGGGGTGGCTCAAGCGGGATGATGCGGGCGACGACTTCGGGCGAGATCACGGCCTCCGTGATCTTGCGCCCCAGCCCGCTCTGGATCAGGTAAAGCAGGCCGGCGTGGAACAGCAGGACGGCGAGCGTGATCTTGAAAAAACGTTGATCGAACATGAGAAAACAGCAGATGTCGGCGAATTGGCGCGGCGCCGGCTTTATTAGCGATAGGGCCTATTTGCGATAGAACAGGATCAGCGAGATGCCACAACCGACCAGCAAGCTAAGCAGCAATTCCATGATAAACGCTCCTTCAACAGTGATGCCGGTGGGAGCGCCGCTCTCGAGGCAGCGTGTCAGGTCGCCAGTATAAACGATAATGATTCTTATTTGGTGGCATTTTGTGCAATGCATTGAATCGCTGCCGCGCAGCCGTCTTTATACGCCGATTTGGCGATGGCTTCCCGTGGCTGCGACAAAATGCGCGCTCTCGCACGGCACAGGGTTGCCGGCAATGCCCGATCTGCCACAAAGCGCGCTAGCATAGGAAAAAGACGAACCAACCGAGCCATTCGAGCATTTTGCCGCGCTGGCCGCGGCGCCCCCCGTGCGAGAGGACCAGGCCATGGATTTCACCCGTTTCGCCGACGACGACCGCTCGACCCTCCTGCGTGCTGCGACCGGCTCGCCATGCACCTCCGCGCTCGACTGGATGTGCGCCCAGTTCGCCCTGCGGGTCGTGTGCTCGCTGGGGCCCAGATTCAACCTGCGCAGCAATATCAACGACATCCTGACCGTCAGCGCCCAGGAGATGGTGTGGCCGTATGGTGTGGTGTTGCGCGTCCAGCGCTTCCTTGCCGCGCGCTGCGCCGATATGCCGGCCTGGAAAGGCGCCGCCCGCCTCACGCCCGAAGAATTCCTGGAGCGGCACGGGCAATGGAACAGCGCGTTCGACGAGAGCGCGCTGTTCTACTATCTGGATGAGTACGTCAAGCATCACGCCAAGGATATGTTCGCCGTGTTCGACGCGTCGGCGGCGGCGCTGGCAGCACGGCTGGATGGCGAGCGCGTGCTGCTGGTGCGTAACATCGACATGCTCAGCCATGTGCTGGATTTGCCCGAGCACGAGCGCAAGCTGTTGCTGTACGCGGCGCTCGCAAAGTACAAGCGGGACCTGCGCGCGGTGATGGTGGACTGCAAGGTGGCGCACAGCCAGGAAGCCTTCCAGATCCTCGCCGGCTTGACCGGCGCTAGTCCGGCCGCGGTGGCGATCTCGCTGCGGCCCGGCTCGCGCCTGGAGACCCTCAACTTGATCGAGCAGCCGCTGCCCGAGAACAGCGTGACCGATCTGGGCGACCTGATGCGCCTGTCGGATCGGCTGCTGCATGTTCTGCTTGGCAACTACGCGAACGAAGCCGAGATGATGGCGGTGTTCACGCGCCCGGCGGCCGCCCCCACGCTTGGCACCGGCGACTATCCGCACGTGGAGACCGATGCGCGCTACCTGTCGGCGCTGCTGGCCAACGCCACGCAGCAGCATGCCTGCGGCGTCAACGTGTTGATCTACGGCCCACCCGGCACCGGCAAGACCGAGTTCGCGAGGCTGCTGGCGCGCGAGGCTGGCTGCGAGTTGTACGAAGTGGACTGCCTGGACCGCGACGGCAACAGCTTGTCAGGCAAGGATCGCTATCGCTCGCTGCAGGTGTCGCAGGCGTTCCTGCGTGGCCGCCCGCGCACGGCTCTGCTATTCGATGAAGTCGAGGATGTGTTCCCGGGCAGCGCGCGCGAACTCACCAGCCTGTTCGGCCAGGAGGACCCGCGCGGCTCGGTGAACGGCAAGGCCTGGGTCAACCAGACGCTGGAGCAGAACCCGGTCCCGGTGATCTGGATTTCCAACTCGATTCGCCAGATCGACCCGGCCTACCTGCGCCGTTTCCAGTTTCACCTGGAGCTGAAGATCCCGCCCCCGCTGGTGCGCGAGAACATCATTCGCAAGCACCTGGGCACGCTGGACGTGAGCGACGCCTTTATCGCGTCGCTGGCCGCCCGCAAGACCCTGACGCCGGCGCAGGTGCAATCGGCCGCGCGCTTCGTGCAACTGGCGGGCTCGGGCGTGGCCGAGCCGGTGGAGGCGCTGATCTTGCGGCAGCTTGACCATGCCGACCGCGCCATGGGACTGCGCCCGGAAGTGGAGGGGCGCCCGGTGGTGACGCACTACCGCCTGGATTACCTGAATCTGGAGACACGCTATGAGGTCGGCAAGATCGTGCAGGCGCTCAAGGCACGGCAGCGCGGGACCTTGTGTTTCTATGGCCCCCCCGGCACCGGCAAGACCGCGCTGGCCGAGCACATCGCCGCCGCGCTCGAGCAACCGCTGATGATCCGGCGCGCCTCCGACCTGATGAGCAAGTACGTGGGGGAAACCGAGCAGCAGATCGCGGCGATGTTCGCGCGCGCGGAGGAAGACGGCGCCATCCTGCTGCTCGACGAAGCCGACAGCTTCATGCAAAGCCGGCAGAACGCCGTGCGCAATTACGAGGTGTCCGAGGTCAACGAGATGCTTCAGGGCATGGAGCGCTTCAACGGCATCTTCGTTTGCACCACCAACCTGTTCGAGCGGATCGACGAGGCGGCGCTGCGCCGCTTTTCGTTCAAGATCCGTTTCCTGCCGCTCAAGCCCGAGCAACGCACGGCGATGTTCGTCGAGGAAGCGCTGGATGCCGATCCGCAGCGCATGGATGCAACCATGCGCGAGGAGCTGGCGAAGATGGATTGCCTGACGCCGGGCGACTTTGCCACGGTCAAGCGTCAGTGCGTGCTGCTTGGCGAGACGCTGACGCCGGACGAGTTCCTGGCGCAGTTGCGCCAGGAGCATGCCGTCAAGCCGGATGTGCGGCAGCGCCGGCCGCTGGGGTTCCTGCAATGACCTGAAGCGGGAGCCGATGCCTTATTCGAATGCCGGCGCGGGCTCGATCACGAGGGTTTCCGCGGGCGCATCCACATGCAGCAGCGCCGCGGCCATGGCGCGCAGATGGGCGGCGTCCTTGGTCGAGGTGTAGCGGTCGTTGGGCACCGCGTCGGCGTTTGCAGCCATGTCGTGCTCGGCCAGCTTGCGCCGAAGTTGCCGCGCGATCGCATCACCGGTATCGACCAGCGTCAAACGGTCGCCCACCAGCTCACGCACGGTGTCCGACAGGAAGGGGTAGTGGGTGCAGCCAAGCACCAGCGTATCGGCGCCGGCCTCGAGCATGGGCGACAGGTAGGCGGTGAGTTTCTCGCGTACGGCCGGGCCATCCACATCGCCTTGCTCGATCAGCGGCACCAGCCCGACGCCAGCCTCGCAGAGGAAGCGGCTCTCGCCTTCCAGGGAGGCAAGCAGGCGGCCGAACTTTGTGCTCTTCAATGTGTTACCCGTGGCCAGCACGCCAACCACTTTGCTGCGGCTGGCGGCGGCGGCGGGTTTCAGGCCGGGCTCGACGCCGATGATCGGCAACGCCAGCTTTTCGCGCAGCGTCTGCACCGCATGCATGGTCGCAGTGTTGCAGGCGATCACCAGGGCCTTGCAGCCCTGGGCCACCAGCCATTCGCAAACCTGCAGCGTGCGCGCCTCGACAAAATGCTCGGGCTTCTCGCCATAGGGCGCGTACTTCGAGTCGGCCACATAGATCAGCGATTCCTGCGGGAGCAGGGCACGGATTTCGCGCAATACGGACAGGCCGCCGAGGCCGGAATCAAAGATGCCGATGGGTGCGTTGTTCACAGGAGGGATCGAGGCAATCAAGAGGTTAGGTAGCAAAAAGCCGGGTCGGATGACCCGGCTCTTGCAGACAGCGTCGCTGTCACGGCGTGGTTCGCGTTACAGCGCAGCGACCGGGATCTTGCCGATCTTGGCTTGCCATTCGGCGGGGCCGGTCTTGTGTACCGAGGTGCCTTCGCTGTCCACGGCGACTGTCACGGGCATGTCCTTGACGTCGAACTCGTAGATGGCTTCCATGCCCAGGTCTTCGAAGCCGACGACCTTGGCGTGCCGGATAGCCTTGGCCACCAGGTAGGCCGCGCCGCCGACTGCCATCAGGTAGGCCGACTTGTGCTTCTTGATGGCCTCGATCGCCACCGGGCCGCGCTCGGCCTTGCCGATCATCGAGATCAGGCCGGTTTCGGCCAGCATCATCTCGGTGAACTTGTCCATGCGGGTAGCGGTGGTGGGACCTGCCGGGCCGACGGCTTCGTCGCGCACCGGATCGACCGGGCCCACGTAGTAGATCACGCGGTTGGTGAAGTCCACCGGCAGCTTCTCGCCCTTGGCCAGCATGTCGGCGATGCGCTTGTGCGCGGCGTCGCGGCCGGTCAGCATCTTGCCGTTGAGCAGCAGGGTCTGGCCCGGCTTCCACGAGGCGACTTCTGCCGGCGTCAGCGTGTTCAGGTCGACGCGCTTGGAGGTCTCGGTGTTCGGTGCCCACTCGACCTTCGGCCAGGCCGACAGGTCGGGCGCCTCGAGCTTGGCCGGGCCGCTGCCGTCCAGCGTGAAGTGCACATGGCGGGTGGCCGCGCAGTTCGGGATCATCGCGACCGGCTTGGAAGCCGCGTGGGTGGGGTAGCCCATGATCTTGACGTCCAGCACGGTGGCCAGGCCGCCCAGGCCTTGCGCGCCGATGCCCAGCGCGTTGACCTTCTCGTACAGCTCGACGCGCATTTCCTCGATCCAGTCCTGCGGGCCGCGAGCGATCACGTCCTGGATGTCGATTGGGTCCATCAGCGATTCCTTGGCCATGACCATGGCCTTCTCCGCAGTGCCGCCGATGCCGATGCCCAGCATGCCCGGCGGGCACCAGCCAGCGCCCATGGTCGGCACGGTCTTGAGCACCCAGTCGACGATGGAATCGGACGGGTTGAGCATGACGAACTTCGACTTGTTCTCCGAACCGCCGCCCTTGGCCGCCACCTGGATGTCCACTGTATTGCCCGGGACCACTTCGTAGTGGATCACGGCAGGGGTGTTGTCCTTGGTGTTCTTGCGGCCGCCTTCGGGCGGGCTCACGATGGATGCGCGCAGCACGTTGTCCGGGTTGGTGTAGCCGCGGCGCACGCCTTCGTTGATCATGTCCGACAGGCCCATGGTGGCGCCATCCCAGCGCACATCCATGCCGACCTTGACGAAGATCGTCACGATGCCGGTGTCCTGGCAGATCGGGCGCTTGCCTTCAGCGCACATGCGGCTGTTGGTCAGGATCTGCGCGATCGCATCCTTGGCCGCGGGACTTTGCTCCAGCTCATAGGCACGGCCCAGGCTGGTGATGTAGTCCATCGGGTGGTAATAGCTGATGTATTGCAGGGAGTCGGCGACGCTCTGGATGAGGTCTTCTTGTTTGATGACAGTCATTTTTGTGGGGAGGACAGTCGAGGGGAAATTCAGCCCGAAATCATACACCTAGCGAGGGGGAGGTGCCGGACTGCATGCGGCTGTCGACAGGAGTGCAGGTGCGCTTCGCTGCGCACGGCTGGCCGATGCGCCACCTGCCGCGGAGTTCTTCCCGTGCCTGCCACGCTTGCCTTACAGGGCCTTACGGGCAGGCGAAATGGCGTAGTCGTTCCTGCAGACGCTCTCGGCTAACCTGAGCAGCGGCAAGGGTACGATGAACACCGTTGGTAACTTCGTCACCACGCAGGCATAAAGAACCACCCGCAAGGGCGTGCTGCTAAAGCGCCGGCTTTCGGCGAAAAAAACCGCAGCCGTGGCCGCGGTTTCGTGATGCCGGCATTGGGCCGAAACCCCTCAATGGGCTAGCCCTTGCCTGTCCTGCTGGCGCGCCACGCGCGGCGGGCCAGCGGCCCGGGCCAGCTCGCCAGCGCGATGCCGGCCAGCACGCAGGCGAGTGCCACGCCGTGCGGCCAGCCCGGTGTCTCCCCTAGGAACACAATGCCGTAGGTGGCGGCCGCGATCGGCAGCACCGCAGTGAACACGCCCGCCATCTGTGCCGGCACATGGCGCACGCCTTTCATCCACAGCCAGAACGAGAAGATGCTGGCCGACAGCGCATACCAGAGCACCATCCACCATATGCTCGCCGGAACCGATGTCATGTCGAATTGCAGCAGCGGCATCAGGCCCAGTGGCAGCATCAGCAGCCCGCCGATCAAGTGCGTATAGGCGCAGATCTCGATGGCCGCCAGTGTTTGCGCCAGCCGCCGCGAGAGGATCACGTAGATCGATTCGCAGATCACCGCGCCCATGATCATCAGGTTGCCGAGCAGCGCATGCTCGCCGCCGATGCTGGCAGCGCTGCCGCCGCCATGGTCCGTGCCACGTGCCACGTTCAGCATCGCGATGCCCGCCACCGCCAGCAAGACCGAGAATACCGTGCGCCGCGATAGCCGTTCGCGCAGGATCAGCCACGAGAGCAGGGCCACGGTCGCCGGGATGGTGCTGGTGATCACGCCCGCGGCCATGGCGCTGGTCAGCCGCACGCCACCCAGCATCAGCAGCGTGAACAGGAACGTGCCAAAAAAGGCTTGCAGGAAGAGGTTGAACCATTCGCCGCGCGAGACGGCGCGCATGCGCGCGGGCCGGTACCAGGGCGCCAGGCACACAATGGCGATGGCGAAGCGCAGCAGCGCGAACAGCAGGATGGGTACGTAGGCGACGATGGCCTTGCCCAGCCCGACATTGCTGCCGACGAGGGCCATTGAGGCAATCAGGAAGAGGGCGTGGATGGGCACGGGGTCTGGGTGGYGGCGCTGTTTGGTCGGGATCTGGCCGGCTTCTGGCCTGGTTCTGGCACGGTACTGGCCGCGATTTGGCGACGATTTGGCGACGACCTGGCGAGTAATGGCCGGTGGCTCGCGGTGGCGCATTGCGCTGAGCACTTCTGTCGGCGAAGGACCGCAATGCCGCAGCGCCGCGTTCGGGATAGGGCTCGCGGCATTATAGCTGTGCTAGCCTAATGGAGAAGTCTGCACATCCATCCCCGTGCCAGGCCGTTAGCCATGGTGCGCTGCAGCAGCCGGCGCACGGGTGCCGGCATGCGCGCGGGTTGGGTTTGGCAGCGTCAGGTTTAAGTAAGCCGTCGAGCGTAAGTTCGCAGCCAGGCAGCCACGCTATATCAGGAGACAAACAAATGTCCGCCATCGAGTCCGTGATGCAGGAGCATCGCATTTTCAATCCCCCGGAGTCGTTCGCCAAGCAAGCTGCGATCCCCAGCATGGAGGCTTACCAGGCTTTGTGCGACGAGGCCGAGCGCGACTACGAGGGTTTCTGGGCGCGCCACGCCCGCGAGCAACTGCACTGGACCAAGCCCTTCACCAAGGTGCTGGACGAGAGCAATGCGCCGTTTTACAAGTGGTTCGAGGACGGCGAGCTCAATGCCTCCTTTAACTGCCTGGACCGCAACCTGGACAACGGCAATGCCGAGAAGGTGGCCATTGTCTTCGAGGCCGACGACGGCACTGTTACCAAGGTCACCTATCGCCAGCTGCATGCCCAGGTGTGCCAGTTCGCCAACGGCCTCAAGGCGTTGGGCATCAGGAAGGGCGACCGCGTCGTCATCTATATGCCCATGTCCGTCGAGGGCGTCGTAGCCATGCAAGCCTGCGCGCGCCTTGGCGCCACGCACTCGGTGGTGTTCGGCGGCTTCTCCGCCAAGTCGCTGCAAGAGCGGCTGGTCGACGTGGGCGCGGTGGCGCTGATCACCGCCGACGAGCAGATGCGCGGCGGCAAGGCGTTGCCACTCAAGGCCATCGCCGATGAAGCGCTGGCGCTGGGTGGCTGCGAAGCCGTGAAGAGCGTGATCGTGTACCGCCGCACGGGCGGCAAGGTCAACTGGGCCGAAGGCCGCGACCGCTGGATGGACGATGTCGCCGCCGGCCAGCCGCTGACCTGCGAAGCCGAGCCCGTCAGCGCCGAGCATCCGTTGTTCGTGCTCTACACCTCGGGCTCAACCGGCAAGCCCAAGGGCGTGCAGCACAGCACCGGCGGCTACCTGCTGTGGGCGTTGATGACGATGAAGTGGAGCTTCGACATCAAGCCCGACGACATGTTCTGGTGTACCGCCGATATCGGCTGGGTCACCGGGCACACCTATATCGCCTACGGTCCGCTGGCCGCCGGCGCCACGCAGGTGGTGTTCGAAGGGGTGCCCACGTATCCCAACGCCGGCCGCTTCTGGGACATGATCGCGCGCCACAAGGTCAGCATCTTCTACACCGCGCCGACCGCGATCCGCTCGCTGATCAAGGCGGCCGAGGCCGACGAGAAGATCCATCCCAAGCAATACGACCTGTCCAGCCTGCGCCTGCTGGGCACGGTGGGCGAGCCGATCAACCCCGAAGCTTGGATGTGGTACCACCGCAATATCGGCGGCGAGCGCTGCCCGGTGGTCGACACCTTCTGGCAGACCGAGACCGGCGGCCACATGATCACGCCGCTGCCGGGCGCCACGCCGCTGGTGCCGGGCTCGTGCACCTTGCCGCTGCCGGGCATCATCGCGGCCATCGTCGATGAGACAGGGCAGGACGTGCCGAATGGCAGCGGTGGCATCCTGGTGGTCAAGCGGCCCTGGCCTTCGATGATACGCACCATCTGGGGCGACCCGGAGCGCTTCAAGAAGAGCTACTTCCCGGAAGAGCTCGGCGGCAAGCTGTACCTTGCCGGCGACGGCTCGATCCGTGACAAGGAGACCGGCTACTTCACCATCATGGGCCGTATCGACGACGTGCTCAACGTTTCGGGCCACCGCATGGGCACGATGGAAATCGAGTCCGCGCTGGTGTCCAACCCGATGGTGGCGGAAGCCGCGGTGGTGGGCCGCCCTGACGACATGACCGGCGAGGCCATCTGCGCCTTCGTGGTGCTCAAGCGCTCCCGCCCGAACGAGGAAGAAGCCAAGCAGATCGCCGCCGAACTGCGCAACTGGGTGGGCAAGGAGATCGGCCCGATCGCCAAGCCCAAGGACATTCGCTTCGGCGATAACCTGCCCAAGACGCGTTCCGGCAAGATCATGCGGCGCCTGTTGCGCTCGCTGGCCAAGAACGAAGAGATCACCCAGGACACGTCCACCCTGGAAAACCCCGCCATCCTGGAGCAGTTGAAGCAGGCACAATAACGCGATAGCGCGGTCATACGCCCCTGCCGGCACGCCTTGCGCGTGCCGGCAGATAGCTTGCTCGCCCAACCCGGCTGCCCAACCACTGCTCCCATGCCTGATGAACAGTCGCGCTTTCGCCGACGGCTGCTGCTGTACTACGGCTTGTTCACGATAGGCTTGTTTGTCTTTATCGGCATGATGGGCCTGCTGGAGCGTTCCAGCGGCGACGCCCTCTGGCTCGGTTACGTCTTCCTGTTCGTCACCATCGCCATCTATGCGTGCATCGGGCTGATCTGCCGCACCTCCGACCTCAACGAATATTATGTAGCTGGCCGGCGCGTGCCCGCGCTGTTCAACGGCATGGCGATCGCGGCCGACTGGATGAGCGCGGCATCCTTCATCGGCCTGGCCGGCATCCTGTTCGCGTCGGGCTACGAAGGCCTGGCCTACGTGATGGGCTGGACCGGCGGCTATTGCCTGGTCGCGTTCCTGCTCGCGCCCTACCTGCGCAAGTACGGCGGCTACACCATCCCCGACTTCCTCGCCGCGCGCTATGGCAATGGCAAGCTCGGCGGCAACATGCCGGTGCGCGCGATCGCCGTGATAGCGGCTTCGCTATGTTCGTTCGTCTATCTGGTGGCGCAGATCCAGGGGGTAGGGCTGATCGTCACGCGCTTTATCGGCGTGGAGTTCGCCGTCGGCGTGTTCTTCGGCCTGGCCGGCATCCTGGTGTGCTCCTTCCTTGGCGGCATGCGCGCGGTGACCTGGACCCAGGTTGCGCAATACATCATGCTGATCGCGGCCTTCCTGGTCACGGTCTCGATGATCGCGTGGAAGCACCATCACCAGGCGCTGCCGCAGCTGAGCTACGGCACGCTGCTGCAGCAGCTCGACACGCGCGAGCGCAGCATCGAGCGCGACCCGGCCGAGCAGGCCGTGCGCGAGTACTATCGTCAGCAGGCCATCCAGATGCAGGACCGTATCTCGCGGCTGCCGCAATCGTTCGATGACGAGCGCAATGCGCTGTCCGCGCGCTTGCAGGAGCTGCGCTTGCGTAACGCCCCGCTGCGCGAGATCAAGACGGTGGAGCGCGAGCGGGTCGAGTTTCCGCGTGACATAGCGGCGGCCCAGCAGCAATGGAACCAGCAGCGCGAAGAAGCTCTGGCGCGCAGCCAGCCTTCCACGCCGTCGACCGAGCCCTATCCGTCGCCCTCGGAGGCGGAGCGCAAGACCAAACGGCTGAACTTCGTGTTGCTGGTGTTCTGCCTGATGCTGGGCACCGCCAGCCTGCCACACATCCTGACGCGGCTCTACACCACACCCTCGGTGAAGGAGTCGCGCAACTCGGTGGCGTGGGCGGTGTTCTTCATCGCGCTGCTCTATGTCTCCGCGCCCGCGCTCGCGGCGCTGGTCAAGTACGAATTCTTCCAGCACCTGGTTGGCACGCCATACGCGGAACTGCCGCAGTGGGTGGTGCAATGGCGCAAGGTCGACCCGCCGGTATTCGGCATTCGCGATGTAAACGGCGACGGCATCGTGCAATGGGCGGAGATCCTCATCCAGCCCGACATGATCGTGCTGGCCGCACCGGAAATCGCAGGCTTGCCCTATGTCGTCTCGGGGCTGGTTGCCGCCGGCGCGCTGGCGGCGGCGCTGTCCACCGCCGACGGCTTGCTGCTCACCATTGCCAACGCGCTGTCGCACGACGTTTTCTATCACATGGTCGACCGCACCGCGAGTCACCAGCGGCGTGTCACCACCGCCAAGATCGTGCTGCTGGGCGTGGCCCTGTTTGCCTCTTACGTCACCTCGCTGCGTCCCGGCAATATTCTCTTTCTCGTCGGCGCGGCCTTCTCGCTGGCCGCGTCCAGTTTTTTCCCGGTGCTGGTGCTGGCGATCTTCTGGCGCCGCACCACGGCTGCGGGCGCGGTGGCGGGCATGGTGGCCGGACTCGGTGTGGCGGTCTACTATATCTTCGTCAACTACCCGTTCTTTACCCGCATGACCGGCATTTTCGGCAATCGCTGGTTCGGCGTGGACCCGATCGCTTCCGGCGCATTCGGCGTGCCAGCCGGCTTTGCCGTGGCCATCCTGGTCAGCCTGCTGACGCCGCGCAACGCCCCGGTGATCGACCGTCTCGTGACGTACTTGCGACGCGGATAGGGCCTTCGATCATGAAACACTAGATTTGCGAAACAACACTCTGATATACTCGCGGACTTGCTGGAGAGATGGATGAGTGGTTTAAGTCGCACGCCTGGAAAGCGTGTATAGGTTAATACCTATCCGGGGTTCGAATCCCCGTCTCTCCGCCAGAACAACGGAAAAAGCCCTTGATATTCAAGGGCTTTTTCTATTTCCGGGGCAGGTTCAGGGGCAGCGTGCGCGCCTTGCGCCCTGGCACGGGCGGATTCCCCACGCATAAAAAAGCACCTGTAGCAGGTGCTCTTTTATTTCCCGCGGTTGAACGGGGAGGGGTAGGGGGCCGAACCGGGTCGGCAAACTCATTGGGATCCGGTTCGGACTTGCAAGCCTAATCGGCTTGCTCGATCTCACTGCCATCTTGGCCAGAGGATCATCTGCCACTTACCTTCGCTTTGCTACTGCGCGTCTCAGTCGGCAGGACTCCAGTATAGGTCAGCAGAAGTCGGGGTCAACCTGAGTTTAATGGCGGGATGCTGGTGGCTCTCATGGACGGCTTATACGGGCGGGCCATCGTGCTTGTGAGCTCTGCTGCACGTGGCGATCCACGCGTATTCCCGATGCCGTCGCGGCAAACGCGCCGTGCTACGATCGATAAAAAATCGGGATGAGACACATAGTGAGCCAGGACATTGCAGCGCGTTTCGATACGGAGTTTGCCCCGCGGATTGCGCAGACGATCGCGGATTTATTCAAGCGCCGCATTCACGTCGAGGTGGTGCCGGACGAGCGCTCCGGCCGCGCCGCGCGCGTCCGCCTTTCCGGCGAGCCGTTCGATGAGCCGCGGCGGTTCGCGCAGCAGCTGAACGTCTACCTGTCGTGGGACAGCCTCGAGGTGGAAGCGCTGTTCGCTGCCGGTGGCGCGGAAAAATTCGAGCACTATCTCGCGGCCCTGCCGGGCAAGATGCGCGCGTGGCAAACACCCCGGCAGATCGATTTCGGGACGCGCTCGCAGGCAGACCCTACCGTGCTGCTTGGCGGGCTGGATTTCGAGCATTGAGACTGAGCTGTTCGGGCGATCTCACCGCATGCCCTGCAGCCTCTCCACGTTTCGCACCAGATCCACCAGCCCCGGCGCGACTTCCCGCTCGCGCGCGGCGAATGGCTTGGCTTGTGCCGATACCCCGCAGTTGAAGATCAGCCATTGCGAATCCACCGGCCGGAACAGCGGCACGGCAAAGGCATGGACATCGCTGCGCCATTCGCCACGGTTCACGCAGTAGCCCTTGGCCTCGAAATCCTGCCGCAGGCGGGAGAGTTGTGGCTGGAAGCGCAGGAAGGCATCGGGGTCCTGGAGGCGCAGGCGATTGAGCACGCTTTCGCGCTCTTCGGCGGGTGCCTTGCATAGCCAGGCCTTGCCGATGGCGGTGGTGAGCATAGGCAGCGCGGCGCCGATGTCTGGCGTCACGACAAGGCTGTCGGTGGAGCGGGCGGTCTCCACATAGATCATCTGCGTGCGGTCGCGCATGCCTAGCGATACCGCGCCGCCCACACGGTCGGCGAGCTCTTTCATCAGCGGCCGGGCGATCTGGCGGATATGCATGCTGGCCAGCAGAGGATAGCCGAGCGAGAGCACGGGCGCACCGAGCCGGTACTTGGCTTGCGTGGCGTCGCGGCGCAGGTAGCCGAGCACGGTCAGCGTGTGCGTGAGCCTTGCCACGGCTGATCTCGACTTGCCGGTGCGTTGTGCAAACTCCTTGTTGCCGAGCAGGGATTCGCCAGGACGGTAGGCCAGCAGGATATCGATGCCGTGCGCGAGCGTGGTGGCGAACTGGCGGTCGCCGGTGTCGCGCTCGTCGGCCACGGGCGTGCCGCGCGATGTGGCGGGTGATGCGCCGGGTGATGGCGCCGATGCCATCACGCGATCCCCAGCGACGTTTCCACGCGCCGGACCATCCGCAGCAGGCGCGGCCCCATTTCGCGTTCGAGCTTTCGTGGCGTCATCCTGGCGCCTGGCGCCCCGCAATTGAAGACCAGCACCTCGCCGTCGATCTCGGCGCGCATTGGCACGGCCACCGCATGCACATCGCGCTGCCATTCCCCGCGCGACAGGCAAAAGCCGAGCGTGGCGAAATCGTGCGCCGCGGCTTCCAGCGCGGCGGCGTGCGCCTGCCATTGCGCGGCGTCGCTGGCGCGTAGCGCCGCCAGCACCGGCTCGCGCTCGTCGGGGGATGCCTGGCACAGCCAGGCGCGTCCGATGGCGGTGGGGAGCATGGGCAGCGATGCGCCGATATCGGGCCGGAAGGCGATGGCGTCGTGCCCGCGGCTGGTTTCCACGTAGACCATTTGCAGCCGGTCGCGCAGGCCGAGCGAGACCGAGCCGCCCACTTCGTCGGCGAGCTGCTTCATCAGCGGGCGCGCAAGCTGCCTGACCTTGAGGCTGGCTAGCAGCGGGTAGCCAAGCGAGAGCGCGGTGGAGCCCAGCCGGTAGCGGCGCAGATCGGTGTCGTAGCGCAACAGGCCGCGTGCCGCCAGCGTGTATGTCAGGCGACTGATGGTGGCCTTGGAAAGCCCGGTGCGCTCCGCTAGTTGCTTGTTGCTCATGACCGGCTCTCCCACGCGAAAGCACTGCAGCAGCGCTAGCCCGTGCGCCAGCGTGGTGGCGAAGGCGGGGTCCGGATGATGGGGGCGGGGCGGCATCTGGCGTGGGAGAAAAGCGGTTCAAAGGCGGCGCATGGGCTGCGTCGCAGGGCTGGGTACGCATCCATCATAGCCATTGCCGGGCATTCCGGGCACACCTCGCGTTCAAGATAGCGAAACATCGATCCGCCTTTCAGGCACGGGTTGCTACGCTGGTTTCCACGCAGCCGATCCCGGCCGCACTTACCGGATGGAGCAAGACCGATGATCAGGGAACCGGACGCCTTTCAAGCCTTCCTGGCCGAATTGCGGCGTTTCGTGCGCGAGCGGCTGGTGCCGCGCGAGGCCGAGGTGGCCGCGCTCGATGCCATACCCGATGCGTTGGTAAAGGAAATGGCCGAACTGGGCCTGTTCGGCTTTTCGATTCCCGAGGCGTACGGCGGCGCCGGCATGACAACCGAGGAACTCGTGCTGGCGGCGCTGGAGTTGTCCCAGTGCTCGGTGGCCTTCCGCGCGCGGGTGGGCACCAATACCGGTATTGGCTCGGAAGCGCTGGTGGCGGATGGCACGCCGGAGCAGAAGCGCCGCTACCTGCCTTTGCTCGCCAGTGGCGAGCTGACCGGCGCGTTCGCGCTGACCGAGCCGGAGGCCGGCTCGGATGCCACGGCGCTGACGACTTCCGCGCGGCGCGACGGCGACCACTATGTGCTCAACGGCACCAAGTGCTTCATCACCAATGCGCCCATTGCAGGCTTGTTCACCGTGATGGCGCGTACCGATCCCGCGCGCGGCGGGGCCGCCGGCATCTCTGCGTTTATCGTGGAGCGCGGCACGCCGGGCCTGACCACGGGGCAGCCGTATCGCAAGATGGGGCAAGAGGGTTCGCCGGTCTCTGAGGTGCATTTCAACGACTGCCGCGTACCCGGCGCCAACCTGATCGGGRGCGAGGACGGGCAGGGATTTCGCACGGCGATGAAGGTGCTCAACAAGCAGCGCATCCACCTGGCGGCGCTGTGCACCGGGCCGGCCATTCGCATGCTGGACGAAGCGATCCGCTTCGTCACCGGGCGCCAGCAGTTCGGCCAGCCGCTGGCAGAGTTCCAGCTGGTACAGGCGATGATCGCCGATTGCCAGACGGAGATTTTTGCTGCGCGCGCGCTGATCATGGAAACGGCGCGCCAGCGCGATCGCGGCGAAGACGTGACCATGCAAGCCTCGATGTGCAAGTACTTTGCCTCCGAGATGTGCGGGCGCGTGGCGGATCGCTGCGTGCAGATGTTTGGCGGCTACGGCTATATCGCGGACTTCGGCATCGAGCGCTTCTATCGCGACGTACGCTTGTTCCGCCTGTACGAAGGCACCAGCCAGATCCACCAGCTCAATATCGCCAAGCGCACGCTGGCGCAGGCCGCGGCGAGCTGATCACGAATATGCAGAACAGCCGCCGGCCAGCTTGCCAGGCGGCGTCATTGCCTCAAGGAGACACCATGTTGAAAACCTTGCTTGCAGCGGGCTCCGTCCTGCTAACCCTGCTTGGGCTTGCGCAACCGGCGCTGGCCGAGGCAAGCTATCCCGCCAAAGTGATCCGCCTGGTCGTGCCGTTCCCGCCGGGTGGGTCCACCGACACGCTGGCGCGCTTGCTGGCCGAGCAATTGAAGGAAGAACTCGGCCAGACCGTGGTGGTTGAGAACAAGGCAGGCGCTGGCGGCAATATCGGCGGCGATGCGGTGGCCAAGGCTGCGCCCGATGGCTACACGCTGYTGCTGGCCGCGGCCGGTCCCACGGTGATCAACCCCAGCCTTTACGCGCGCATGTCCTATGAGCCCCTGCGAGACCTCGTACCGGTCACGATGCTGGCGCGCGAGCACAACCTGATGGCGGTCAACCCGTCGGTGCCGGCGCACAACCTCAAGGAGTTCATCGCCTATGCCAAGAGCAAGCCCGGGCAGCTCAGCTTTGGCTCGCCGGGCAACGGCACCACGGCGCAACTCGCCGGCGAGTTGCTGAACCAGTCCGCCGGCATCAAGCTGCAGCACGTGCCATACAAAGGCAGCGGCCCGGCGGTGGCCGACCTGATCGCGGGGCATATCACGCTGATGATCGACAACATGCCGGCATTGCTGCCGTTTGTGCAATCGGGCCGCCTGCGTGCCCTGGCGGTGGCCAGCGACAAGCGCGCCAGCGCCTTGCCAGATGTGCCGACGGTCGAGGAGGCCGGGCTCCGGGGCTACGTGGTGACCGCGTGGAAGGGGCTGATGGCGCCGGCTGGCACGCCGCGCCCGATCATTGCCAAGCTGCATGATGCGACCGTGAAGATACTGGCCAAGCCGCAGATTCGCAAGCGCCTGGTGGACCTCGGCGCGGAGCCGGTAGGCAACACGCCCGAGCAGTTCGCCGCGCTGATCCGCAGCGATACGGCGTGGTGGGCCGCGCTGGTGAAGTCGACCGGCACCACGCTCGACTAAGAGGCCATTTCAAAAAGATGCTGGCGTCGTTGCGCGGCCTTGGCCGATCCACTTGTACTGTCTGCGGCCGCGCGCCTCGCCAGAACCGCTTCGCTTCATTTTGAAACAGCCTCTAAGCACGCTGCCCTGAGCCAATTTCCATCACACCAGCACATCGCCTGGGCACCCGCATGAACCACATAGATCAAGACGCGCGCGCCGCGCAGCAGAACGGCCCGCTCGCCGGCGTGCGCATCCTCGACATGGCCACGGTAGTCGCCGCGCCATTTGCCAGCACGCTGTGCGCGGACATGGGCGCGGACGTCGTCAAGCTCGAGTTGCCCGATGGCACCGATCCGCTGCGCGGGCTTGCGCCGGTGAAGGGCAAGCTGCCGCTGTACTGGAAGGTCACCAATCGCGGCAAGCGCGGCATCACGCTGGATGTGCGCAAGCCGGAAGGACGCGCGCTGTTCCTCAAGATGCTGCCGCGGTTCGATGTGCTGGTAGAGAATTTCCGCACCGGCACGCTGGACCGCTGGGGCCTCGACGCCGAGACCTTGCGCGCGGCCAATCCGCGACTGACGATCCTGCGCCTGACCGGCTTTGGCCAGACCGGGCCGTATGCGGGGCGAGCCGGCTTCGCGCGCGTGTTTGAGGCGATGAGCGGATTCACCAACCTAGCGGGCGATCCGTCGGGCTCACCCATGCACATGAACTATCCGATGGGCGACATGGTGGCCGGCCTGTTCGGTGCGTTCTCGATCGCGGCTGCCGTGGCCGACAGCCGGCGCGCGCACACGCATGGCAACGAGGCGCGCGCCCGCGAGATCGACCTGTCGGCCACCGAGGCACTGTTCCGCTTGCTGGAGCCGTTGGCCGTGGAGTACGAGCAACTGGGGCAGGTGCGCCAGCGCGCGGGCAATCGCGCTACTTACACCGCGCCATCGAATATGTACGCTACCGCGGACGGACAGTGGGTTTCGCTCGTGGCGTCATCAGACCCGATCTTCCGCCGGCTCTGCCATGCCATCGGCGAACCTGCCATGGCCGACGATCCGCGCTATGCCAGCAACCCGGCGCGCGTGTGCCATCTCGATGCGCTCGACGCCATCGTCAAGACCTGGTTTGCCGCGCATGACTACGAAGCCGTGGCGCGGGCGCTGGGCGCGCATGAGATCCCGTTCAGCAAGATCTTCACCATTGTCGATATCCTGGAGGATCCGCATTTCCAGGCGCGCGGCGCGGTCGTCCGCTTGCCCGATCCCGATCTCGGCTCGATTCCCGCGCCCTGCATGGTGCCGAGGTTTTCCGGCCATGCGCCACCGGCGCCCCGCAGCGGCCCCGCGGTGGGCGAGCACAGCGCGGCCTTCTACGCCGAGCTTGGCCTGACGCCGGCCGATCTGGAAACGCTGCGCGAACGACAGGTGGTCTGACAAGCGCGGTGCACCGGCGTTGCGGTAGCCGCGTGCGCAACTCGTGCTACAGTGGCCTGATCCGATTCTCCGGAGGAGCATCATGGCTAAGGATTCCACGCCGCATCTTCAGGCAATTGTCCAGACAGCGCCGCAGGCCGGGCGCTATGTGTGGGTGATCACGCTGGTCGATTTCGCTGCGCAGATGGTCAAGCGCACCATTGTTTCGGACGATACCTTCACCACCTCGGACGCGGCGCGCGTGGCTGGCGACGCGCAGCTCAAGGCGATGGCGGCGGACAAGTAGCCGCTACGCGCGCCATGGGAAAGCGCAGCGTTGACACTGCCGGCGCACAGCGGCCCGCTTGCTGACCGCAAGCGCAAGGCGCGGGAGCGATGATGAGCATGTGCGAGGCCTGTGCGCAGATACGGCCCGGCTCGACGGGTGGCACGGGGCATCCCCGGCTGCTTCTGACGGATACGCAGCGCATCAAGCCGCGTGGCCAGCCCGCGATCACTTTTGCCACTTACACCTGTGCCGATTGCGGCTGCCGCTGGCGCCATGAGAGCGACAAGAACGGCAAGGGGCCGGGTTGGTCGATACAGCCGGCAGACTGACGCGGCCTGAATTTACCTGAAAGCATTCCCGCCACCGCCTGGCAACAGGGCGGGGCGAATCCGTGGAGGCGCGGCGCTGGCCGCATCCACCCATCCATCATCGACAGGGGAGCGCAAGTTGGACACTGGACCTTTCACCCGCTACAAAGGCTTCGATCTCTACCCGCTGATCTATCGTCACCAGGCGGAACGTACCTGGCCCGAGCGCCGGCCGGATCGCAGCTTCAACGCGTCGGTGGTGATCTGCCGCGAGGGGCATGAGCCGGGAACCGAGCGCTCGCGCGTGTTTCGCCTTAGCGCCGCGCCCTGGGACAATATCGGCACCGCCCGCCGCGGCGCCGTGAAGTTCGGTGAGGACATCATCAACGGCCTGGTGCCGGGCGAGTCGGTTGCTGCGCTGTAGGGTACTGTAGGGCGCCATGGGGTGCGGTCAGGCGCGGCGGCCGCGGTGGCGGCGGGCGGCCACCGCAGCGCTTTGTCACGGGGTTATGGCATCACGGTGTCATGGCGCTGTACACCGTGTTCCGGAACCACGCGCGGTAATACTCGCGCTGCCCCGGCGCCTGCATCATCCAGATCGCCACGGTCTTCTCCTTCGGGTCGACCCAGAAGTAGGTGCCCCCGACCCCGCCCCAGTAGTAGTCCCCGACCGATCCCGGCGTGGCCGATTCGCCGGTGCCCGTACGTGTGCCGAAGCCCAGGCCAAAGCCATAGCCCGGTCCCGGCAGGTAGGCCGCGCCGCGCGCCAGGGAACGAGCGCCCATGATGCCAAGGTGGTCGGCCGTCATGTAGGCGACCGTCTTGGGCGATAGCAGGCGCACCCCGTCGATCTCGCCGCCATTGAGCAGCATCTGGGCAAAGCGGAAGTAGTCGGCCGCGGTCGACACCAGGCCGCCGCCACCCGATTCAAGCTTCGGGGCGCGGCGTACGTCGATCAGCCCGACCGGCACCTTGCTGTCGGGATCGACGGCAAAGGGCTCCGCAATGCGGCCTTGTTGTGCCGGAGGAACCCAGAAACCGGTGTCCTTCATCTGCAGTGGCGTAAAGATCCGCTGCTGCAGATGCGTGGCCAGGGTCTGGCCCGACACGCGCTCGAGCAGGGCGCCCAGGACATCGGTGGAGCGGCTGTATTCCCAAGTGGTGCCGGGCTGGAACTGCAGCGGCACCTTGGCGAGACGCGCGATGAACTCGGTATTGCTTTGCTCGGTGGCATCCACGCCAAGCCGCTTGTATTCCTCCTTGACAAGCGACTTGCCGAACACGCCGTAGGTCAGGCCAGAAGTGTGGCGCAGCAGGTCCTGCACGGTCATTTCGCGCTGGGCGGGCACCAGTTCCAGCACGGGCTTGCCGGCGGCGTCGGTCTTCTCCACGCCAACGCGCAGGTCCTTGAGCTCGGGCAGGTACTTCGACACCGGGTCGGCCAGCTGGATGCGGCCGTCCTCCACCATCATCATGACCGCCACCGAGACGATCGGCTTGCTCATCGAGTAGATGCGGAATATCGAGTCCGGGCGCATCGGCACCTTAGCCGCAGCGTCCTGCCAGCCAATGGTCTGCGTGTTGACGATGCTGCCGTTGCGGGCCACCAGGTACACGGCGCCGGGAATGCGCCCTTGCGCGACATCGGCGCGCACGCGTGCGCTCATGCTGTCCAGTTGCGTGGCGGAGAAGCCGGTCGTGAGCGGCGCGGTATTTTGCGTGTTGGCTGGGGCCGCGCAGGCGGCCAGCAGTGCGACCGCCAGCGCCGGCAAAGTGCTACGTATCATTTGTCTCATCCTTTGTCTTATCGTTGTCTTGGCAATGTCTTATCGATGCAGCATCGGTGTGGCACCGATGTGGCATCGGGAAGGGCTCGATTGCGGCAAAAGCAACGCGATCATGGCATGCAGCGTGGCGCGCGTGTATCGAGGCTCACCCGGATCGGGCCGCGCGCCATGCTACGATCCCGACAAATTACGATCGCGACAAATCATCGGAGGTGAAGATGGCAAAACACGTGTTCACTCGCAGCCAGTACCTGGCCATCCTCAATGAAAGCCTCAAGAACGACCCGAGGTGGAAGCCAGGCATGGCCTTTGTCTTTCATCCGCTGGGCGCGGACGAAGCCAGCGCGACCGGTGTCGGATGCACCGGCCCCGACGAGGCGTTTCCCGTCTATGCGGAGATCGAGCGGGTGGCGGCGGATTTGATCGAGGTGAGGGAGGCGCGGTAGGGGACTGGCGCGGTGACGCCATGCAGTGCCGGCCAGGCATGCATCGCGTCATGTGCATGTCGGAAAGGCGGGCTCTCCCGCCGACCTGCGTACAATACCGCCCCAGACAGACTCTAGCGGAACAAGCCGTGAAAAAGACCGACCTCGAAAAGAACAAAGCGTTGAAGCTCGCAAACAGCCTGAAGCTGTCCGCCGCAGTCCGTGCCGGCCGTGATACCGGCCCGGCCAAGGTCGATCGCCGCGAACAGCGCCGGCTCGACCAGGAGCAAGGCCTGGTGCCGTTTGCGTGCAAGCTGGATGCCGAGCTGGTGAAGCGCCTGCAGGCACTGGCACCGGCACATGCCGGTGGCATGAGCGGCCTGCTGAAGGAAGCGCTGGAACGCGGCCTGCCGCAGGAAGACGCGGCAGCCTGATTGCAGCGCGCTGGGCCGGGTGGCCATGAAGCACTGATTTGTGCTTTTTTGTCCACGCGAACGCAGTGGCATGCAGGACCGTAGCAAACAGAAGCAAGCAAAACGCCCGCTGGGTTTCAGCGGGCGTTTTGTTTTTGAGGGCTTGTCACCCGGATGCCGTTCCCGTGTCGGCGAGGGCAAGGGCTTAGTGCTCGGCGAGGCACGCCTGGGCGGAAGGAACGGAGCGGCCGCGGGGACCGCTCCAGGGACCACGGCCTGTGCTGGCCGTCATCGCCTCGGGGTGGTGCAAAGGGCGCTCAGTCCTCTTCGCCTTCTTCCGAGTCGAGGAAGTCGCGGCGAAGCATCCAGTTTTCGATGGCTTCATCGCAGATTTTCTTGAGCTTCTGCTTTTCCGGCACTTTGTCGAACAGCTCAAAGTTCACCAGCGCGATGCCGGCGTCGGAGATGTAGAACAGGCGGCCGGGCTCCTCGTAATGCACGATGCGCCCGTCGATGCCGCTTTCCTCGCTGTCGACCGGCATGTCTTCCAGCTCCACCACCCGGCAGGTGAAGCGGGGCGCGCGGGTGTGGGTCAGATATTCAAATTCGTCATGCATGACCTCGCCGCCCTTGGGCGTAAAGATCGCGAAGCCCCAGATAAAGCGGGGCATCGGCAGATCGGACAGATCATCAATCTCGTCCATGGTGTTCTCCCTGATTCGATAACCCGCATTATCGCTCGGCCAGGGCACAAGCACCAAAATGTTCTGGCGATGACCTGCTTGAGGCCTACTTGACCGCGTGGCAGTTGGTGTAGGCCGGCGGCGCGCTGTGGTTTCCTTGCTAGCTAGCCTGGTGGCTGGACGCTGAGATGAGACAGGCTCGGCTGTGTCGTCCCTCAGGACAGCATATAGCCGCTGGCCAGTGCCCGGAAGCTCTCCACCTCGGCGGCCTGCCACGCGGCGTCGTGGCCATGCTCCTCGGCCAGGATTGCGGCCACCCGTGGCGCTGCCGCGCTGGCGGCGCCAGCCTCCAGGAACAGCGCGCGATTGCGCCGCGCCAGCACGTCCTCGACCCGCCGAGCCAGTTCGAAACGCGCGGCAAAGCGCACATGAGCGGCGGTCAGCCCGGCGCCGGGCACCAGCATTTCGTCGTTGCCGGGCAGCGTGTGCAGCATGCCGACCTCGTTGCCGTAGTAACGGTCCGGCGAGCCGCTGCCAGGCGCGGGCAGGTTCGCGGGCAAGCCTTGCGCGCCGTGCAGCGGCAGATCCGCTGTTACGCAGGGCGCGGCCGGCAGCATCTGGCGCTGGATGGCCGTGCCCACCACGTCCTCGGCCATCTTGCGGTAGGTGGTCCACTTGCCGCCGGTGACGGTGATCAGGCCGGCCTTGGACACCAGGATGGTGTGCTCGCGCGACAGCGAGGCGGTGGAGGCTTCGCCGGTGGCCTTGACCAGCGGGCGCAGGCCGGCCCAGACGCTGGTCACGTCGGCACGGGTTGGCGCGCGCGACAGGTAGCGCGTGGCGGTCTCCAGGATGAAATCGACATCGTCGGTGCCCGCGCGGGGCTCCAGCGGCAGGTCCTTGCGCGGCGTATCGGTGGTGCCGATGATGGTGTGGCCGTTCCAGGGCACGACGAAGAGCACACGGCCGTCATCGGTCTTGGGGATCAGGATGGCACGGTCGCCGGGCAGGAAGCTGCGCGGCAAGGTCAGGTGCACGCCCTGGCTGGGGGCCACCATGCTGCGCGCGCGGCCGTCTTCCATCTGGCGCACGGCATCGACCCACACGCCGGTGGCGTTGATCACGCAGGACGCTTTCAGGTCGAAGCTGGCGTCGCCCAGCACGTCCTTCACGGTGACGCCGTCGATCACCCCGTTGCGCTGCGACAGCCCGCTCACGCGCAGGTAGTTGATGGCCGTGCCGCCAACGTCGAACAGCGTGCGCATCAGCGCGATGGCCAGGCGGGCGTCGTCGAACTGCCCGTCGAAATACAGGTTGCCGCCGCGCAGGGGCCGCCCGCCCACGTGCTCGGCCAGGGTCGGCGCCGCCGCCAGGGTTTCGCGGTGGTTGAGCCAGCGGCTGCCGGACAGGTTGAGGCCGCCCGCCAGCATGTCATATAGCTTCAGGCCGATGCCGTAGAAGGGCTGGTCGAACAACTGGTAGGCCGGCACCACGAAGCCGAGCGGCCACACCAGGTGCGGCGCGTTGCGGGCCAGCAGGCCACGCTCATGCAGCGCCTCGCGCACCAGGCTGATATTGCCCTGTGCGAGGTAGCGCACGCCGCCGTGGACCAGCTTGGTAGCCTTGCTGGAGGTGCCCTTGGCGAAGTCGGCGGCTTCCACCAGCAGCGTGCGGTAGCCGCGCGAGGCGGCGTCCACCGCCGTGCCCAGGCCGGTGGCGCCGCCGCCGATGACGATGACATCCCACTTCGGCTCGCGCTCGAGGGTGGCGAGCAAGGTGGCGCGGTCGGGCGGCAGGATGGGGGGGTGCAATGTCTGCATGATTCCTTGTTTGGTGCGAATGCGTGTCGCGGTGTGGCTCGTACGTACTTTTGTACTTGTCTTGTGTGGCTCGTGCCCTGCGCTCAGCCCGCGCTCAATTTGCCGAGTGCGGTGGCGCGCCATCTTCCCGCGCCCAGTCGCGTGCGCGCTCTACCGCGCGATGCCACCGCCAGAGCCGGTACGCGCGCGCGTCGGCGCTAAGGTTGGGCTCGAAGCGATGCTCCACCTGCCACTGGCTGGCGATCTCGTCCTCGCCGCTCCAGTAGCCGGTGGCCAGTCCCGCCAGGTAGGCGGCGCCAAGCGCGGTGGTCTCGGTCACGCGCGGGCGAACCACTGCCGTGCCAAGCAGGTCGGCCTGCATCTGCATCAGCAGGTCGCTGCGCGACGCGCCGCCGTCGACACGCAGCTCAGCCAGCGAGATGCCGGCATCCTTCTGCATGGCGTCCAGCACGTCCACGCTCTGCAGCGCGATCGACTCCAGCGCGGCGCGGGCAATGTGCGCGCGTCCGGTGCCGCGGGTCAGGCCGACCAGCGTACCGCGCGCGAACGGATCCCAGTGCGGCGCGCCCAGGCCGGCAAAGGCTGGCACCAGCACCACGCCTGCGGTGTCGTCGCACTGGCGCGCCAGCGGCTCCACCTCGGGCGCGCTGTTGATGATCTGCAGCCCATCGCGCAGCCACTGGATGGTGGCGCCGCCCATGAACACGCCGCCTTCCAGGCAATACTGCGTGCGGCTGGCGGGCGGCGTGGTGCCGCCCAGCTGCCAGCCGATGGTGGTGAGCAGGCGATTTTGCGAAGTGACCGGCTGCGATCCCGTGTTCATCAGCAGGAAGCAGCCCGTGCCGTAGGTATTCTTGGCCATGCCCGGGGACAGGCAGGCCTGGCCGTAGGTGGCGGCCTGCTGGTCGCCGGCGATGCCGGCAATGGGGATCTCCGTGCCAAACAGCCGCAACGCTGTGCGCGCCACCTCGCCGCTGGAGGGCACCACTTCGGGCAACAGGCTGCGCGGGATGTCCAGCAGGTCGAGCAGGTCATCATCCCACTGGAAGGTATGGATGTTGAACAGCATCGTGCGCGACGCGTTGGAGACATCGGTGACATGGCGCTTGCCGTCCGTCAGTTGCCAGATCAGCCAGCTGTCGACTGTGCCGAACGCCAGCTCGCCACGCGCCGCGCGCTCGCGCGCGCCCTCGGTGTTGTCGAGCATCCAGCGCAGCTTGGTGCCGGAGAAGTAGGCGTCGATGATCAGGCCGGTCTTGTCGCGGAACAGCTCGCCGTGGCCGTYGGCCTGCAGTGCCTCGCACATCGGCGCGGTGCGGCGATCCTGCCAGACCAGCGCGCGGCCGATGGGCTCGCCGGTCTGGCGGTCCCACAGCACGGTGGTCTCGCGCTGGTTGGTGATGCCGATGGCGCTCACCTGGCTGGCCGCGACGCCGGCGTCGTTCAGCACCTCGTGCGCCACCGCCAGCTGCGACTGCCAGATCTCGTAGGGATCGTGCTCGACGTGGCCGGGGTGCGGGTAATATTGGCGGAATTCGCGCTGCGCGACCCGCGCCACGTTGCCGGCGTGATCGAACAGGATCGCGCGCGAGCTGCTGGTGCCCTGGTCGAGCGCCAGCACGAATTGCGGCAGGCCCGAAGGCTGGGTTTGCTTCATGCGTCTTGTCCTGGATTGACTGCTTCTACCACTACATTAACCGCTACATTAACCATTGCACTGACCATTGCAGGCGTGCCTTGCCGGCCGCCGGGATCCTTCATGTCCGATACCTTGCCCAATTGCGCTAGCCAGAACCCCGTCGTGTCCCGCGTTGCCGCCTCGCTGGCGGCGCGCAGCCGTTTCGATGCCGGCGCGCATTTGCGGCTGACCGTGGCAGGGCGCCAGGTGGGCTGGCTGCCGCGCGCGCATGCGCTTATCCTGCGCGCGCAGGATACGGTGCCGGCCGTGCTGGGCGAGCCGCTGGATGGCAGCGTGGCGTTGCTGCCGGATTGCGGCGATGCCTGCACGCGCAGCGCGGCGCTGAAGGTACTGGCGCACTGGCTGGCGGATGCGGGCCATGTGCGCGGCTGGCGCGACGAGCTGTTCGCCGTCACGCCGGAACTCGCGGCGCCGGCCTTCGCGGTGATCGAGCGCGCAGCCGCGCGCTTTCTGGGGCTGCTGACCTTTGCCTCGCACATGAATGGCGTCATTGCCGGCGAGCGTGCGCTGTGGATTTCACGGCGCAGCGCCGCCAAGGCGGTCGACCCCGGCATGTGGGACAACCTGGTGGCAGGCGGCATGCCGCACGGCAGTGATCCGCTTGCCACGCTGGTGCGCGAGTGCGACGAGGAGTCGGGCATTGCGCCCGTGCTGGCGCAGCGCGCCGAGGCGCACGGCGTGATCGAAGTGCTGCGTGAAATCCCCGAGGGCGTGCAGTGGGAGGCCGTGTACGTGTACGACCTGTTGCTGCCGCCGGATTTCGTGCCGCATAACCGCGACGGGGAGGTGGCCGAGCACCGCCGTATCGAGCCGGAGGCATTGCTTGCTATCATGGCGGATGGCGCCATGACGGTCGACGCGACCCTGGTGACGCTGGATGCGCTCAATCGCCGCGGCTGGAGCGCCCCCGGCATCCCCCGCCCTTGATCGGCGCGCACTAGACAAAACCACACACGATGAGCAATACCGGATTCATTCTCACCATTTCCTGCCCGGACCAGCCGGGCATCGTCCATGCCGTCTCGGGCCTGCTGTTCCAGCACGGTTGCAACATCGTCGATTCCGACCAGTACGGCGATGAATTCACTGGCCGCTTCTTCATGCGGGTGCATTTCACGCCGGCCGCCGGCGGCCCGGACCTGGCCACGCTGAAGACCGCGTTCGCGCCGATCGGCGATCAGTTCGCCATGCAGTGGGACCTGTTCGATGCCAGCGTCAAGCCGCGCGTGATGATCATGGTGTCGAAGATCGGCCATTGCCTGAACGATCTGCTGTTCCGCGCCAAGGCCAGCGGCCTGCCGGTGGAGATCGCCGCCATCGTGTCGAACCACCGTGATTTCTACCAGCTTGCCGCGTCGTACGATATTCCGTTCTTCCACCTGCCGATGATGAACGCCTCGGCCGAGCAGAAGGCCGCGCAAGAGAACAAGGTGTTCGAGATCGTGCGCGAGCAGAACATCGACCTGGTGGTGCTGGCGCGCTACATGCAGGTGCTGTCTGATGACCTGTGCCGCAAGCTGGCCGGCCGCGCCATCAATATCCATCACTCGTTCCTGCCCAGCTTCAAGGGCGCCAAGCCTTACTATCAGGCGCACGACCGTGGCGTGAAGCTGATCGGCGCGACCGCCCACTACGTGACCGCGGCGCTGGACGAAGGCCCGATCATCGAGCAGGAAATCGAGCGCGTGGACCACAGCATGGATCCCGAGCAGCTTACCGCGGTGGGGCGTGACGTGGAATGCGTGGCGCTGGCGCGTGCCGTCAAATGGCATGCTGAGCACCGCATCCTGCTCAACGGCCACAAGACCGTCGTCTTCAAGTAAGGCCTCAGGCAAGTCCCCAGGCAAGCCCCTAAGCAAGTCCTTCACCAGGTGCCCGGCGCCAGCCGCGCCGGCACCGCCTCGCCCGCAGGGGAGCCGGCGCCGTGGCTGGCCGCTCTCAGGCCTGCGCGACCACACAGCGCACTCCGCTTTCTTCCAGCATGCTCTCGAATGGCGGCATTAACGGCTCGTCGGTGAAGAGCCGGTCGATCTCCGAGACGTGCGCCAGTTCCACCATGGCCTGCCGGTTGAACTTGCTGGCATCCGCCGCCAGCCAAACCTCGCGCGAATGCTCGATGATGGTCCGCGCTACCTTCACTTCGCGAAAATCGTAATCGCGCAGCGTGCCGTCGGCCTCGATGCCCGAGATGCCGATCAAGCCGATATCCACCTTGAACTGGCTGATGAACTCCACTGTGGCCTCGCCCACGATGCCGCGGTCGCGCGAGCGCAGCACGCCGCCGGCGACGATCACTTCGCAATCGGGGTTGTCGGCCAGGATGCTCGCCACGTTCAGGTTGTTGGTGATCACGCGCAGGCCGCGGTGATGCATGAGCTCGCGCGCGATCTCCTCGACCGTGGTGCCGATATTCAGGATCAGCGAACAGCCCTCGGGCACGGCGCTGGCCACCGCGCGCGCAATGCGGGCCTTGCCCTCGGCATTGAGCACCTGGCGCTGCCGATAGGCAATGTTCTCCACCGTGGAGCCCTCTACCCGCACGCCGCCGTGAAAGCGCGCCAGCATGCCGCCTTCAGCCAGCAGGTTGACGTCCCGGCGCACGGTCTGCAGGGTCACCCCGAACTTGCGGGCAAGTTCGTCGATGGAAGCGAAGCCCTGGCTGCGAACCTCTTCCAGCAGGGCGGTCTGGCGTGGATTTAGCGTCATGCCGGCATTCTAGTTCAAACACAAACGAAAACAAATGATGCAGTGCATGATTGTTTTATTTTCGTTTTTGCTCTAAAACGAGCGGGAAGCAAGGATTTGTGCGTTTGCATCATTGCGGTATATGTGATGTATGTGGCATTCGGAATCGGAGACTCGATGCAGCTCAGATTGGAAGGCATCGCCCAGCAAGCAGGTTCGCAGGCGTATCTATATCCCATGTCGCTGACGCCCGTGCCGGGCGCGGTGACCATCCTGCTAGGTGCCACCCAGGCCGGCAAGACCTCGCTGATGCGGGTCATGGCGGGGCTGGACCGGCCCAGTGCCGGCCGTGTCGAGGTGGACGGCATCGACGTGACCGGCATGCCGGTGCGCGAGCGCAACGTCTCGATGGTCTACCAGCAGTTCATCAACTACCCGTCGATGACTGTCTTCGACAATATTGCTTCGCCGCTCAAGCTGCGGCGTTCCAAGGATATCGATGGACAGGTGAGGGCGCTGGCCACCCGCCTGCATATCGAGCACTTGCTCGAGCGCTTTCCCGCCGAGCTCTCGGGCGGGCAGCAGCAGCGCGTGGCGCTGGCGCGCGCGCTGGCCAAAGGCGCGCCGCTGATGCTGCTCGACGAGCCCCTCGTCAACCTGGACTACAAGTTGCGCGAAGAGCTGCGCGAGGAACTGACCCAGCTCTTCGCGCATGGCAATGCCACCGTGATCTATGCCACCACGGAGCCGGCCGAGGCGCTGTTGCTGGGCGGCTATACCGCGGTGCTGGATGCCGGCGAGCTGTTGCAGTACGGCCCCACGCCAGAGGTCTTTCACTATCCCGCCTCGCTGCGCGTGGCGCGTGCTTTCAGCGATCCCCCCATGAACCTGATGGCCGGCAACCTGCTGGCCGGCGCGGTCACGCTGCCGGGCGGCGTCGTGGTCCCCTTGCCCGGGGCAGTGAAACAAGGCGGTACGGTAACGGTCGGGGTGCGGGCCGGTGCGCTGCGCCTGGACGCCGTGCCCGGCTCGGTGCCGGTGGCCGGCCGGGTGGCGCTGGCCGAGCTGTCCGGGTCTGACACCTTCGTGCACATGGATTCCCCGGTTGGCAACCTGGTGGCGCAGTTTCCGGGGGTGGTCGACCTGGAACTGGGCGCGCCGCTCACGCTGCATCTGGATCCCGCGCAGCTCTACCTGTTCGACGCCGATGGCATGCGCATCCATGCGCCCAGCCGGCAGTTGAAAGTTGCCCCCGCCACGGCCGAGCTGGGAGCCTGAGATGACACGCATCGACCTCGACCTGTCTCATTCATACCGTCCCGATCCGCAAGCGGATGAGGACTACGCGCTGCTGCCGCTGAAGTTCACGTTCAATGACGGCGGCGCCTACGCCTTGCTTGGGCCCTCCGGCTGCGGCAAGACCACCTTGCTCAATTGCATTTCCGGCTTGCAGCGGCCATCGCACGGCACCGTCTCCTTCGACGGCCGCGACGTGACCGCAGCCACGCCGCAGGCGCGCAACATCGCCCAGGTGTTCCAGTTTCCGGTGATCTACGACACCATGACGGTGGGCGAAAACCTGGCCTTCCCGCTGCGCAACCGCGGCGTGCCCGCGGCCCAGGTGAAGGAGCGCGTGGGCCGCGTGGCCGAGATGCTGGACCTGTCCGCATCGCTGGACCGGCGCGCCAGCGGCCTGGCGGCCGACGCCAAGCAGAAGATCTCGCTCGGGCGCGGCCTGGTGCGCCAGGACGTGTCGGCCATCCTGTTCGACGAGCCGCTGACCGTGATCGATCCGCACCTGAAATGGCAGCTGCGCCGCAAGCTCAAGGAGATTCACCACGAGTTCCGGCTGACGTTGATCTACGTCACGCATGACCAGACCGAGGCGCTTACCTTCGCCGACCAAGTGGTGGTGATGTCGCGCGGCAGGGCGGTGCAGGTGGGGCCGGCCGATGCGCTGTTCGAGCGCCCTGCACATACCTTCGTTGGCAACTTCATCGGCTCGCCGGGCATGAACTTCCTGGCAGGGGCATGGCGCGATGGCGCTATCGAAATCGCCGGGCGGCGCTATATGCCGGAGTTCGCGCCCACCGTCGCCACGGCTTTGCAGGCTGCCGGCAGCTTCAAGGTCGGCGTGCGCCCCGAGTACCTGCGCCTGGCCGCGAGCACCGATCCGCAGGCCGTGCCCGCGCGCGTGGAGCGCGCGCAGGACATTGGCACCTACTGGCTGGTCACCGCCACCGTGCAGGATGCCGGCGGCCACGCTGCGACCGTGCGCGGCCGGCTTGGCCACGAGGGCGCGGCGCTGCGGGCGGGCGAGACCGTGTGGCTGTCCGTGTTCAATCGTCATACCTGTTACTACGTCAACGAGGAGCTGGTGGCATGAGCACGCTGAAGCCCGTCAACCAGAAGGCCTGGCTGCTGGTCATCCCGGTGGTCCTGTGCGTGGCGTTCTCCGCCATCCTGCCGCTGATGACCATCGTCAATTACTCCGTGCAGGACATCATCTCGCCCGAGCGGCGCGTGTTCGTCGGTACCGAATGGTTCCGCACCGTACTGCGCGACGGCGAGCTGCACGATGCGCTGCTGCGCCAGCTCGGCTTTTCGCTGGCCGTGCTGGCGGTGGAGATCCCGCTGGGCATCCTGCTGGCGCTGTCGATGCCGGCCAAGGGCGTCAAGGCGTCGGCGGTGCTGGTGGTGATCGCGCTGTCGCTGCTGATTCCATGGAACGTTGTGGGCACGATCTGGCAGATCTTCGGGCGCACCGACATCGGCTTGCTGGGTGCGGCGCTTGCCGGCATGGGCTTTGCCTATAACTACACCGGCAGTGCGGTGGACGCGTGGTTCACGGTGCTGGTGATGGACGTGTGGCACTGGACGCCGCTGGTGGCGCTGCTGTGCTACGCCGGCTTGCGCGCGATTCCCGACGCGTACTACCAGGCCGCGCAGATCGACGGCGCTTCGCGCCTGGCGGTGTTCCGCTACATCCAGCTGCCCAAGCTGCGCGGCGTGCTGATGATCGCGGTGCTGCTGCGCTTCATGGACAGCTTCATGATCTACACCGAGCCCTTCGTGCTGACCGGCGGCGGGCCTGGCAATGCGACCACGTTCCTGTCGCAATACCTCACGCAGAAAGCCGTGGGCCAGTTCGACCTGGGCCCGGCCGCGGCATTCTCGATCGTCTACTTCCTGATCATCCTGCTCATGTGTTTCATCCTCTACAACTGGATGCAGCGCGCGGGCACCGCCGGCAGCGAGGACATGCCCAATGCGTGAAGCCAAACGTGAAGCCAAGCAAAGCGCCACTTACTGGCGCGCAGTCTTCCTGGTGGTGTACCTGGTCTTTGCCGTCCTGCCGATCTACTGGATGCTGAACATGTCGTTCAAGTCCAACGAGGAGATCGTTTCCACGCTGTCGCTGTGGCCCAACGATTTCACGCTGGAGCACTACAAGACCATCTTCACCGATCCGTCCTGGTACTCGGGCTACATCAACTCGATGATCTACGTGGCGATGAACACGGTGATCGCGATCACCGTGGCGCTGCCCGCGGCCTATGCCTTCTCGCGCTACCGGTTCATCGGCGACAAGCACGTCTTTTTCTGGCTGCTGACCAACCGCATGACGCCGCCGGCGGTGTTCCTGCTGCCGTTCTTCCAGCTCTACACCACCATCGGCCTGATGGACACGCACCTGGGCGTGGCGCTCGCGCACCTGGTGTTCAACGTGCCGCTGGCGGTGTGGATCCTGGAGGGCTTCATGTCGGGCGTGCCGCGCGAAATCGACGAGACGGCCTATGTGGATGGCTATTCCTTCCCGCGCTTCTTTATCACCATCTTCCTGCCGCTGATCAAGGCCGGCGTGGGCGTGGCCGCTTTCTTCTGCTTCATGTTCAGCTGGGTGGAGCTGTTGCTGGCGCGCACGCTGACCTCGGTCAACGCCAAGCCGATCGTTGCCACCATGACGCGCACGGTGTCGGCCTCCGGCATGGACTGGGGCGTGCTGGCCGCGGCCGGTGTGCTCACCATCGTGCCAGGCGGCATCGTGATCTGGTTTGTGCGGCACTACATCGCGAAAGGCTTCGCGATGGGCCGCGTGTAAGGAGAGGGTGCCATGTTCAACTGGATGGTATGGACCACACCGGTGGCCGTGTTCTTCGTCAGCATCGCGGTGATGCTGGTTGGCATGACGATGTGGGAGACGCGCGCTCCCACCATGGAGCGCAAGGGCTTCCTGCCCATCGCCACCACCCGCGGCGACCGCCTGTTCATCGGCCTGATGTGCGCGGCCTGGATCAACCTGGCGTGGGTGGGCCTGGGCGAGAAGATGATGGCGTGGTTTTCGCTGGCGGAAGAACCTTCGATCTGGATCAGCCTGGTGCTGTCGATGCTTGCGCTGGGCCTGGTGATGCGCAAGGGCTGAGCCGAATGCGGATCGCGCACCCGAGCCGACAAGAATAAAGCGACGGATTTTTCGTCAATGGGCATAGCGGCCTGCACCTTCCCCGGACCGCGACCCAGACAAAGAGCAGGGAGGGGGATTCTCGAGGAGACGTCAATGAAGGTGCACGTGAAATTGGGCATGACGGCGCTGGCCTGCGCAGCGGCGCTCGCTTGCGGCCACGCCGCTTGGGCTGGCGAGGCCGAGGCCAAGAAGTGGATCGACAGCGAGTTCCAGCCGTCGTCGCTCGCCAAGGACAAGCAGCTCGCTGAAATGAAGTGGTTCATGGACGCTGCCGCCAAGCTCAAGGCGAAGGGCGTGACGCAGATCAGCGTGGTCTCGGAGACCATCACGACCCACGAGTACGAATCCAAGACGCTGGCCAAGGCCTTCGAGGAAATCACCGGCATCCAGGTCAAGCACGACATCATCCAGGAAGGCGATGTGGTGGAGAAGCTGCAGACCTCGATGCAGTCCGGCAAGTCGATCTATGACGGCTGGATTTCCGACTCTGACCTGATCGGCACGCACTATCGCTATGGCGCCATCCTGCCGCTGACCGACTACATGGCTGGCGCCGGCAAGGAGTGGACCAATCCCGGGCTGGACGTAAAGGATTTCATCGGCACCAAGTTCACCACCGCGCCGGATGGCAAGCTCTACCAGCTGCCCGACCAGCAGTTCGCCAACCTGTACTGGTTCCGCGCCGACTGGTTCGCGCGCAAGGACTTGCAGGACAAGTTCAAAGCGAAGTACGGCTATGACCTGGGCGTGCCCACCAACTGGTCGGCCTACGAGGACATCGCCAACTTCTTCTCCAACGACGTCAAGGAACTCGACGGCAAGAAGGTCTACGGCCACATGGACTACGGCAAGAAGGATCCGTCGCTCGGCTGGCGCTTTACCGACGCCTGGCTGTCGATGGCCGGGTCGGCAGACAAGGGCTTGCCGAACGGCATGCCGGTGGACGAATGGGGCATCCGTGTTGGCGCTGACAAATGCACACCGGAAGGTGCATCGGTCTCGCGCGGCGGCGCCACCAACAGCCCGGCCGCGGTCTATGCGCTCACCAAGTACATCGACTGGATGAAGAAGTACGCGCCGCCGCAAGCCATGGGCATGACCTTCTCCGAGGCCGGCCCGGTGCCGGCGCAAGGGCAGGTGGCGCAGCAGATCTTCTGGTACACGGCGTTCACCGCCGACATGACCAAGAAGGGGCTGCCGGTGGTCAATGCGGACGGCACGCCGAAATGGCGCATGGCGCCGTCGCCTTATGGCCCGTACTGGAAGCAGGGCATGCAGAACGGCTACCAGGACGTGGGGTCGTGGACCTTCTTCAAGAACACCGATCCCAACCGCCTCGCGGCGGCCTGGCTGTACGCGCAGTTCGTGACGTCCAAGACGGTATCGCTGAAGAAGTCGCTCACCGGCCTGACCTTTATCCGCGACAGCGACATCCATCACGAATACCTTACCAAGAACGCGGCCCAGTACGGCGGCCTGATCGAGTTCTATCGCAGCCCTGCGCGGGTGGCGTGGACGCCCACCGGCACCAACGTGCCCGACTACCCCAAGCTGGCCCAGCTGTGGTGGAAGAACGTGGCGACAGCTGTGACCGGCGAGAAGACGCCGCAATCTGCGATGGACAACCTGGCCGACGAAATGGACCAGGTGATGGGGCGGCTGCAACGCGCCGGCATGACGAACTGCGCGCCCAAGCTCAATCCCAAGAGCGATCCCGCCAAGTGGCTGTCCGACGACCACGCGCCATGGAAAAAGCTGGCCAACGAGAAGCCGAAGGGCGAGACCATCGCCTATGACAAGTTGTTGCAGGCATGGAAGGAAGGGAAGGTGCGGTAAGCGCCATCCTCGATGGCATAGCGGACGGTGGCCTTGTGCCACCGTTTTTTTTCTTCTGCGGTTTGTGATGCGCTATCGACATAGCGCGGGCTCTTGAAAAACCCCTTGACTATCTATCTACCAGTAGATAATATTCACGACATGGAAGCCGCTGCTCCGCCCCAGCAAGAAAAGCTGAAGCAGGAAAGAGGATCCAGCGCATCACCCGGGGAATCCCCGTTTTTTTTGGTCAGCTTATCTATCTA
>NZ_JBFRDD010000058.1:0-49357 GCF_052113425.1 Cupriavidus sp. YAF13
CGCGCGCGCTTCGTACCTGCTCCAACTGGCCGGCGGTGAGCTTGGTCACCGACTCCAGGAATCTCTTGAACTGGCGGGCGTTCATCGACTGCTCTCGTCATATCAACGACCAAAGTCTAGCAGCTATCCACGCTTAACCTGAACAGCGCCAATGAAACTCACCAGAACACGCTTCGCGTCACTGGCTGGCGCATTGGTTTATGGCTGCTTCGGCACGGCATTTGCGGCGGGCATGCAGGTGTCATCCGCATCGTTCGCGGACGGGGCGACGATCCCTGCGCTGCATGGCAACAATACGTCCGATTGCGGCGGCAAAGGCGTGTCGCCGCAGGTGTCGTGGTCGAATCTTCCCGCCGGCACCAGGTCCATGGCGGTGCTGCTACTGGATCCCGACGGCAATATGGGGCTAGGTAATTCGCATTGGGTTGCCTACAACATCGCCGCCGATCGCGGCCAGCTGAAGGAAGGCGAGGGCCAGACCAGTGGCCAAGGCGTCACCATTGGCAAGAGTGTCCGCGGCGAGCCGATTTATCGAGGACCTTGTCCGCCGGTTGGTGATGCGCCGCACCATTATGTGTTGACCGTCATCGCCACAGACCTTGCGCCAACCGCGCTGCCGCCCGGCCTGACCAGGGACGAACTGATGCAGGCGCTAAAGGGCCATGCGCTTGGCGGCCAAAGCGTCATTGGAAGATATGCGCGCTAAACGGTGGCGCAGCTTTTTGAGCGCACCTTTCATGAGCAAGAGGCTACGGGCATCGGGCCATCAGCAATAGCGCTTCACAATCACGCTCGGAAATACCCCGGCAATTGCCACAACAGCAATACACCATGACCCGCCACGCCGGCGCTGCGCGAGTGTTGCCCGCGCGGCGGCGGCCATCACAGGGCTGCAACCAGCACCGCTGCCAATAGCGCGCCAACGTGATGTCGAACATCACGCAATGATGCTTGGCGGGCTCGATCCTCTCGCTACGATTTCGTGCTGCTGCCGCAGGCAAGGCGCATCGTCGCCGCATGCGGCGAACTCGCCGTTGGCAACGCGCGCCGAAAAAATCCCTTGAGTTTCAAAACTACGACTCATAGAATCGGAGTTATGGGCCGGCGCGTCGCACAGCGTGCGAGGTCCGGCGGCTTGAACGCAAGCGTAAATTCAGAGGAGTTGCATGATGGCTAAACGTATCCTGATCGTTGGCGCCGGCTTCGCCGGCATGTGGAGTGCCCTGAGCGCGGCGCGCCTGATCGACCTGCACGGCCAGAAGGATGTGGAGATCGCACTGATCGCGCCCCAGCCGGAACTGCATGTGCGTCCGCGCTTCTATGAGGCAGGTGCTGCGCGGATGAGGGCGCCGCTGCACGACATCTTCAATGCGGTCGGCGTCAGGTTCATCCAGGGCACCGTCGAGCGCATCCATGCGAGCCGCAATGAAGTCGAGGTGGTTGGCGTCGATCAAGCGAGGTCAACGCTGTCCTATGACCGCCTCGTGCTCGCGACGGGCAGCCGCCTGTTCCGCCCGCAGATCCCGGGCCTGGACAAGCATGCATTCAGCGTGGACCAGATCGATGAGGCGGCCGAGCTGGAGGCGCATATCAAGCGCCTTGCCGATCATCCGGCATCCGCCGCGCGCAATACCATCGTGGTGGCCGGTGGCGGCTTCACCGGCATCGAGACCGCGGCCGAAATGCCGGCGCGCCTGCGCGAAGCGCTGGGCGAGGACGCCGAGGTGAACGTCATCGTGGTCGATCGCCATGACGAGGTGGCCGCCGAGCTCGGCGCCGGCCCGCGTCCCGTCATCACGCAAGCGCTTGAAGCGCTTGGCGTGACCTGGCGGCTAGGCGCGTCGGTGGCGTCGGTCGACGAGAACGGCCTGACCACGGCGGACGGCGAGCGCATCGATGCCAAGACGGTGATCTGGACGGCGGGCGTGCGCGCCAGCGCGCTCACGCAGCAGATCCCCGCGCAGCGCGATGCATTCGGTCGCCTGCATGTGGACAGCAACCTGCGCGTCAAGGGCGTGGATGCCGTGTTTGCCACCGGTGATGTCGCCTATGCCGCCACGGACGATGATGGCAACTATGCCGCGATGTCGTGCCAGCACGCGATGAACCTTGGCCGCTCGGCGGGGCACAACGTTGCCGCGGACCTGCTCGGCCTCGCACCGATCCCCTACCGCCAGCCGAGGTACGTCACCTGCCTGGACCTGGGTCCGTGGGGCGCGGTCTACACCGAGGGCTGGGAGCGCGAAGTGAAGCTCGTTGGCGCGGATGCCAAGGCGCTCAAGGGCCGGATCAACGCCGAGTGGATCTATCCGCCCAGCGCCGATCGCGCGCAGGCACTGGCCGCGGCCAATCCCGATCGTACCGTGGTCGCGTAATTTCCTTGCGATGACTGGCCAGAATCGCTGTCGCCCGGCCTAGTCCTTGTCTGCCGTATCGCGCTCGCCACGCCGGTGGGTGGCGCGGTCGGCAAGCCATCGCACTACGTGCGGGCCGAAGTTGGCTGGCGCCTTGACGAGGGTCCGCTCGGCGAGATCGGCAAGCGTGTGCTTGGCCAGTTCCTGCCGCATCGCCTTTTGTGCCGCCTGCATGACGGCATCGATGGAGCAGGTGCCACGGGTGGCCCAGGCGGGCGGCGATGCATCGAACAGCGCGCAGCGCTCGCGGATATCGCGGCAGTCGAACAGCGCCTTGTCGCCGTCGATAGCTTGCACGACATCCATGACCGTGATCTTTGCCGCCGGCCGCGCCAGCGTGAAGCCGCCGCGAATGCCTTCGGTGGCCACGACCAGGTTGGCCTTGGCCAGCTTGGTGAACAATTTTGCGAGGTATTCGGCAGGGACGCCTTGCAGCTCGGCCAGGTCGCGCACGCTGGCTTCCTTGACGCTTGCCGTCGGGTCGGCGAGGAACAGGAGGCAGTGCAGTCCGTATTCGACGCCCGTGCTGATGTGGGACATAGCTTAACTAAGATAGATTGAATCGTAGTTCAGCCTATACAGATTCAGCGCGAAGCGCAAGCGTCGGGAACGGCCAGCAGGCGCGGCCGCATGGCCGCGCAAGTAAGGCTGCGCGCAGGACTCAGGCGATCGTATCCACGACCCCGCCATCCACGCGCAACGCGGCGCCGGTGGTGGCCGAAGCTTGCGGGGAGCAGGCATAGACGATCATGTTGGCGACTTCTTCGACGCTGGCGGCACGCTGGATGATCGAGGTGGAACGGTGTGTCTTGACGAAGTCCGCTGCCACGGCTTCGGCGGATTGCCCTGAGCCTGCAATGGCATCCTTGAGCATGTCGGTGACGCCTTCCGACAGCGTGGGGCCTGGCAGCACCGCATTGACGGTCACGCCGGTACCGGCAAGCCGCTTGGCTAGCCCGCGCGAGACCGCGAGTTGCGCGGTCTTGGAAAAGCCGTAGTGGATCATGTCGGCGGGGATATTCAGTGCCGATTCCGACGAGACGAACACGATCCGTCCCCATTTACGCTCGGCCATGGACGGCGCATAGGCCCGCGACAGCCGCACGCCCGACATGACGTTGGTCTCGAAGAATCGGGTCCACTCGCTGTCGGGGGTCTCAAAGAAGTCCTGCGGCTGGAAGATGCCAAGGTTATTCACCAGCACATCCACCCGGGGATGCATCGCTACCAGGCGGGCGCAGACCTCGGGGGCGGCAAGGTCGCCGACGAAACCCGTCACGTCAGCGCCGGCAACAGCGGCGCGCAGCGCTTGCAGGGCCTTGTCCACCGTGGCCTCGCTGCGCCCGTTGACGATGACGCTGGCGCCCGCGCCGGCGAGCCCCTTGGCCGTTGCGAAGCCGATGCCGGCGGTGGATCCTGAAACAAGGGCGATCTTGCCCGTGAGATCAATCTTCATGGTCATTCCTTGGGAGGCCTGCCGAGAGCAGGCCGACTGACCTAGTGTATTGGCTCCGTGGATTTCGGCAAGGTCGTCCTTCAGGCGGCCACGCGCACCAGTTCCACCCTCCGGTTCTTGCCGCGGCCTTCCTCGCTGGCATTGTCGGCAATCGGCTTGCTGGCGCCAAAGCCCTCCGGATCGCCGGCCTGCCTGGGCGCGCTCTTTCGGTCCACGTACAATCGCTCCTTTTACTTGATCCCAAGGGTCCCACATGACCACTATCGGCACCCCTCTCTCGCCCGGCGCGACCAAAGTCATGCTGCTGGGCTCCGGCGAGCTCGGCAAGGAAGTCCTGATCGCGCTGCAACGGCTCGGCGTTGAAACGATTGCGGTGGATCGCTATGCCGATGCGCCTGGCCAGCAGGTGGCGCACCACGCGCGCACCATTTCCATGAGCGACCCGGACCAGCTCAAGGCGCTGATCGAAGCCGAGAAGCCGGACCTGGTGGTGCCGGAGATCGAGGCCATTGCCACGCAGATGCTGGAGACACTGGAAGCCGCCGGCGTGGTGCGCGTCATTCCCACGGCGCGCGCGGCGCGCCTGACCATGGACCGCGAAGGCATCCGCCGCCTGGCCGCGGAGACGCTCGGCGTGCCCACCAGCCCCTACAAGTTCTGCGACTCGCTGCAAGAGCTGCAGGCGGCCATCGATGGCGGCATCGGCTACCCGTGCGTGGTCAAGCCGGTAATGAGCAGCTCCGGCAAGGGCCAGAGCAAGATCGACGGCCCCGCCGACGTCAAGGCCGCATGGGACTACGCCATGGCCGGCGGCCGTGTCAGCCACGGCCGCGTGATCGTGGAAGGCTTCATCGACTTCGACTACGAAATCACGCTGCTGACGGTGCGCGCGATCGGCGCCGACGGCCAGGTGGAAACGCAGTTCTGCGAGCCGATCGGCCACGTGCAGGTCAGCGGGGATTACGTGGAAAGCTGGCAGCCGCATCCGATGCATCCGGCCGCGCTGCAAACATCCCAGCAGATTGCGCAGGCCGTCACCGCCAACCTGGGCGGACAGGGCCTGTTCGGCGTGGAGCTGTTCGTCAAGGGCGAGCAGGTCTGGTTCAGCGAGGTCAGCCCGCGTCCGCACGACACCGGCATGGTGACCATGATCACCCAGTGGCAGAACGAGTTCGAGCTGCACGCGCGCGCCATTCTCGGCCTGCCGGTCAGCACGGCGCTCAAAAGCCCGGGCGCCAGCGCGGTGATCTATGGTGGCGTGGATGCGCAAGGCGTGGTGTTCGACGGCGTGGACGAGGCGCTGCGCGTACCGCAGACCGAGCTGCGCCTGTTCGGCAAGCCGGAGAGCTTCACCAAGCGCCGCATGGGCGTGGCGCTGGCGTATGACGCCGATGTGGAAGCGGCCCGCGTGCGCGCCAAGGATGCAGCAGGACGTGTGAAGCCGCGCGTGGCAGGCTGAGCGTATCGCGCGAGGAGGGAGAGAGCCAGCGCGCGCGCTCTCTCTCGGTATCAGCCCTCCCAGTCCTCGACGCGCAGGCCAGCTACGCGTTGAAACTCGCGGGTGTTGTGGGTGACAAGTGTCAGGGCGCGGGCGCGGGCCTGGCCCGCAATCAGTACATCGTAAGGACCAATTGGCGTGCCGGCTGTGGCGAGCGCCGCTCGCAACTCACCGGCGTGGCGCGCATCTTCGCGGTCGAAGTCCAGCACCTCGAATTGCAACCCTTCGACCCGAGCGAGGTTTTCCGTGGCGCGTTGGCTTTTGAACGCGCCATAGAATAGCTCGTGCGCCACAATGGCCGGGATGCCGAAATCTTGCGGCTGGTGTTGCCGCAATCGTTTCAGAAAGCCTGCGTGACCTCTCAGGAGTGCAATGACGGCATTGCTGTCGAGCAGGAATTTCACTTAAAAAAATCCAGTTCTGGCCGGCTCTGCTCCGCGGGCTGCTCGCTTGCCGCCTGCGCGAAGTCTTCGTCCAGCGGGCCGACGATGGGATCCAGCCACGCCCAATCGCTGACAATAGGCTCCAGGATGACGGCGTTGCCATGGCGGCGAATGCGCACCTCGCTTGCCTCGAAACGGAAGTCTTTCGGCAAGCGTACGGCTTGTGATCGTCCAGACCAGAAGATTTTTGCGGTATCCATGCGCACTCCTGTTGAGTGAGATATACCAAAAGTATATGCCTACGGCCCAAGGCGTTCAATAGCGATTAGTGCCTTATGATGCTCAGGGATTGGCCGCTGCCAGCCAAACTCGTTCAAACACTGCAGTCCCCAATCACATCGTCACATCGTCACATCGTGACATCGCATGGAGCCATCCGTCATGACCCTGCATATCGGTATCGTTGCCTGCTCCGCCGAAGGCGCCGCGCTTTGCTACCGCACCATCTGTATGGAGGGGGCGCGGCTGCTCGGGCCGCATGCGCATCCCGAGATATCCATGCACACCCCGTCGCTTGCCGAGTACGTCAAGCACCTGGATCGCGGCGACTGGCAGGCCGTCGGTGAGTTGATGCTTACCTCCGCCGGGAAGCTCGCTGGCATGGGCGCGGATTTCCTGATCTGCCCCGACAACACCATTCACCAGGCGCTGCCGTACGTGGCGGCGCGTTCGCCGCGGCCCTGGCTGCATATTGCCGAGGTGGTGGCCGAGAGCGCGGCGGCGCGCGGTTTCACCCGCCTGGGCCTGACGGGAACGCGCTGGCTTGTCGACAGCGAGGTCTACCCCGAGAAGCTCGCCGCGCGCGGGCTCGGCTTTATGCGGCCTGACCCCGCCGAACGCGATGAAATCAACCGCATCATCATGGACGAACTGGTGGGCGGGATTGCCACCCCGGAAGCACTCACTTACTTCCAGCGGGTTATCGGGCGGATGAAGTCACAGGGTTGCGATGCTGTTGTGCTCGGCTGCACGGAAATCCCGCTGATCGTGAACGACGCGAACTCTGCGCTGCCGACGCTGGATTCCACGCGGCTGCTGGCGCAGGCGGCGTTGCGCAGGGCGGTGCAAGGCGCACATTGAGACCGGGCAAGCTGGCGGGTTCGCGCGTAGCATTGGCGACTACGCCGGCTACGCCGACTACGCCGCTACACCATCAGGAAGCCCAGCCATGACCAGCAAGCCCATCAAGATCCCGGGGCCCGATCATCCGATCGTCATCGAAGCGAACCCCGCGCGCGTCGTCGTGACGCTCGGCGGCGCCGTCATTGCCGACACCCGCAACGCGCTCACGCTGCACGAGGCATCCTACCCGGCGGTGCAGTACATTCCGCGCAAGGATGTCGATATGTCGCTGCTGGCGCGCACGGACCACGCCACCTACTGCCCGTACAAAGGCGAGTGCGCTTACTACAGCATCCCCGCGGGCGGTGAGCGATCGGTCAATGCGGTGTGGACTTACGAGGCGCCGTATGCCGCCGTCGAGGCCATCAAGGATCACGTGGCTTTCTACCCCAGCCGCGTCGATGCCATCGTGCAGCAGCAGGGCTAGCCGGTGAACGCCAGCGCGGAGCACTTAGCCGCGCGGCACGTCGTGGACGAACTGCCCGGCGCTTAGCGTGTTGACCTTGTCGCCCGAGATATCCATCAGGATGCGGCTGCGTTCCGGGGACATATACACAGTGATGTACTGGACCGGCCGCGACTCCGGGTCATGCAGCAGGCGCACCAGCTTGAGCAGCGGCGCGCCAACCTCCGTGCGCAGCCAGCCCGCATAGGCGGGGTCGGCCGCCTGGGCCGTGATTTCCTGCACCACGCGGCCAAACTTCACCCCCTGCGCCATCAGGATCTCGTAGAGCGCGTGCTTGCGCAGCGCCGCTGCCGACACGCGCTTGCCCAGCGCGGCGGGAACCCATGCATCCGTCAGCATCACCGGTGTGCCCTTGATGCTGCGCAGGCGCAGCGCGTGCACTGCTTGTTCGCCCGGGGCGAGTTGCAGCAGTTGGGCAATGTCCGCCGGCGGCACGGCCGTGGTCACCTCAAGGACCTCGACGTCCGTCTCCAGCGCAGCTTTGCGCAGGCCGTCGATCACGCTAAGGCTCGGGCTGCTGCGCCCCGCCGGCATGTCCGCCCGCACAAAGGTGCCAAGGCCATGGCGCCGCTCCACCAGCCCAAGCGCCGCCAGCTCGGATAGCGCCCGCCGCACCGTGATGCGCGAGACGCCAAAGCGCTCGCACAGTGCTTCTTCTTTCGGCAAAGCCCCCGTTTCCGCATAGACGCCGCGCGTGATTTCGTCGCGCAGCACGAGAAAGAGCTGCCGGTGCAGTGAGGTGCCGGGCATATGGCCCAGTGGTGTAGGGGAGTCGGTCGTGCGCGGCATGGGGTGGCGGCTGAGTGACGCAGGCAGCATAGCACAACGATTCTGAAGCAAATCCCCCTGTCGTGTTGGGCTCTATTCAGTTGTATTTATAATATAAACACATAAACTTTGGTGGCAAGAAAACCCCCGTTTTCGTTTTCGCCTGCCGCTGGCACAGCGTCTGGCGGCAACGCTGCCCGGCAGCGGGACATGACCGAACCCATCAGCCAGCGCGCCGCGCCGGCACCGCCTGGCGCGCTGGCAATTCATCTTTCATCAGCAGGCGCACCAGGACGGCGCTGAGCAGCGCAACCCCGGCGGCCACGCAAAGAATCCAGGCGAAGCCATCCGCGAAGGCGGTGCGCGCAAGCGGTTCCAGCACGCTGCGCAGCGGTGCTTGCACATCGGCCATCGCGCCGTGCAGGTCGCCGGCAACCACGCGCGGGATGATGTGTGCGGCCATGCCGGGCATCATCTCCGAGCTTTCTTCATGCGCGCGCAGCGCCGTGTCGAATATGGCCTGGGTACGGTAGGCGAGCAGGCCGCCGAGCAAGCCGAAGGACAGCACGATCGCGCTGAACCGCGTGGTGGTGCTGATGCCAGACGCCATGCCGGAGCGCTCGCGCGGAATGCAGGCCATGATGTTCTTCTGCGTATCGCCATTGAGCAGGCCCGCGCCGCTGCCGGTGACGGCAATGGCCAGCGCGAAAGGCAGGTAGGACATGGTGACAGCCGCCCACGCGCTCAGCAGGTTGCCGAGGCCGACCAGCACGAGCCCGAACACCAGCATCGACGGCGCATCCAGCCGCCCCGACAGCCGCACGCCGATGCGCGGAAAGATCAGCATGGTCAGCGCAAACGGCAGCATGGCGGCGCCTGAAGCGATCGCCGAGAACCCCAGGCCCGTCTGCAGATATAGCGGGATCAAGGTCATCATCACCTGGGCGCAGGCGGCATAGGCGGCCATGCCGAGCAACGCGCCGATCAGGCGCGGATTGCGGAACAGCGTGAGATCCACCATGGGCCGGCGCTGGATGCGCTCCACGCCGATAAACAGCGCGAAGAGCAAGGCGCCGCCGGCCAGCCGCATCACGGTGTGCGTGTCGCCCCAGCCAATGCGGTTGGCCTCGATCAGGGCCCAGATCATCAGGAACAGGCTGCCGCAAAAACATAGCCCACCCCACAGGTCGATGCGCGCCGCGCCCGTGTCGCGCGACTCCGCAATATGCCGCAGCACCATGGCACCCAGCAGGATGCCGACCGGCAGGTTCAGCAGGAACACCCAGCGCCATCCCAACGCCTGGCTGATGACGCCGCCAAGGCTCGGCGCGACCAGCATGGCCACACCCATGCACGCGCCCCAGAAGGCCCACGCCCGGGCACGCTCGCGTTCGTCGTGAAAGGCGTGCGCGATGGTCGCCAGCGCGGAGGTCAGCAGCATGGCAGCGCCCACGCCCTTGACGGCGCGCGCCAGGTTCAGCGCCAGGCTGCTCCCGGCCAGGCCGCAGCCCAGCGAGGCCAGCATGAAGACCGCCAGGCCGGTCAGCAGCATGAGCTTGCGGCCGAACTTGTCGGCCAGGCTGCCCGCGGGCAGCAGGCCGCCGGCAAAGGTCAGCATGTAGGCGCTGACCACCCACTCGATATCGGAGAACGTGGCATGCAGGTCGCTCGCGATGCGCGGCAGCGTGACAGCCACGATGTTGGTGTCGAGGACGATCAGCGCGCAGGCGCCCGAGGCGGTCAGCAGCGCGGCGCGCGAGTTCATGCCGCTCATGCCGTCTCCCCGTCAAACAGCCCTGCCGGCGATATTGCCTGAAATGAAATAAATCTGGATGTGCCGTGCCTGGCTGGCTGTGGGTGCCGATTCGTCTTGTGCCGCATGTCGTTGCTTCCTGTCGCATTCCTTGATTGGATGCGGGCTAGGATACGGCGGGCAGGGCCGCGCGTTGTTGCGCTGGCCGTGCTATTTTATTGCCTTGCAGCTAATAATCAGAAAGCACTTAGACGACCTAGACGACCTAGACGACCTAGAAGGTAAAACAGCAAACCGATGGAACTGCGCCACTTTCGCTACTTCATCGCGGTAGCCCAGGACTTGCACTTCACCCGCGCCGCCGCGCGGCTCGGCATTTCCACGCCGACGCTTACCCGCCAGATCCAGGAGATGGAAGCTAGCCTTGGCATTCGCCTGTTCGAGCGCAACCAGCGCTCGGTGGCGTTGACGCCGGCCGGCGAGGTGCTGCTGGCGGAGGCGCAAGCCGTGGTGGCGCAGTTCGAGGCCGCCCAACTGCGCGCCCAGCGCGAGGCGCGTGGCGAGACGGGCAAGATCCATGTGGGTTATGTCGCCTCGGCGGCCTACTCGGGCGTGCTCCAGCGGCAAGTCGCGGCATTCCGCAAGGCTTGCCCCGATGTGCAACTGCTGGTGCGCGAGGCGCCCATGGGCACGCTGCCCGAGCAGGTCAGGGATGGTCAGGTCGACATCGCCTATATCCGCTCCCCGATGAACCTGCCCGAGGGCGTGGACGCGCTGCCGCTGGCGCCGGAAGGCTTTATCCTCGCGCTGCACAGCGATTCATGGCTGTGCGGCCTGGCCGAGATCCAGCCCGCGCATCTCAAGGCGGAGACATTCATTCTTCCCGAACAGGTTTCGGGCACGCTGTCCACCGCCGAGCAGGGTGGCTTCGTGCCCAGGCTGGGCCCGCAGCCGGGCGGGCTGGTGGCGGTGCTGACACTGGTGTCGCTGGGCGAAGGCGTGGCGATTGTCCCGAACGCCGTGGCCGGCCATATCAGCCTGCCCAGCCTTGTCTACCGGGATATCGCGGGCCTGGAGGTGACGTCGTATCTGTCGCTGATGTCGCGCCAGTACGAGAAGGCCGCGACCATTCGACGCTATATCGAACTGGTGTCGCGGCCCGCGGTTACCTCAGGCCGAAAAAGCCGAGTACAAACAGGACAATGACCACCGCGCCTACCAACCAGACGATGCTGTTCATGACACGCTCCTTGCGCAGACTGTGGCCTGACAATCGCACACGTGGCGGGGCGTGTCTGTACGGTAGCGTGCAGCGGCGTCAGACCACCATCGGCGTGGTGGCGCCATCGACCGACAGGATGGCGCCCGAGATATAGCTGGCGCGGGGCGAGGCGAGGAACAGCACGGCATCCGCCACCTCTTCCGGCGTGGCCAGGCGGCCCAGGCCAGTGCGCGCGTTGGCGCGTGCCAATGCCTGCTCCACGGTCGTGCCGCCGATGCGCGCATCCACTTCCATGCCTTGCTGCAGGCGTTCGGTATGCGTGGCCGCCGGGTTGACGGCGTTCACGCGCACACCCTGCTTGCCATAGGCATTGGCCAGGCCGGCGCTGGCCAGCATCAGCGCCGCGTTGGCCGCGCCGCCCGCCAGGTGGGCGGGGTTGGCCAGCTTGCCGCCCATGCCCACGATATTGACGATGGCGCCGCGCCCCTGCTGCGCCATGCGCTTGACCACGGGGTCGATCACGTTGATGTAGCTGAAGTACTTGGCGGCCATGGCGTCCTGCCACAGCTGCGGGGTCAGCTCGTCCGGCGGGCGGCGCTTGGCCGCGCCGGCGGAGGTCACCAGGATGTCGATGGCGCCAAGCGCCGCCACGGCCTGCTCCACCGCGCGCGCGGCCTCGGCGATATCGGTCAGGTCGGCGGATAGCGTGACCACGTCCTTGGCGTATTCGCCTTCGCCTTCGGCCAGGCTGGCGCGGGCCGTGGCCAGGTTCTCGGCGCTGCGCGAAACGATGGCTACGCGCGCACCCTCGCGCAGGAAGCCGGCCGCGCAGGCCAGGCCAATGCCGCGGCTGCCGCCGGTGATGAGCACGCGTTGATTGCGAAGTTCGAGATCCATGGTGATGTGTCCTGGCTGGTCAGGGAGCGCACGGGCGTCGATCGATCAATCGATCAATGGGGCGGATCCGCGCGCGTGGCGGGGCGGCCGTCAGGCCGGTGAGACAACAGGGGTGCCATCTTAGCGCGGCTGCGCCAGCCTTGCTGGCGAGCGCTCAATCCCGGGACGTCGTGCCAGCGCGGCGCCAACGCACCTACGCCGGTGTCAGCGCTGCATGCACCGCGATGCCCTCGATCGGGTCGAGCACGCCGCGCCAGGGCGCGGCCGCGATGGCTTGCTTGCCGTGGACATAGCCGGCGTTCCAGCGCGCGTCGATGCCGGCGGCGCTGAAGTCGATGTCCTTGGTCAGGTCTTCGCCGTCGAACGACGGCGCATTGAGCTCGACCACGTGCATGGTGGTATGGCAGCCCCAGCCCAGCAACGTCTCGACCGCGGGCGTGCTGCGCTCCGCCTGGGGAATGTGCTTGCCGAGTTCGCGGATCACATGCCGCAGCCGGTGCAATTGCCTCTGGTGCTCCAGCTGGGTCTCGGCGCGGCTTGAGTACTGGATATCCCGCTGCCGTCCCATGGCTTGCCAGATGGTGTCGGGCTCCGGGCCTTGCAGCGGCCACAGCTGCACGGCGAAGATCACCGAGCTGCGGCGAGGGTGGTCGTCGAGCACGGCTTCGATCGGCGTGTTGGAGCAGATGCCACCGTCCCAAAACGCTTCGCCGTCGATCCGGATCGCCGGGAAGCCCGGCGGCAGCGCCGCGGATGCCAGCAGATGCTCCACGCTCAGCGCGGTGTCCCGGTTGGTGTAGTAGCACATCTTGCCGCTGCGGACATTGACCATGCCGACGGTGAGCCGCGTGTGTTTTTCGCTGAGGTAAGCGAAATCCACCAGCGAGAGCAGGGTCTCGCGCAGTGGCGAGACAGAATAGAAGCTGGCCCGCTCCACCCCTAGCGGCACGCGCGTGCCGAACCAGGCAGCCGGGTTTGGCGTGAAGAAGCCAGGGATGCCCTGGGTGAGGGTTGCAAGGTTCGACATCGTGCCGTCGCCGCCCGAGAGCAGGCGGGCTAGTTCGAGTGGCCCGTGGCGGCCCACCTGCTCCCAGAACTGCCGCAGGCGCGGCAAGCGATCCGCAGGCCGGTTGCCCGCCACGATCGAGCCGTTGATGGCGCCGATGGAGGTGCCGATGGCCCAGTCGGGCTCGACCCCGGCCTCGTGCAGCGCCTGGTAGACCCCCGCCTGGAAGGCGCCCAGCGCGCCCCCTCCCTGCAGGACGAACACCACTTGCTGATCGATGGGCCGACTGGCAGCGCCAGGTGCGTCGGTCGGGGCTGCGGCGGGTTGCGTCTTGCTATCCATGGTGTTCCGGCTCCCGGGTTGTCAGGGGGCGGCCGCATTTGCCGGTGTTCGCGGCATGAGCGGCCGCCGGACATGGACGGGATCGTCATCGAGCGCAATGATGACGGGCTTGTCCATCGGCCCCTTGCCGCCTGGTGTGCATCGGCGGCCCCGCAGGCAGACTCGCAGTGCCTGGCCGCTTAGTAAGGCTAGCACCTCGCGCCGTTCTTGCCAGAGCCGTGTTGCCAGTGGGCAAAAGGCGTCACACGCGCGCAGGTGCCGTCGTCCTGTGCTTAGCCTTGCTCGAAGGAGATCCGCGCGGCAAAGGCCAGCAGCGCGGCCGAGAAGGACCAGCGCTGGACCGTCTGCGCGCGCGGGCTCCGGCGTAGCCAGCCGGTCAGGCGCAGCGCGCCGAACACGCACGCCAGGTCGAAGGCCACGCCGGTCAGCACCAGCACCACGCCGAGCTCAAGTACCTGCGACCACACCGGCGCGCCATGCGGATCCACGAACTGCGGCAACAGCACGGAACAAAAGAGCAGGGCCTTGGGATTAAGGATGCTGCTGAGCGCCCCCTTGGCGACGGAGGCGCGCAGCCGCACCGGTGTTGCTGCCGCGCCGGTGCCGGCGTGCATCCCGAAGGCTGGGCTGCGGAAGATCTGGACGGCCACATAGGCCAGGTAAAGGCCGCCCGCGACGCGGATGCCCTGGTAGAGCCAGGGCGCCGCGCGCAGCAGCGCGGCCACGCCGCATGCCGAGAGCGTGACATGCGCCGCGCGTGCCATGGCCAGGCCGGCGACGGTGGCCAGGCCATGGCGGACGCCCCGGCCGGTGCTGGTTTGCAGCACCAGTGCCATGTCCGGCCCGGGTAAGGCGTAGACCACGGCCAAGGCGCCGATAAAGGTAACGAGCAAATGTAGGGAGACCATGATGCATGCCGTGACGAGGGCAACATCATGACCCAGGGGCTGGAGGGGATTCTGGCGATCTTATGGTGGAAAACCATATAATTTGGTGGAATCCGCTAATTTTGACTTACTGATTGGAGTCTTGCTCTTGGATCTCGATAAAACCGATCGCGCCATCCTGATGGCGCTGCAGGCGGACGGGCGCGCCACCAACGCCAGCGTGGCGGAATCCGTGGGGCTGAGCGAGACACCGTGCGCGCGCCGGCTCAAGCGGCTGGAGGCCGACGGCTATATCGAGGCCTATCGCGCGGTACTGTCCCGCCAGGCCCTAGGGCTTGGCCTGATGGCGTTCACGCAGGTCCGCTTTGGCGTGCACAGCCGTGAGCTCTCCGACCGCTTCGAGCGCGAGATCCAGGCAATCCCACGCATCGTCTCGTGCCATAACGTGTCGGGCAGCGCCGATTACCTACTCTTGGTGGTCGCGCGCGACCTGGAGGATTACGGCATCTTCATGCGCGATGTACTGCGCACATTGCCCGGCGTGACAGCGGTGGAATCCATGCTGTCGCTGGGCGAGGTCAAGCGCAATGCCGGCTTGCCGTTGCTATGACGTGATGACGTGATGACGCGATGACGTGGCAAGGCTAGGCGCCGCAGCCGGGTTCAGTCGTCGCGGTTCGCGGCCAGGGACAGCTCACGCGCTACAAAGAAGCATAAAAGCGCGATGCCCGTGCACAGGATCGCCACGGTGAAGGCCAGTTGCTTGCCGTGCCACAGATCGGAGAACCACTGCGAGAACTCGGCCGCCAGCACCGCTGCCTTGCCGCCGAGGGATAAGCTCGATCAGCCCCCCGGCTATAGTCGCTCACCCCTTGTCACTCACCCCTTGGGCCAGACCATGCCACATCGATCTCTCCAGCCCGGCACGCTGTGGCCGGCCATCCTACGCCAGACGGAGCACGCCCTGCAATGTGGCGCGCTGCATCCGATCGAGACCTTCCAGGCGGGCATCGACGATGGCGGCGTGCGCTTCCTGGTGCGTCAGGTTTCCAGCCTGGCGCGCAAGGACCGCGAAAGGGACCAGAGCCAGGCGCGGCAGAAGGACAACACCGTTTCCGGCAACCAGGCGGGCACCGACCCGTTCCTTCCCTACGACCCGGACCTGTTTGTTGCCGACATCTCCGAGACCCATCTCGCGCTGCTGAACAAGTTCAATGTCCTGGACCATCACCTGCTGATCGTTACCCGCCGCTTCGAGCCGCAGGACGCGCTGCTCAACCTGGCGGATTTCGAGGCGCTGCTTGCCTGCATGGCCGAGTTCGATGGCCTTGGCTTCTATAACGGGGGCGCGGCGGCCGGCGCAAGCCAGTGCCACAAGCACCTGCAACTGGTGCCGCTGCCGCTTGCCAGCGAAGGCCCGGCGCTGCCCATCGCGCCGCTGCTTGCGGCCGCGCGCATCGATGGCGCCGTCGGCATCGTGCCGGGGCTGGCGTTCTCGCATGCGTTCGCGCCGCTGGCTTTGCCGGCGGCCCGCGGCCCGGATCTGGCGCGCACCGCACTTGCGCGCTATCGCGCGCTGCTGGAGGCGGCCGGCGTGCGGGTGATCGACGTGGATGGAGCATCGCAGCCGCTGGCGCCATACAACCTGCTTGTCACGCCGCTTGGGATGCTGCTCGTGCCAAGGTCGGCGGAGTCCGTCGAGGGCATTTCGGTCAATACGCTCGGGTTTGCCGGATCGTTCTTTGTGCGGGACGAGGCACAGATGCGCACCATCGAGCGGCTCGGCCCCATGGCGATGCTGCGGCAAGTCTCGGGCGTGGCGTCGGCGTCACCGGCCGYATCGCGCCAGAAATAAGGGGTAAATATAAAAGCGGGCGCGCCGTTAAAGGGTTTGGGCTAGCAAGGCTTTCCGGTGGCGTTCGCGCCGGGCCGGAATCCGTGCTTGATCGTGCTAGCCAGGTCAGGTCGCATTGCTCGCTGCGCGATGCGACGTTCCCCCCAACGCATGACTTGGTAGGCCTCACCACTTGCCTCTTCAAACGGCTACCGCCCCAGCCAGTCCAAGCCGCGGCCGCAAGCATTCGCGCCTGCCGCGCTTGCTGCCAGCCCTGCTTGCCGCCATCCTCTGCGCGCAGTCGCAGCACACCGCTGCGGACACGGCCCCCCCGCGCGCCGAGGCGGTGGCGCGGGTGGTGTTCAGCCTGCTTGGCTATGCGCGCTGGCCAACCGAGCGGGAAGTCCTGCGCCTGTGCGTGGACGGCTCGGCCCGCTACGGCGCCAAGCTTGCGGAGGGCGGCGTCCTGGCAACTGGCCGCTCCGTGCAATCCAGGCGCATCGACCTGCAGGATGGCGTGTCCACCGCGGGCTGCGATTCCGTCTACCTCGGGCCCATGACGGATGCCCGGCGCAAGAAACTGTCGACGGAGCTGATCGGGCGCCCGGTCCTTGTCATCACGGAAGAAGACTACGAGTGCGAGATCGGCAGCATGTTCTGCCTCAACGTGGTCGATGGCCACGTCTCGTTCCGCGTCAACCTGGATGCCGTTGCCCGCAGCGGCATCCATATCCATCCGGCCGTATTGCAGCTTGGCCGCCGCCGGGGGCCATCGCCATGAAGCTGCCTTTGCGGCCCGACGCGACGAGATCGCGTCCGACGCTGTACAACACGCTGCGCCGCATTCATCTCAGCGTGGCGTTGATCGCCGTGTGCACGGCGGGCATCTCGCTGACCGCGCTCGGGCTGGCCGCGCTGCGCGTCTATGCCGACCACAACCTGCACCTGGTTGCCCGCTCCGTGGCGTACACGCTGGAAGCGCCGGTGGTGTTCCGCGACCAGGCGGCCGCCAACGAGGCGCTGGTGGCAATCGCCGCGACGGAGGTGGCCCAGGCCCGCGTCTATGACAAGGACAACCGGCTGCTGGCCGAGTGGCAGCGCCCGGACGACGAGCGGTTTCCCGGCCTGCAGCGCCTGGCCAGCCGCGTGATGGCGCTCGGCCCGGTGGAGCAGGAGATCCTGCATGAAACGCAGGCGGTGGGCACCGTCCGCCTGACCGCCGACACCGGCAACCTCTTGCGCTTTGTGCTCAGCGGGCTGCTGGGGCTGCTGGCTTGCCTGGTGCTCACCGCGGTCAGCGCGCACTATATGTCGAGCCGCATGCTGGTCCATATCATCGAGCCGGTGCGCAACCTCATGCGCGTGGCCCATGCCGTGCGCTCGGAGCGCGCTTTCGACCAGCGCACGCCGCCAGCGCATATTGCCGAGCTCAATGCGCTCGGGGAGGATTTCAACGGCCTGCTCGACGAACTGGAGACCTGGCAGAACCAGCTCCAGCACGAGAACAGGTCGCTGGCGCACCGCGCCAGCCACGACAGCCTGACCGGCCTGCTCAATCGGGCGGCGTTCGAGGATGCGCTGCATCGGGCCGTGCGCTTTGCCGGCACCTCCAAGGGATATGCGGGCGTGCTCTACCTGGACAGCGACGCGTTCAAGGAGATCAACGACAACTTTGGCCATGCCGCCGGGGACGAGGTGTTGTCCGACATTGCCCGGCGCATCCGTTCCTGCGTGCGCGAGGGCGACCTGGTCGCCAGGCTCGGCGGCGATGAGTTTGCGGTACTGCTCACCGCGCTGCGCAAGCCTGCCGACATCATCCAGGTCGCGGAGCATATCCTGCTTCGCATGAAGGACCCGGTGCAACTGTCGAGCGGCACCAGCATCGGCGCCTCGCTGAGCATCGGGTTGTCCGTGTTTCCGCTTCATGCCCAGACTGCCGCCACCCTGATGCACACGGCGGACGAGGCCATGTACCGGGCCAAGCGCAGGTCGGGAGGCGGCTGGGAGAGCGCGGAGCCGCGGCTGGCGAAATCCGGGCCCGCCACGGCGTCCGAGTGCGAAGACAACGAGAAATAAAACAAGAACGAAAACAAGAACAAGATTAGGAGCATCTTTCATGCTATTGAACTTGCGAGCCGCTGGCAGCCGCGGCATCGCTGCCGCCATGATTGCCATCACCCTTGCGCTTGCTGCCTGCCAGTCGGTGCCGGCCCCGAAGCTCATGCCCGCGCAAGTCGAGGCGCTGCAGTCGCAAGGGTTCCAGATGACCGAGAACGGCTGGGAGCTTGGCCTGTCCGAGAAGGTGCTGTTCGGCCTGAACGAAGACGTGATCAGCGCAGACCGGCAAGGGGCGGTGCAGCGGATCGGCCTGGCGCTATTGGGCGCGGGCATCGATCATGTGCGCCTGGACGGGCACACGGATGACTCCGGCCCGGCTGACTACAACCAGCAGCTGTCGGTCCGGCGCGCGGAGGCGGTGGCGAAGGTGCTCGCCACCACGGGGTTCCAGGCCGAGAACATCCAGGTGCGCGGGCTGGGCAAGAGCAAGCCGGTGGCGGACAACCGCATTGCCACGGGCCGCGCGGAGAACCGGCGCGTGGCCATCGTGGTCACGATTGAGTAGTCATGGCAGCCCAGCAATCAACACCCTCGGGTCAAGCCGGTTCCGGCCTGTCCGCTGCTGCTGAGTTCAACGCGCTGTCACAACGCTTGCAGGCAGGCGGCGTGATTCCCCCTGACGATATTCGCAGGTGGTGCCACCTTGGGCTGGAGCTGGGGCAGCCCGGCCTCGTCCAGACCGTCTGCCAGAACCTGCTGGCGGCGCCCGATGTGCACCCGGCGCTGCGTCCGTACTGGCTGTTTTTCCTGGGCGGGGCGCTGCTCCATCAGCGGCGCGTGGAGGATGGCGTGCTTGCCTTGCGCCAGGCGCTTGAAGCCCTGTGCGTGGCCCCGCTGATCCACAACCCGCAGCCCGTCATGCGCCACCTCGCTGATCCGCAGATCGAGGCGCTGCTGTGGCAAGCCTTGGCGCAGCTCGCCGCCGGCGGCGTGCGCGCGTTCGCCCATGCGGGCACCTTGCTCGGCCTGGTGCGCGAGAATCGTCTGTTGCCGTTCGACAAGGACCTCGACCTGGGACTGCTGGTGGAAGAACTGCCCGCCGCGCACCAGATCCTGACGCGCCATGGCTGGCAGCGCCCGCCGCAGGTCTTTCCCATCGACAACATGGCGACTTATCACCACCCGGCGCGGGACGTGGTCCTCGATCTTTGCGGGTTGGCGCCGCAAGCGGATGGCGCGAGCCTGCTGGGTGGCTTCTGGATCAACCACGGCACGCCCGCCAGCCATCAGCGCGTCACGCGTTTTCCCGGCCCGCTGCGGCTGGAGCGCCATGCCGGGCCGGCTGGCGAAGTCTGGCGCCTGCAGGATCCCGAAACGTGGTTGGAAGCGTTCTACGGCAAGGCGTGGCGTCTTCCGGACCCCGCCTTCGATACCATCATCGGGGCCCACAACCTGGTCGGATTTTCCGCGTTGACGCAGTGGTATGCGTATTCGCGCATTACCAACGCCTGCCTCAACGGCTACTGGGAAAAGGCATTGCGCCTGACGCATCTCGTGCTGGAGCGGCATACGCCGGAGGATGGCTTGCTGCTGCGGATTGCCAGCATACTGGACGGCCACGTCGCCGGCGCGCATCCGCACCGGGTGATTTGACGCGTCAGCCGCCGCGCCGCGCCATGAAGGCGAGCAGGTCCAGGTAGCGGGTGGCTGAGTTCTCGTTGTCGAAGCAGGCCGGCAGTACCAGCCGGTTGCCCGCCAGCCGTGCGCGCGGCCGCAGCAGCACGACGGATTCCGGGCTCAGGGCAAAGGCCTGCGGCCCGGCATCGACGGGCGAGAGCCGGACCAGTCCCTTGAGCTCGCCGCTGGCGCACGCAGCGTCCAGCGCATCCAGCAGCCCGGCCTCCGATGGGGGCCTGGCGAGCCCGAAGCGAAAGTCGATCAGCGACACACCGGTATAGGGAATCAGCACATAGTCCACGCGAAACGCCGCCGGCGCGAGGAAGGGCAGCAGCCGGGGCCCTTCGGTTTCCAGCGTGCACGCGCGGCGCTCGGGATGCGGGTGGTTCGCCAGCCGGTGCGCAGGGACGTTATGGATGACGCTCACCTCGGCATTGTCCACACCGTAGTGCCGCTGCAGCCAGTGGGCCAGCGGCACGAACGCGTTGACCGTGCAGGAGCCATAGGAAATCACCTCGGCCGCCGGGTCGACGGACGCATGGTTGTAGCCGAACACCAGCGTCTGGTCGGCATCGTGGCAGGTGGCCGAGACCAGCACGCGCCGGGTTTGCCCGGCGAGGAAGCGGCGGCATTGCCGCGCACCCGGGTACGCACCCGAGCACTCCAGCCACCAGTTGGTCTGGCCGAGCCAGGGAGCGTGCTCCGCCGGGCCGTGGCTATAGGCAATATGCAGCGTGGCTTGTCCATGCCTGGCGATGAGCAGGGCATCGCCCTCGGCGCGGATCTGGCAGTCGGAGAAGGAAACCTTCGTGTCTTCGGCCAGCACGCGCACGGCCGAGGCCAGCGTGTGATGCGCGTCGTTGATGGCCGTGATGCGCACGGGTGGATCGGGCAGGTCCAGCCAGGCCCGCAATAGATGCAGGCCGAAGCGGCCCAGGCCGTTCAGGCCGGCTGTGATGGTTGGCATTACCCAGGCCTCACGCCGGCAGGCTGTTCAGGATGCGCTCGCGCAGCGCCGTGGTGGATACCTCGCTGGCGCGCGGCGTCCAGGTCAGCCCGATGCCCTGCGCGGCCAGGCGCGGCGCCAGGCGCTCCCAGCGCGCGCTGCCGCGCCAGTCTTCGCCAATGAAGACATGGTTGATCGCCAGCCTGGCCAGCCAGCGTTGCGCGGTCTCGGTGTCGTCCAGGCTGCCAAGCTGGGGCAGCGCCTGATTCACCCAGCCCAGGCCGCGCACGATCTCCATGCGCTCGGTTTCCGGCATGGCGGGGGCGCGTTGCTTCTTCGCTAGTACGGTGGCGTCGCGCGTCACCGCGACGACCAGGGTCTGGCAACGCGCGCGTGCAAATTGCAGGTAGCGCAGGTGGCCGACATGGAACAGGTCGAAGACGCCCACGGCCAGGCCGCGCGCGGGAAGCGGCTGGGCCGGGGCAGCGGCGTCGCCGCTGGCGTGAGGATGCTCGTCGGTCATCGAGTAGAAGGCCATGGGTATGAAGTTGCCTTGGGCATCGGCAAGGGGGCCGATGCCGGCGTCGGCCGCCATGATAGTGCCGCGGGCGCGGCGGCAATCCGGGGAATAAAGGGGGAAGACGGGCCGGAGCGAAGCGAATGCCGCGCACGGGTGGCGTCCCGTGCACGGCAGACGAAGGCGGGACGCCAAGCGGCATCCCGCCTCACTGCAATGACAATCCAATCAGAACGGCAGGCGGACCTTTACCGAAGCGGTCTGGTTGGTAAAGCGCTCGCGCACTTCCGCGTCATAGCGCACGCTGACTTCCATCGCCTTGCTGCTGGTGACGACAAAGCCCAGGCCCGCACGCATCAGCCAGCGCGACGGCGCCATGCCGCGCGTGACGAACTGGGCGCCGCCACCCACGTAGCCCGCGGTGATGGCCGACTGCCGCGCCAGCGCGTCATACCCCACGCCAAGGTTGGCGCTGAACATGGCGTGCTCGGTCAGCGACTGGTTCAGGCGGGCCTCCGTGGACAGGATCAGTTCGCGCGCCGAGTTCTTCGCGACCGCCAGGCTCAGCGCATCGGCGCCGGTCTCGGTGTAGGCCGCATCCTGGATGAAGGTGTAGTCGGCCCGCAGCGACGGCGTGAAGGTGGTGGTTGGCTGCAGGTTGAAGACGCGGCCGATGCCGGCGCGGACGTGCGCGTTCCAGCTGTTGTAGCTCGACGACGCACGGCTGTTCAGCCCGCCGAAGTTGATGTTGCGCTGGCCCTCGTTGCGGCCCGCGCCCAGGTCGGCCTGCACGCTGATGTCGGTGCGCGGATCCAGGCTGTAGCTGCCGTAGCTGATCAGGCGATAGCCGTCGACGCTGGCGCTTTGCGCGGCCACCGGCGAGTTGCCGTCGATGCGGCTGTGCATGTAGGAGAACGCACCGCCCACGCGCACATTGTCGGAGACCACAGTGTCGGCACCCAGCACCATGCCGTAGGTGTTGGCCTTGTAACCTGCCACGCCATCGCGGTCGCCCTGCTTGGCCCACGAGCCCATGGGCTTGAACCAGACCTGGCGGTCGCTGACGAACTCGTCGCCGGAGGACAGGCCGCGGTTGGCTTCCTGGCGGGACTGGATCACGCGGTTGGTGGCGTGCATGGCGGCGGAGTTCACATCCGTCATGCCGGCGACCATCAGCGGCAGGGTCTGCTTGACCGCGTCCGACACCGCTTGCTCGGTCGGCAGGGTGCCCAGGGCGGTGATGACCGGCGTCATGGCTGCGGGGGCGCCCGCGCCTTGCGAGATCAGGGCGTCGAGCACGCGCGCGGCGCCCAGTCCCGGGGTGTTCTGCGCGCCGGTCACGCTGCTGACCACGGTGATCACCGGGGTCGGCGCCGGGGTGGGCGTCGGGGTTGGCGAACTCGGCGAAGCCGGGTCCGGCGTCAGAGTCACCGGCGCGGCGGAGCAGGACGAAGCGCCGGCCCTGGCCACGCACAGGTCGACGGCATTGCCGTTGCGGGTGGCGATGAAATCGAACAGCGCGCTGTTGTCGGTCACCGTGAAGGTCGGGCCGGCCCGCAGCTGGGCGGCGGAGATCACACCGGGCTGCACGCTGGTGCCCGCGACGAGCGCCGGCGCGCCGGCCACGTTCACATTGATCTTGTTGCTGGCGGACAGGTCGGCAGTGCCCCTCACCACCAGCTTGCCATAGGTGCCCTTGGCGCCCAGGCCGGTCTGGAACACACCGCTTGCGGATTGCGTGTAGTTACCATCGATGGTCGCGGTCGCCCCGGGCGCAACGGCCAGTGTGCCGGCGTTGTTCAAGCCCGAGGCCACGCTGATGTAATGCCCCATGTTGAACACGGCGCTCTTGGCCACATTGAACATGTCCACCTGGAACGTGTTGCCCGACGTGAATGTGCCGTTGACGTTGACAGCGGACCCGGCTTGGCCAGAGACCGGGCCGGTCACGGTGGCGGTGGCGCCATCCAGTTCCAGCGTCGCTTTGCCCAGCATGACGGCACCGTCCAGGCGGCCGGCGTTATGGATGCCGTTGGTGATCTTGCTGTCGGCGCTGATACTGATGGCGGTCCCGGCAGAGATCGTGCCGAAGTTGTCAATCCGGTCCACCGTACTGTTCAGTACATTGATACCGGTGCTGAAGCCGCCAGGAGAGGATGCCGTGATGGTCCCGGTATTGCCAACAATGCCAACCGTACTCCCGGAAATGCCGATACCGATTGCCATGCCCCCCGCGAGAGTGTTGGGGAACATGAAGCTGGGGCGGGAACCGCCAGTGGCGGAAATGGTCCCGGCGTTCTGAATGGACTGGACGCTGCTTGAATCGATGCTGACGCCAGTAGCCGCGCCACCTGTGTCGGTGATCGTCCCCGCGCCTTGCACATTCCCGCCAATGCCGGAGATGGTCGCGCTCGCGTTGTTTTCTAGCGCGCCCAGCATGCCTGACGAGATGCTGACGCCAATGCCCGTGCCGGCGTGCCCAAATGCACCTGTCTGGGTGGTGCCGTTTGAGCCGCCTGCGCCACCGGTGCCGGTGATCGAGCCATTATTGGTGATGGTCGCGACGTTTGCTGTCGACACGTTGATGCCGATGCCCGCCGCGCCCGCACCGCCATTGGCTCCAGGGATGGGCGATGGATTGCCACTGCCACCATTCCCGCCCACGCCGGAGATCGAGCCTTTGTTGGTAATCACGCCGACGGTAAACACGCCGGGAGCCATTGAGGACACGCTGATGCCCGTGCCGACGCCGCCGTCTCCACCCGCGGGCGATTGCATGGAGGTTGAATTGGCGCCGTTCAGGCCAGTGCTCGAGATGCTGCCCTGGTTTTCGATGAAAGTGACCGGGGCAAACAGCCCTCCCGAAGGCGTCGTCACGCCGGGGCCGCCCACCACGCTGATGATGCCGCCGGGGGTGGTGACGAGCAGGCTGCTGGCTGAAGCCAGCGTGCAAGTGGCCGTGACCGTGTTCGAGATCGTGTTGGGCGACAACGGCTGGCATGAAGCGCCTGACGCTGCCGCGGCAGGCAGCGCCGCCAGGGAGCCGAGCGCCATGATGGCGGCGGTCGCGATGGACCGCGGCATGGAGGGGGGCAATGCAATCCGGTGAGGCAGATCTGCGGGGCGGCTGCCGGTGGCAAAGCTGCCTTGCCGGACGTTGCTGCGATGGCGTTTCATTTTTCCTGGGACCCTGTTGGGCAAGTGGCCGCTGTCGGCTTGCCGCTTGTTGTTGGCTTGATTTTTTTCCTGATAGAACGACTAGCAAGAAGGAACTGGCAAAAAGGAACTGGCAAAAAGGGACTAGCTTCCGTTGATCTCTTCCTTTCCTATTCCTTTCCAAATCGCGCGAGCTTCGCGTGTTTTTCTGCATATCGATCCTATCCAAATGCATCGTCGCAAAGCTGACAAATGCTGACATCGGCCACTGGTCATGCTTTGCCTGGTCCAATTGGGCAAGTTGTTGCGATAGACTTGCCGCTTGTTGCTGGCCCGTTCTAGTTTTACGTGGCCTTAGATCAAGCCCACGGATCCAGATTTCCTGTGACAAGTCCTCCCCAGGCTGCGCCAATAAGGGCCCCCTTCGTGCCGACAAGAATCCTGATCCTGCTGGCGGTTATCCTGCTTGGCGCCTGCACCCATTTCTCGCCCGCGGCCCGCCGGGAGAACGCCGATGCGCTGGCGGCGGCGCGGGGCTGGCAGCCGTTGCGCCTGCCCGCGCGGGAGTTCGTGCTGACCGCGTATGCGCCGGCCAGCGTGGTGCCTGCGCATACCCTGGCCATCTACATCGAGGGCGATGGCCTCGCCTGGCTTAGCGCCGCGCAGCCCTCCGACGATCCGACGCCGTTGCGCCCGGTGGCGCTCGAGCTCGCGCTGCGCCAGGAGCGTGGCGCAGCGGCGTACCTGTCGCGGCCATGCCAGTTTGTGCAAGGGGAGGATTTCCGGGGCTGCAAGACGGCCGACTGGACGGACCGGCGCTTCTCTGCCGAGGTGATCGGCGCCAGCAACCAGGCCATCGACGCGCTCAAGCAGCGCTACGGTGCGCGGCAACTGATACTGGTGGGGTATTCGGGCGGAGGCGCCGTGGCGGCGCTGGTAGCGGCGCGGCGCCCGGATGTCGTCCGGCTGGTAACGGTGGCGGGCAATCTCGACCCGGTGGCCTGGGCCGCGCTGCACGGCGTGCCGCCGCTGGCCGGCTCGCTCAATCCCGCCGACGCGTGGCGCGCCTTGCAGGACATCCCGCAGCTGCATTTCGTGGGCAGCCGCGATACCAACATCACGCGCGACGTGGCGGCCGCCTATGCGTCACGCTTCCCGGCGGACCGGCAGCCCGCCATCAGGATGGTGGATGGCGCCACGCACACCTGCTGCTGGGCCGAGAAATGGGCTGCCCTGTGGCCTCAGGCTTTCCCATAGGCAGCGCAAGCTCTCGCGCCGTGGCGCGAGAGCTTGCATCGGGTGTGGTGCTTTCCTAGGCCGGCAAGTCAGGGCGCCAGCGGCGCCAGCTTCTCCTGTGCCCAGTTGACCGCCTCGCGCGCGGGCGCCAGCCCGCTCTTCTCCACGCGTTGGGCCAGCGCGAACACGCGCTCGCGGATCCGCGCCACCTCGGTCAGCACCGCCGCTTCCTCGGCGCCGCCCAGGTACTCGCGGGCGCAGCTGATGATGCCGCCCGCGTTGATCAGGAAATCCGGCGCATAGAAGATGCCGCGGCGTTGCAGCGTGTCGCCCTCGTCCAGCGACGCGAGCTGGTTGTTGGCGCCGCCCGCGACGATCTTGAACTGGCAGCCCTCGGCTACCGCCGGGGTGATCACCGCGCCGAGCGCGCAGGGCGCGAACACATCGGCGGCCACGCTGGTGATGGCGGTGGTGGAAACCACCTGTGCGCCGAATTGCTCGCGCGCCTGCTCTGCCTTGGCGCCGTGGATATCGGCCACGATCAGCCGCGCGCCGGCCGCATGCAGCTGGCGGCACAGGTCCCAGCCTACCGAGCCAAGGCCCTGCACGGCAACGGACACGCCTTGCAGGCTGTTATGGTCCAGCACGTAGCGCACGGCGGCCTCGATGCCGACGAACACGCCATAAGCGGTCTTGGGCGATGGGTTGCCGCCGAAGGTGCCCTCGCGCGGCATGCCGCTGATGTAGCGGGTCTGCGTGCGGGCGGCGACCATGTCTTCCACCGTGGTGCCGACGTCTTCTGCGGTGATGTAGCGGCCACCCAGCGATTCGACCATGCGGCCGAAGGCGCGGAACAGCTTGGTGCGATCGGTTTGCGCCGGGGTGCGCAGGATCACGGCCTTGCCGCCGCCGAAGGGCAGGTCGGCCAGCGCATTCTTGTAGGCCATGCCTTGCGACAGGCGCAGGGCGTCGGTCAGGGCGTCGCTCTCGGCGGGATAGGCCCAGTAGCGGCAGCCGCCAAACGCGGGGCCAAGGCTGGTGCTGTAGATGGCGATGATGGCCTGCAGGCCGGACTCGGGATCGGTGGCGAGCGTGACGCGCTCGTGGGATGGGCCTTCGCCAGTGCCGAACAGGCGGCCGGCGGCCTCTGCGGTGATGCGTTCAGTCAAAGCGTCTTCTCCATGAAGATTGGGAGCGCAAAGGGATACCTTCGCTTTCCGGGTGCACCGCATTGGGTTGCAAGGCAGTGCAGTTGCAACGGCAGCCATCGGGGGCCGCCGTCTCGATAAGGCCGGGCCGCCATTGTGTGGCTGCCCGGCCTCGGGTAAACGCTGGGTACCGCGTCGTGGCGCGGAACCGGTGCTGGATCTTACCGGCAAATCGCGGGGAGATGAAGGGCGCGCGCGGTGTGTATGTGTGCGTGTGCGGCGTGTGTGCGGCACCGGCACATCTATACTTGGAACGAGGTAATCCTCAACTCGAGCGAAGCGTGAGAGGGCGCCTGCGCGGTGGCCTCCGCCCTTCGCGTGCCAGGAGGGCACCATGTTCCAGCATCTGCTGCTGCCCGTCGACGGCTCACCCCTGTCCGAAGCCGCTTTCCGCAAGGCCCTGGTGTTCGCCCATGAGGCGCGGGCCCATGTCACGGTGATCCGGGTGATCCCGGACTTCCATGTCTACACCTACCAGGTGGAATTGCTGGCCGACACCCGTACGCGGTTCGTGCAGGAAGCCACCCGCAGTTCGGCGGACTACCTGAAAACCCTGGCCGCCGAAGCCGAGGCGGCGGACGTGTCTTGCGAGACCCTTAGCGTCATACATGACCACCCCTATGAGGCCATCATCCAGGCCGCCCAGGAAAAGGAGTGCGACCTGATCGTGATGGCCTCGCACGGGCGGCGCGGTTTGCAGGGCGTGCTGATCGGCAGCGAGACCAACAAGGTGCTGACGCATAGCCGTATCCCTGTGCTGGTGTATCGCTAGCGGCTCACCGCAGCTGGCTTGCGTTGTGCGGCGCTAGCCACCTGCGGCGTGGCAGCGTCCGGGCAAGACATGGATGCGCCACTAGCATGCGCTTCTAGCCCGCGGCAGTCGCCGCCTGGTCCGGCCGCGTCCAGTCCAGCACCACCTTGCCGCTGTTGCCTGACAGCATGGCGGCAAAGCCGGCCTCGTAGTCGCCCACGCTGAAGCGATGCGTGATCATCGGCGTCAGGTCCAGCCCGCTTTGCAGCATGGCAACCATCTTGTACCAGGTCTCGAACATCTCGCGGCCGTAGATGCCCTTGATCTCCAGCCCCTTGAAAATCACCTGGTTCCAGTCTATCGCCATCTTCGATGGCGGAATGCCGAGCATGGCAATCTTGCCGCCGTGGTTCATGTGCTCGAGCATGGTCGCAAAGGCGGTCGGCACACCGGACATTTCCATGCCCACGTCGAAGCCTTCCGTCATGTGCAACTCGGCAGCCACGTCTTTCAGGTTTTCGTGCTGCACGTTGACGGCGCGCGTGGCGCCCATCTTGCGCGCCAGCGCGAGCCGGTACTCGTTGACGTCGGTGATCACGACATTGCGCGCGCCCACGTGCCGAGCGATGGCAGCGGCCATGATGCCGATGGGGCCTGCGCCGGTGATCAGCACGTCCTCGCCCACCAGGTTGAAGGACAGCGCGGTGTGCGTCGCGTTGCCAAAGGGGTCGAAGATGGCGGCGATCTCGTCCGGGATGTCGCCGGGAATGCGGAACGCGTTGAAGGCCGGAATCACCAGGTACTCGGCAAAGGCGCCGGCGCGGTTCACGCCCACGCCTACCGAGTTGCGGCACAGGTGGCGGCGCCCGGCGCGGCAGTTGCGGCAGAAGCCGCAGGTGATGTGCCCCTCGCCGGAAACGCGGTCGCCAATGGCCAGCCCGCGCACTTCCTGCCCGATGGCGACGATCTCGCCGACATACTCGTGCCCCACCTGCATCGGCACGGGGATGGTGTTCTGCGCCCACTCGTCCCATTTCCAGATATGGATGTCGGTGCCGCAGATGGCCGTCTGCCGGATGCGGATCATCACATCGTTGTGGCCGACTTCCGGCTCGGGGACGTCGGTCAGCGTCAGGCCGGGTGCGCGTTCGAGTTTGGCGAGGGCTTTCATGGGGGAGCCTCCTGCTTGCAGCGTGGTTGAAGCGCTTGGGTGACGCCTGAGCGCCGCTCAGGCGATGGCGCCGAACTTGCGGCCTACCTTGGCAAACGCGGCCACGGCCCGCTCGATCTGCTCGGCCGTATGCGCTGCGCTCATCTGCGTGCGGATCCGCGCCCGGCCCTTGGGCACCACCGGGAAGGAGAAGCCCACCACGTACACATGCTCTGCCAGCAACGCATCGGCCATGCCGGATGCCAGCGCGGCATCGCCCAGCATCACCGGGATGATGGGATGCTGGCCCGGCACCAGCGTAAAGCCCAGCGCCGTCATCTCGCGGCGGAAATGCTCGCCGTTCTCCCGCACGCGCGCGCGCAATGCCGCGCCTTCTTCGCTGGCCAGCAACTCCAGCACTTTCAGCGTGGCGGCGCAGATGCTCGGCGCCAGCGAGTTGGAAAAAAGATAAGGCCGCGAGCGCTGCCGCAGCAACTCCACGATTTCCCGGTGCGCCGCCACATAGCCACCCGAGGCGCCGCCCAGCGCCTTGCCCAGCGTGCCGGTGATGATATCCACGCGGCCCTCCACGCCACACAGCTCCGGCGTGCCACGCCCGTGCTCGCCCACGAAGCCCACCGCGTGCGAATCGTCGACCATCACCAGCGCCCCGTAGCGGTCCGCCAGGTCGCAGATGGATTTGAGGTCCGCGATGATGCCGTCCATCGAGAACACGCCGTCGGTGGCGATCAGCTTGAAGCGCGCGCCGGCGGCATCCGCCTCCTGCAGCCGGGTCTCCAGGTCGGCCATGTCGTTGTTGCGGTAGCGGTAGCGCCTGGCCTTGCACAGGCGCACGCCGTCGATGATGCTGGCGTGGTTGAGCTCGTCGCTGATGACGGCGTCCTGGTCGTCGAGCAAGGTCTCGAACAGGCCGCCGTTGGCGTCGAAGCAACTGGAGTAGAGGATGCTGTCGCCGGTGTGGAGGAACTTGGCGAGTACGGCTTCGAGGGTCTTGTGCACGGACTGGGTGCCGCAGATGAAGCGGACCGAGGCCATGCCGAAACCGTCTTGCTCCAGGCCGCGCCGGGCGGCTTCGATCAGGCGGTGGTCATCTGCCAGGCCCAGGTAGTTGTTGGCGCAGAAGTTCAGTACGTGCTCGCCGCCCGCCAGCCGGATATCGGCTGCCTGCGGGCTGGCGATGACGCGCTCGGATTTATGGAAGCCGTCGGCGCGGATGGTGCTTAAGGTGTCGCGAAGGTGGGAGAGATAGCGGTCGCGCATGGAAGGTCCCCGGCTAGGTTGTTGGGCGGCGTAGCTTGCGCCAGTCTCCATGGTATGGCGAAAGCCGGGAAAATACCGCTTTTGCCGTGCGCGTGTTTTGTGCTGCGCTGCGCAAGCGCTGGCCGGCGCAGCGCGACCGATGCTGCTATGCGGCAGCCGCCGCGCCGGTCCCTGGATCAGATCGAAAACGCAATGAAATCAAGCCTTTGTCTCTTTGCCTTAGGGTCGGCAACTCCTATCCTTAAGTGAGGTTGCGCATGCCGCCGCGATCGGCGCGCATGCCGGCTACCGGCTTGCTGGCGGAGGCGGCCATGAACGAAGACGTACGGATTGCTCCTATCGAGCGAATCATCTATTCGCGCCGGCACGGATCCACCGGCACCCTTGTCTGCCACAACGCGCGGCGCCGCCGCCTGATCCAGGCCGCCGCCGCTACCGCGCTTGCCGCGGGGCTTGGCCCCTTGGTGCTGCCACGCCGGGCGCAGGCAGCCAGGCACACCTTGAAGATCCTCCAGTGGAACCACTTCGTGCCGGGCTATGACAAGTGGTTCGATAACACCTATGTGAAGGAATGGGGCCAGCGCAACGATACCGAGGTCATCGTCGATCACGTGGGGATTCCCGCGCTGGCCACGCGGGCCGCCGCCGAGGTATCCGCCCAGAAGGGGCACGACCTGTTCATGTTCCTGTCGCCTGCGCCAGTGTACGAGGAGCAGGTCATCGATCACCGCGAGATTTACGAGGAATGCCAGCGCAAGCATGGCAAGCCGGTCGAACTGGCGATCAAGAGTACGTATAACCCGAAGACGAAGAAGTACTTCGGCTTCTCCGACAGCTTCGTGCCGGACCCGATCAATTTCCGCAAGGACCTGTGGGACGAGATCGGCATGCCTGCGCCGGACAGCTGGGACGACGTGCTGAGCGCGGGCCGCAAGATCAAGCGCAATCGCAACGTGCCGGTGGGCATTGGCTTGTCGGCTGAACTCGATACCGCGATGGCGATGCGAACCATCCTCTTCGCATTCGGCGGCTCGATCCAGGATGAGCGCCATACCGTCGTGCTGAATTCGAAGAACACGCTGGAGGCGGTCAAGTTCGTCAAGGCCCTGTACCAGGAGACCATGACGCCGGAGGTGCTGGCGTGGGATCCGTCCTCCAACAACCGCGCCATGCTGGCGGGCAAGATCTCGCTTTGCCTGAACGCTATTTCCATCACGCGCGAAGGCGAGAACAAGAACATTCCAGTCACGCCCGATATCTGGCTGACCCAGGCCTTGCGCGGCCCGGTGCGCCGCATCGGCATGGAACACGTGATGGACTGCTACGTGATCTGGAAATTTGCCGAGAACATAGCGGGTGCCAAGAAGTTCCTGCTGGACTATATCGACAATTTCCACCAGGCCTTTCTCGGCAGCGAGTACTACAACTTCCCCTGCTTCCCGAGCACAGTCCCGGACCTGCAGAAGCTGATCGCCGATGATCCCAAGGCTCGCCCGCGCGACAAGTACAAGGTGCTGGGCAGCCTGATGAACCAGGCCACCAACGTCGGCTACCCCGGCTATGCCAATGCGGCTATCGACGAGATCTTCAATACCTGGGTGCTCAACACCATGTTCGCCAAGGCCGCCACCGGCGATGAAACGCCGGAGAATGCCATCCGCGCCGCGGAATCCACGTGCAAGCGGATCTTCGCCAAGTGGCGGGAAAAAGGGCTCGTATGAGCCGCCCTTGCCGGGCCGGAGGCATCAGGATGGGCGTGGGCCGATAAGTCATGGCCACGGTGGAAACCCGCTCACTCACCAAGCGTTTCGACGGCGCCAACGCTGTCGACGGCATCGACCTGGCCGTGCACGAAGCTGAGTTCCTGGTGCTGCTGGGCCCGTCCGGCTCGGGCAAGACCACCTTGCTGCGCCTGATTGCCGGGCTGGAAGCACCCACCTCCGGCGATATCGTGGTGGGCGGCCGTGTCGTCACCGGGCTGCCGCCGCGCGCGCACAACATGGCCATGGTGTTCCAGAGCTACGCGCTCTATCCGCACCTGAGCGTGGCCGGCAACATCGCCTTCCCGCTGGAGGCGCAGCGCATGCCGCGCGAGGCAATCGCGCGCAAGGTGAGCTGGGCCGCGGCGCTGTTCGGCATCGGCCACCTGCTGGCGCGCAAGCCGCGCCAGCTCTCCGGCGGCGAGCGCCAGCGGGTGGCGCTGGCGCGCGCGGTGGTGCGCGATCCGGTGGCTTTCCTGCTGGACGAGCCGCTCTCCAATCTCGACGCCAAGCTCAGGACCTCCGCGCGCGAGGAATTGCAGCAGCTTCAGCGGCGCCTGGCGACCACCACGATCTACGTCACGCACGACCAGAGCGAGGCGCTGGCGCTAGGCGACCGGGTCGCCATTCTCGATCACGGCCGCGTGCACCAGCTCGGCACCCCGCAGCAAGTGTACGAGCAGCCGGCAGATACCTTCGTGGCCACCTTCATCGGCTCGCCGCCGATGAACCTGGTCGACACCGATGGCCTGGTGACGGGCTTCCGGCCGGAGCACTTCCTGCCGCGCGGGGTCTATGGCGGCGATGAAGCGCTGGAACCCTTCCCCTTCCATATCACCCGCATCGAGAATCTCGGTTCCGACCGGCTGGTGTATGGCCTGCTGGAGCCACCGCTGCCGCCGGCCAAGGTTATCTCGCGGATTCCCTGCACCGTCACCTTCGCGCTGGAGACCGGCGCGCGCTACCCGTTCGCGGTGCGGCGTGCCGACCTGAGGCGCTTTGATCCGCATTCCGGCGCCAGCCTCGGCGTGCCGTCGTCCGTGAGGCCGGCATGAGCACCCGGGCTCCCGCCGCGCTAGCGCCACAGGCCGGTGCCTGGCATGCGCTGGGCGAGCGCTGGCTCGGCGCCCTGATGCTGGCGCCGGCACTCATCTATATCGCGCTGCTGCTCGGCCTTCCCTTCCTGCTGTCGATCTACTACAGCCTGTCCGATATCACGGTGGGCACGCGCGCCATGCATTTCGTTGGCCTCGCGAACTTCCAGCGTATCGTGCACAACCCCACCTTCTGGCGCTCGCTTGGCAATGCGCTGGTGTTCACGCTGGTGTCGCAGGCGCTGGTGGTGGTCCTGGCCAAGATCCTGGCGCTGGCACTGGTGCGTGATTTTCGCGGCAAATGGCTGGTGCGGCTGCTGATCCTGTTACCGTGGGTGGCGCCGATCTCGCTGGGTTCGATCGGCTGGCTGTGGATATTCGATCCGGTCTACAGCATCATCAACTGGACGCTGCGCGCGCTCGGCCTGTTTGGGCCGCAGACCTGGCCGATCTGGCTGGGCCAGCCGGACCTGGCCATGGCGTCGGTGATCCTGGTGGATGTCTGGCGCCTGCTGCCGCTGGCCACGGTCATTATCCTGGCCGGCCTGCACGGCATCCCGCAGGATATCCACGATGCCGCGGCCATGGATGGCGCCGGCTTCTGGCGCCACCTGTTGCGCATCAATATCCCGCTGGTGATGCCGATCATGCTGGTGGCGCTGTTGTTCGGCATCGTGTTTACGCTCACCGACATGATCATCATCTTCGTGCTGACCCGTGGCGGGCCTTACGACACTACGCAGGTGCTGGCCAGCCTGGCATTTTTCACCGGCATCCAGGGCGGCGACCTGGCCGAGGGCGCGGCGATTTCGCTGTTCCTGTTCCCGCTGCTGGTAGCGGTGGTGGCCCTGCTGCTGACCATCGCCAACCGCGCGGAGGTAGCCTGACATGCGTGCCGATGCCAGTCACTGGAAGCACAGAGGCGCGCGCTGGGGCGCACGCTTCGGCCATGTCGCCATCCTTGCCGTCTTCGCGGGGTTCTGCGCCTTTCCCTTCTACTGGATGCTGATCACCACCTTCAAGGATGTCCACGACCTGATCAACACGGCCAACAACCCCTTCCTGTTCAACCAGCCGCCCACCCTGGACAACCTGCGCGTGCTGTTCCTGGAGACACGCTACCTGCGCTGGATCGCCAATACGCTGCTGGTGGGGGCGATGGTGGTGGCCATCACCTTGCTGCTGGCGGTGCCGGCCGGCTACAGCCTGGCCCGGCTGGCAGGCAGCCGCGGGCGGCAGCTGGCGATCGCCATCTTCCTGACCTACCTGATCCCGCCCACCATCCTGTTCATTCCCTTCTCCCGCATCATCGGCGCGCTCGGCCTGCAGGATTCGCTGTGGTCGCTGGTGCTGGTGTACCCGAGTTTCACCGTGCCTTTCTGCACCTGGCTGATGATGGGGTTTTTCAAGGCGGTGCCGCGCGATATCGAAGAGGCGGCGATGATGGACGGGCTGAGCCGCTTCGGCGCCTTCCTGAAGGTGGTGGTGCCGCTGTCGTCGGCCGGCATCCTGACCGTAGTCATATTCACGCTGACGCTGGTGATGCAGGAATTCGTCTATGCCCTCACCTTTATCACCAGTTCGTCACAGTACACCGTCAGCGTTGGCGTGCCGACCTTCCTGGTGCGTGGGGATGTCTATTTCTGGGGCTCCCTGATGGGCGCCTGCCTGGTCGTCAGCGTGCCGGTAGCCGTGCTCTACAACCTGTTCGTCGACCGCTTTGTCGCGGGTTTTACCGTGGGCGCGGTGAAGTGAGCGGGTTTGGCGGTGGCCGGGTCCGTGCTCCCGCTGCGCGGCGCCGCCTCAAACTCCGCTACAATCGCGCCATGTTTCGCGCAGACCGCCCCTCCTTCTTGCGGGGAGCCTTGCTGCTGTTGCTGTTTGCAATGCAGCTCCTCACCCCGCTTCTGCACGGCCATCTCGGAACCCCGAAACTCCATGGCCTGCATGTGCACACGGCGCTCCAAGGTGCGGTTAATTCTTATTCTCCTTCCGCTTCATCCCCTTTGCCCACAGGTTCCGCCGCGCTGATCGCGGTCGAGCCGCTTGAGGTCGATGTGCAGACCGCCATCGGCCCCATTGCCTTTTCCCTCCACGTGCAGGCCGCCGATGTGCTGATCGGCCTGGTCTTCGCGTTCCTGCTGTTTGCCGCGCGGCCGCTGCCGGTGTTCCGGCGCTTGCCGTGGCGCCAGCGCACGCCGCCCCGATGGCGTGGCAGCGACAGCAGGCCACCCCCCGCGCACGCCCCGCCCTTCGCTTCCTGATTCCCCTGCCGGCCACGCCGGCGGTGCACGCTCGCGCGCCTGATCGAGGCTGATCACGGCGTGCCGGGGGCTTCCATCCTGCTTTGGAGTCAGGCATGTTTTCCCGTCGAGTTGTTTTCGTTGGCGCGCTGGTCGCGTCGACGCTGTTCCCCATTGGCATGGCCCGCGCGCAGGTACTGGCGTTGTCCGATGCACAGGCCCGCGCGCTCGGCGTGCGGTTTGATCCGGTCGCCGGTGCCGCGCAGCTGGAGACCGGCGCCAGCGCTCGCGTGGTGCTGAAGCCCGATGCGCAGTACGTGGTTGCGGCGCCCTATGCCGGCATGGTCTCGCGCGTGCTGGTGTCGATCGGCCAGGCGGTGCGCGCCGGCCAGCCGCTGGCCGCCTTTGCCAGCCCGCAACTGTTCGAGGCCGGGCGTGCGCTGTCGGAAGCGCGCTCGCAGGCCAACCTGGCCCGCCTGGCGCTGGCGCGGGACCGCGGCTTGCACGACGACGGCATCATCCCGGGCAGCCGCTGGCACGCCACGCAGGCACGCGCGGCGGAAGGCGCGGCGATGGTGCGCGCCCGCGAGGCCGAGATGGCTGCCGCGGGCATCGTGTTCGCCAGCGGCTCGGGTGAGCCGCAACTGGTGGCCGGCCGTGCCGGGCTGATTGCCGAGGTCAACGCCGTGCCCGGCACGCGCGTGGAAGGCGCCGCGCCGTTGTTCCGCATCGTGGATCCCACCGCGCTGGAACTGGATCTGCTGGTTGGCCGCGATGTGCCCGCTCCGGCGGGCGGCGAGCGCGTGGAGGTGCGCCAGCGCGGCGCCACCGGCACGGTGGCCGGCGTGGTGCCGGCAAGCGACGGCACCGCCGCCGTGCGCGTGCGCGCGGTGCTGGACAAGCGCGGCAGCCTGCAGGCCGGCGAGAGCGTGAATGTGATCGTGCACTTGCGTAGCACACCCGACGCCACCGGCGCGGGCCGCGTACGGGTGCCGGCCATGGCGCTGACGTATTGGCGCGGCACGCCGGGCGTGTTCGTGGCGACCAAGACCGGCGTGCGCTACCAGACCGTGGTGGTCGAAGCCGTGGACGATGCCGCCGCGACCGTGCGCGGCCCGCTGCCGGCCGGCACGCGCGTGGCGGTGGCCGGCGTGGGCGCGCTCAAGGGCATGCTCGCGGGAGGCCAGTGATGCTGGCCGGCCTGATCGAATTCTCCCTGCGCCAGCGGGCGCTGGTGCTGATTGCCGCCTGCGTGCTGGCTGTGGCCGGAGCGTGGGCTTACTTGAAGCTGCCCATCGATGCCTTTCCGGACATCTCGCCCACCCAGGTCAAGGTCATCCTGAAGATCCCCGGCATGACGCCGGAGGAAGTCGAGCAGCGCGTTTCCACGCCGATCGAGCAGGAACTGCTGGGCATCCCGCACAAGACCATCGTCCGCTCGGTGTCCAAGTACGGCATCAGCGACGTGACGGTCGATTTCGAGGAAGGCGTGGATAGCTACTGGGCCCGCCAGCAGGTGTCCGAGCGGCTCGCCGGCCTGTTGCGCGACCTGCCGCCCAACGCCATCGGCGGGCTGGCGCCGATCACCACGCCGCTGGGCGAGATGTTCATGTTCACGGTGGAGGGGGATGCCTTCTCGCTGGCCGAGCGGCGCCGCGTGCTGGACTGGGTGCTGCGCCCGGCCTTGCGCACCGTGCCCGGCGTGGCGGATGTCAACGCGCTGGGCGGCGAGGTGCGCAGCTACGAGGTCATCCCCGATCCGGCGCGGCTGCGCGCCCGCGCCGTCACGCTGGAGCAACTGCGCCAGGCGCTCGACGCCAACAACCGCAACGACGGCGCCGGCCGGGTGGAGCAGGGCGACGAGAACTGGGTGGTGCGCGTCGAAGGCGGCGTGCGCGGCGTGGAAGACCTGCGCCAGGTGGCCGTTGCCGCGCCGGGCGGGCGCAACGGCATGCCGCTGGTGACGGTGGGCGATGTGGCCACCGTCAGGCTCGGYGTGGCTACGCGCAACGGCGCGGTCAGCAAGGACGGCCGCGGTGAAGCGGTGCAGGGGCTGGTGCTGGCCCTGCGCGGCGCCGATGCCCGCCAGCTGGTCGCCGACGTGCAGGCCAGGCTGGATGCGCTGGCGCCGCAGCTGCCCAAGGGCATGTCCACGCACGTGTTCTACAACCGGGGTGAACTGGTCACGCGTGCCGCCAATACCGTGGTGCGGGCCTTGATCGAGGCCAGCTTGCTGGTGGTGGTGACGCTGTACCTGTTTCTCGGCGGCCTGCGCGCGGCGCTGGTGGTGGCGGCAACCCTGCCGCTGTCGATGCTGGCGACCTTCCTGCTGATGCGCTACGTGGGGCTGACCGCCAACCTGATGAGCCTTGGCGGCCTGGCGATTGCGCTGGGCATGCTGGTGGACGCGGCGGTGGTGGTGGTGGAGAACATCGAATCCGCGTTGGCGAAGGCGCACGAACGCAAGTCCGACCCGGCGCTGCGCGGCGCGGTGATCCGCCATGCTGTCGCCAGCGTGGCGGTGCCGATGCTGGCCGGGGTGTCGATCATCGCGATCGTGTTCCTGCCGCTGCTGTCGCTGCAAGGCCTGGAGGGCAAGCTGTTTGGCCCGGTGGCGCTGACCATCGTGCTGGCGTTGGCGTCGTCGGTGGCGATCGCCTTCACCGTGGTGCCGGCACTGGCGTCGCTGCTGCTGCGCGCGCATGCGGACGAGACGCCGTACCTGATGCGCAAGGTGGCACGCGGCTTTGCCCGGCTGCAGGACTGGAGCGGGCGGCATCCGCGCGCGGTCTTTGCCTCGGCGGGTGTGGCGCTGGCCTTGGCGGTGGCGCTCTACCTGTCGGTGGGCAAGACCTTCATGCCCACCATGGACGAGGGCGACATGATCGTGCAGCTGCAGAAGGCGCCGTCGGTCTCGCTGGCCACCTCGGTGGACCTGGACCTGCGGGTGCAGCAGGCGCTGCTGGCCGAGGTGCCGGAGATCCGCTCGATCGTGGCGCGCTCCGGCTCAGACGATCTCGGCCTCGATCCGATGGGGCTGAACGAGACCGACACCTTCCTCGTGCTGCAGCCAAAGGACCAGTGGCGCGGCAGCAAGGAAGACATCGCCATCGCCATCCGCCGCGTCATGGAGCGTTTCCCGGGCGTGGTGTATGGCTTCACGCAACCCATCGAGATGCGCGTCTCGGAGATGCTGACCGGCACGCGCGGCGACGTGGCGATCAAGGTGTTCGGCGCTGATCTCGGCGCGATCGACACCGCGGCGCAGGCCATCGCCGCGCGCGTGCGCAAGATCCCCGGCGCGGCCGAAGTGATCGCGCCCAGCAACGAGGGCGTGCAGTACCTCACGCTCGCGCTGGACCGCGCCGCCGTCGGGCGCGCAGGGCTCTCCGGCGATGCGCTGCAAGCGTTGCTGCGCGCGCAGGTGGAGGGCGACCGGATCGGCATCGTGCCGGAGGGCACCGTGCGCACGCCGCTGATCCTGCGTGGCAGCGATAGCCTGCGGCAGACGCCGGAGACATTCACCAGCTTGCAGGTGACGGCGCCGGACGGCACGTCCTGGCCGCTCACCTCCCTGGCACAGGTGCGGCGCGTGGAAGGGCCGGTGCGCATCAACCACGAAGACGGTGGGCGCTTTGCGGTGATCCAGGTCAGCGTGGAAGGACGCGACCTGACCGGCTTCGTGCAGGAGGCGCAAACGGCCGTGGCGGGCCTGTCCGGACTGCCCAAGGGATTGCGCGTGGCCTGGGGGGGCCAGTTCGAGAACCAGCAGCGCGCCGCCGCGCGCCTTGCGCTGGTAGTGCCGCTGGCGCTGGGCGCCATCTTCCTGCTGTTGATGCTGACCTTCCGCTCGATCCGCCAGGCGGCGCTCGTCATCGCCAATATTCCGTTCGCGCTGGTGGGCGGCATCGCCGCGCTGCGGGTGGCGGGCGAGTACCTGTCGGTGCCCGCCTCGGTGGGCTTTATCGCGCTCCTGGGCATTGCCGTGCTGAACGGCGTGGTGCTGGTTTCGCATTTCAATACCTTGCTGGAGGAAGGGTGGCCAATGGCCGAAGCGGTGCGCACCGGCGTGCGCGACCGCTTGCGGCCGGTCCTGATGACCGCCTGCATCACGGCGCTGGGGATGATTCCCTTGCTGCTTGCCAGCGGGCCCGGCTCTGAGATCCAGCGCCCGCTGGCCATCGTCGTCTCGGGCGGCCTGGTCAGCTCCACCGCACTGACCTTGCTGCTGTTGCCGCTGTTGTTCGAGCGCTTTGGCGTGGCGCGGTCGCGCGAGGACAAGCAAGGCCGCATGGCACAAGGAGAGGCGCAATGAGCGGCGCAATGAGAGGCGCAAAGAGAGGCGCAATGAGCAAGATGGCAGCCGCGGCTGTCATGATCGCGGCCGCCGGGATGCCGGGCGTCGCCCGGGCGCAAGCAGCCATGCCGGCTGAAGCTGGCGTGCTGCCGCTTGAGTCCGCCGTGCGCGACGCCGTTGGCCAGTCGCCGGACGTGCAGATGGCCGAGGCCCGCCGCGATGCGGTGCTGGCCCGGGCGGATGGCATCCGTGCCGGCACTGCCGAGGCCGTGGTGCGGGCCATCGGGCAGCGCCGCCAGGTGCGCGAGCCGTCCGACCGGTTTGCCGAAGGGCAACTGGCGCTGGAGCGCCCGCTGCGGCTATGGGGCAAGGCCGACGCCGATGGCGAACTGGCCGATGCCACGGCGCAGTCGGGCCAGCTCGCTGTGATGGATGCACGCCATGAAGTCTCGCGGCAGATCCTGTCGCTGTGGTTCGGGGCACTGCGCGCGCAGCAGGCGCGGCTGGCGGCGCAGGGCGACGACAGCCTGGCGGGCGAGCTGGCGGCCGTCACTGCGCGCCGGGTGCAGGCCGGCGATGCGGCACCCATGGACCATGAGCTTCTGCTGGCCGAGCGCGCCCGCACCGCCGCCACGCTGGCCAGCGCGCGCGCGGCGGAGGCGGCGGCGCTAGCCGAGTTGCGGGTGCGCTTCCCGGGCCTGGGCGTGCCCGGCGGCCTGCCGGCGGATGTGCGCCTGCAGGCGTTGCCGGACGACCCCGCCGATGCGCTGCGCAGCCGCTATGTGGAGGACAGCCACGAGTTTCGCCTCGCCCAGTCGCAGGAGACGCAAGCCCAGCGGCAGGCCCGGCGCACCGACCTGGAGCGCAAGCCGGACCCGACCGTGGGCGTGTTCTTCACGGTGGAGCGCGGCGGCGCGGAGCGGATTGCCGGCGTGAGCATCAGCATGCCGCTTGGCTCCGCGCACCGGCGTTCGGCGGCGGTGGCGGCAGCGGCCGACGCGCAGGCGGCCGCCCGCAGCCGGGTGGCGGTGGAGCGCAGGATCGGCGCCGAGTTCGAGGTGCTGTACCGCGGCCTGGAAGGCAAGCGCGCCGCAGCCGTGGCGCAGGCCGAAGCGCTCGCGCTACAGCGCAGCGCCGCGGCACGCACCGGCCGGGCCTACAAGGCGGGGGAAACCGGCCTGAGCGAACTGCTGATGGTCCGGCGTACCTTGGCCGATACCACGCTGGCCGAACGCGTGGCCCTGGTCGATGCGCTGGAGGCCGATAGCCGGCTACGCCTGGACCTGCACCGGATGTGGGACTTCGACGATTGAGCGCGTCGCTGCCCGGGTGCGGTGCGCCCGGGCAGCGGGCGTCCGGCTAAGGGCTACCGGCTTGCGCGGCCACGCTTTGCCGGATGACTGGCATCGGCCGCTTCGCCAGCCACCTGCGCGCTCGCCAGCAGGCCGCGCAGGAACAGCATCAGCATCCGGCCCGTCGGGTCGGCGCTTGTCGTGCCCCGTTGCAGCGCGAGGCCATGGGCGAGCGCCATGAAACCCGCGGCCAGCTCTTCCGGCTGGGCTGGCGGCACGCGGCCCAGATGGCGGAACAGGCGCTCGATCAAGCCGCCGAGTTCGCCGCGGTGCGTCTCGCAGACCGCGCGGTAAACGCTGGCAAACGACGGGCTGCGATTGGCATGCATCTGCAGCTCGATCGATAGCATGGCCCAGTCGGCATCCGCATGGAGCGCCGCGGCCCAGGCATCCAGGCCCGCGAGCACCTCTGCGCCGGCGTGCTCCGCCGTGTCGAACACCGCTGCCAGCTGCTTTGCCTCGGCCTCCATATGGCCGCGCAGCAGATCGAGCAAAAGCGCCTCCTTGTCCGGGAAGTTCGAATAGAACGCCCCCTGCGAATACCCCGCTTCCTCCGCGATATCCCGGATCGACGTGCCGCCGAAGCCACGCTGCATAAACAAGCTGCGCGCGGCCTCAAGCAGGCGCTCGCGGGTCTGCGCCTGGCTTTGCTCGCGGCTCAGGCGCTTGCGCGGGGTGGGTTGCTTCATTGGCGTGGTACTGGGCGTGGCATTGGGCATGGCGAGAGGGATTGCCGTATCGATTGCATTTGGGACTTCAACTGTTATCATAAAGGATATCAATCGATATCTAGATTTCATATGACCTTCGAGATAAAGGCCTGTCCATGAACTTGCAAACCGCTTTCGTGACCGGTGCCACCGGTCTGCTCGGCAACAATCTTGTCCGCGAACTGCGGGGCCGCGGTGTCGCGGTCAAGGCGCTGGTGCGCTCGGCGGAAAAGGCCAGGCAGCAATTCGGCGATCTCGCGGGTGTGGAGTTCGTGGTTGGCGACATGGCCGATGTCGAGGCGTTCGCCCCGGCCATGCACGGCTGCGATGTGGTGTTCCATACCGCCGCGTTCTTCCGCGACAACTACAAGGGTGGCAGTCACTGGGAAACGCTCAGGCGCATCAATGTCGACGGCACGGCCGCCCTGATCGCGCAAGCCCATGCGGCGGGCGTGCGCCGCTTCGTGCAGACCTCGTCCATCGCCGTGCTCAATGGCGCGCCGGGTTCGGTGATCGATGAAACGCATGTGCGCGATCCCGCCGACGCCGATGAGTACTATCGCAGCAAGATCCTGGGCGACCGCGCCGTCCTGGCTTTCCTCGAGAATGCCCCCGAGATGCATGCCACGTTCGTGCTGCCCGGCTGGATGTGGGGGCCGGGCGATATCGGGCCGACGTCAGCCGGACAAGTCGCGCTCGATACGGTAATGCGCCGCTTGCCGGGCCTGGTTCCAGGGAGCTTTTCCGTGGTCGACGCCCGCGATGTCGCACAGGCCCATATTGCCGCGGCGCTGCGCGGGCGGCGTGGCGAGCGCTATCTCGCGGCGGGCCGGCATATGACCATGCGCGAGCTGATCCCGCTGATCGGACGCACCGCGGGGGTGGCAACGCCCAAGCGCGCGCTGCCCGTGCCGTTGTTGTTTGCGCTGGCCTGCGTGCAGGAGATCTACGCCCGGGTCAGCGGCAAGCCGATCCTGCTCAGCCTTGCAACCGTGCGGCTGATGGTGAAGGAAGCGGACCGGACACGCTTTAGCCATGCCAAAAGCGAGGGCGAGCTTGGCTTGGGCTTCCGGCCCGTGGATCACACGGTTCGCGATGTCATTGCCTGGTATCGGGCGCACGGATGGCTGCCGGGCGCGGCGTGAGGGCTGGGGGCGCAAGCTGAACGCCATGGCTGCGGGGCCGGGCGGCGGAGCAGGCCAAGGTCATGCCGATTTTGCATAGGCTGCCCCCGCGCCTTGTGGAAGAATGCATGCATTCTTCCAGTGCGCACCCGTACTGCAACCCAGGCCCCGGCGCCCGCCAGCCTTACCCTACCCACCATGAACGAAGAAATCGTCTATCTCAACGGCGAGCTCACGCCCCTGTCCGAAGCCCGCGTCCCCGTGCTGGATCGCGGCTTTATCTTTGGCGATGGCGTGTATGAAGTGGTCCCTATCTATGCCGGCAAGCCGTTCCGCCTGCAGCAGCACCTGGCGCGGCTGGCGCGCAGCCTGGACACCATCGGCATCCCCAACCCGCACGCCGACGCGCAGTGGATGGCGCTGATCGACCGTGTGGTGCAGGCCAACGGCCTCGCCGACCAGATGGTGTACATCCAGGTCACGCGCGGCGTGGCGCGGCGCACCCATGCCTTCCCGAAGACGGTGACGCCGACGGTGCTCATCATGACCAACCCGATGTCGCTGCCCTCGGCGGCCATGCGCGAGAAGGGCGTGTCCTGCGTGACAGCGCAGGACAAGCGCTGGCTGCACTGCCAGGTGAAATCCACCTCGCTGCTGGGCAATGTGCTGGCGGCGCAGAACGCGGTGGAGAACGACGCCACCGAGACCATCCAGTTTCGCGACGGGATGTTGACCGAGGCCTCCGCGTCCAACGTCTGGGTGGTCAGCAAGGGCCGGGTCTCGGCGCCGCCGAAGGACAACCTGATCCTGGAAGGGATCCGCTACGGCTGGATGGAGGAGCTGTGCGCGGCGCTGGATATCTCGCTGGAAGCGCGCCGCATTTCGCAGGACGAGGTGATGGGCGCGGATGAGGTGCTGCTGACCTCGGCCAGCAAGGAGATCCTGCCGGTGGTCACCATCGACGGCAAGACCATCGGCGATGGCGAGCCCGGCCCGGTGTTCAAGAAGTTGTACGCCGCATACCAGGAAGCCAAAGCGGCCACGCAGGCGGCGTGATCAACGCCTAAGCGCGCGGCGTGGCTATTCGGCGCGAGCCGGCTACCCCGCAGCGCGCTGCATGAAGACAAGCGGCCATATGTGATAGCTCGTTCCACAAGATTCCCTTCCGGCAGCGCGATCCCGCTCGCCTGACATGATCCGCGCTAGACAGAAATGCCCCCGCGTTGCATGCTCTGCGAACGCGGACATTCAACTGTTGAGAGGAATCGCATATGGAACAACCAGCACGCAACCAGATCGCCGCTACCCTGATCCCGGGCGACGGCATTGGCCCGGAAGTGGTGCAAGCCACCGTCAAGGTGTTGGACGCGCTGGGGGCGCCGTTTTCCTGGGACGTGCAGCAGGCTGGCATGGCGGGCATCGACCAGGGCGGTGATCCGCTGCCGGAGGCCACCCTCGAGAGCATCCGCCGCACAGGCCTGGCGCTCAAGGGCCCGCTGACCACGCCGGTGGGCGGGGGCTTCCGCTCGGTCAATGTGCGGCTGCGCGAAGCCTTCAACCTCTTTGCCAACGTACGGCCCGCGCGCACGCTGGTGCCAGGCCGCTTCGAGGATATCGACCTGGTGCTGGTGCGCGAGAACGTGGGCGGCTTCTACGTGGCGCACGATTACTACATCGCCGTGGGCGATGACCCGCATGCGGTGGCCGTGTCCACCGGCACCAATACGCGCGACGCCTGCCGGCGCATCGCCCGTTTTGCGTTCGAGTATGCGGTCAAGAACCAGCGCAAGAAGATCACCGTGGTGCACAAGGCCAATATCCTGAAGGCGCTGACCGGCATCTTCCTGGAGGCCGCGCGCGAGGTGGCGCAGGACTACGTTGGCCGCGTGGAGATGGATGATCGCATCGTCGATGCCTGCGCCATGCAGCTCGTGCTCAATCCCTGGCAGTTCGACATGCTGCTTTGTACCAACCTGTTCGGCGACATCCTGTCCGATCAGATCGCCGGCCTTGTCGGCGGGCTGGGCATGGCGCCGGGCGCCAATATCGGCGAGACGGCAGCCATCTTCGAAGCCGTGCACGGCTCCGCGCCGGACATCGCCGGCAAGGGCATCGCCAACCCGATCTCGCTGATGCTGGCCGCCGGCCTGATGCTCGAGCATGTGGGCCGCCAGGACCTGGCGGCGCGGCTGCGCCAGGCGATCGACCTGGCGCTCAACCAGGACCAGGTGAAAACCGGCGACCTCAAGGGCTCGGCCTCGACCTTGCAGTTTGCCGAGACGGTGATCAAGCGGCTGGGGTGACCGCGCGGCGAGCGTCCCGGCCTGCGCCGGGCAGCTTACTACTACCTCTGCCATTCCCCACAGCGGCAGGGCGGAGCAACCCCGATAGCCTGAACGCACCCACTTGCGTACGATGTCTGCGCCGCAACCGTCACTCCCGATACGGCCGGCGTTAACCGAGGGCTTGGCATGCAGACATCGGAACCCTACCTCCACTTTCGTCTCGATTCGAATGACGATCACAAGATCGAGGTCCACCGCTGGCAGGGCGGCGTCGCGCCGCGTGCCGTGGTCCAGATCGCGCATGGCATGGGCGAGCATGCGCTGCGTTACCGGCCCCTGGCCGACGCGCTGGTGCGCGCGGGCTACGTGGTCTACGCCAGCGAGCATCGCGGACACGGCGCCGATGCAGCCGCGCAGGACAAGCTTGGCGACTTCGGCCCGCGTGGCTTCGCCGCGCTGGCGGACGACATGGCCGTGCTCAGCCGGCACGCACGCGCGCAGCATCCCGGGGTGCCGCTGATCCTGTTTGGCCACAGCATGGGCTCGTTCGCAGCGCAGTGCTACCTGGTTGCGCACAGCGATCTGCTCGACGGCGTGTCGCTGTCGGGTACCACCGCGGTGGATCTGATGCTGGCAGCGGCGCAGGCGGGATTCAAGCTGGAAGACATGAACGCCGGGGTGCCGGATGGCCGCACGCCATTCGACTGGCTCAGCCGCGACCCCGCCCAGGTGGATGCGTATCTGGCCGATCCGTTGTGCGGGTTCACCGTGACGCCGGCATCGCGCGCCTCGATGTTCACCGAGTGCGCGCGCCTGGCCGAGCCGGATACGCTGCGCCGTATCCGTCCGGCGTTGCCGATGTACCTGTTCACCGGCGATGCGGATCCGGTCAACCATCACCTGGCATGGTTCGAGCCGCTGGTCAGCCGCTACCGCGCGGCAGGGCAGGCCGATGTGTCGTCCCACGTGTTCGGCGGGGCGCGGCATGAAACGTTGAACGAGACCAACCGCGAGGAAGTGGTCGCGGTGTTCATCGCGTGGATCGAGCGGGTAGTGTCCAGCCGCTGAATTGCTGATTTGCCGATGGCGCTAGGCTAGCAGCCGCGCCTCGGTCAGCGCCTGCAACTCGCCGAAGGTCATGCCCTCGGCCATGGCCTCCACGCGCAAGCCGCTGGGCGTCACGCGCATCACCGCCAGGTCGGTATAGATGCGGCTGACCACACCGCTTGCCGTCAACGGCAGCGTGCAGCGGTGCAACAGGCGCGGGCGAGCGTCGCGCGTGGTGTGTTCCATCAGCACCCAGACCTCGCGCGCGCCGAAGGCCAGCTCCATGGCGCCGCCCACCGCGGGCGGCGTGTTCGGGTCGCCGCGGCTCCAGTTGGCCAGGTCGCCGTTCTCCGCCACTTCGTAGGCGCCAAGGATGGCCAGATCCAGGTGGCCGCCGCGCATCATCGCGAAGCTCAGCGCGGAATCGAAGATGGCCGCGCCAGGCTGCAGCGTCACCGGCTGCTTGCTGGCATTGATCAGGTCCGGGTTCTCCTGCCCCAGCGGCGGGCGTGGCCCGAGATGCAGGATGCCGTTTTCGCTATGCAGGAAGACCTCGCGCTCCCGCGGGATCATGTCGCCGACCAGCGTCGGCAGGCCGATGCCCAGGTTGACGTAGGCGCCCGGCCGGATGTCCTGCGCCGCGCGCCGGGCGATCTGTTCCCTGTTCCATCGCTTCATGGCTGGCTCCCGGCTTGTGGCTTGTTGGCGTTAGCGGTGACGACGCGGTGGACAAAGATGCCGGGCGTCACGATATGTTCGGGGTTCATCGCGCCGGCCTCGACCATCGCCTCCACCTCCGCCACCACCACGCGCGCCGCCGTGGCCATGATGGGGTTGAAGTTGCGGCCCGCCAGGTGATAGTCCAGGTTGCCAAGGCGATCCGCATGGCGTGCGCGAATCAGCGCAAAGTCCGCATGCAGCGGCAGCTCCAGCACGTGCGGCACACCGTTGATCTCCCGCGTGTCCTTGCCTTGGGCAAGGATCGTCCCGGCCGTGATGGGGCAGTAGAAGCCGCCCAGCCCGGCTCCGGCGCAGCGAATGCGCTCCACCAGCGTGCCCTGCGCCACCAGCTCCAGCTCGATCTCGCCGCGCCGGTAAGCGTCGCGGAACGCCGTGGCGCCCGCTGTCAGCGGGTAGGAGCAGACCAGCTTGCGCATGCGCCGGGCTTCGATCAGGCTCGCCACGCCTTCGCCGTCGTAGCCGGCGTTGTTGGAGATCACCGTGAGATCCCGCGCGCCGTGCGCCAGCACTGCGGCGATCAGGCCGTCGGGCAGGCCCGCGCTGCCGAAGCCGCCCACCATCACGGTGGCGCCGTCGCGCAGGTCGGCGATGGCCTCTGCGCAGCTTGCTACCCGTTTGTTGACCAATCCCATGCCCGACTTGCTCCCGATACGTGACGCGGCGCAGCCGCCAAGTCATGCATCATGCGGCGCAGGCTTTGATAGGTTCAAGTGCGCAAAGCTTAATTGTTGATAAGCTGCGCTTATATTGAAAGCGGGCTATCGCGATGAACCTCGAACTCCGACACTACCGATACTTTGCCGCGCTGGCCGAGGAGCTGCACTTTGGCCGCGCGGCGGAGCGCCTGGGCATATCGCAGCCGGCGTTGAGCCAGCAGTTCCGGTGGATCGAACAAGAGGCGGGCGCGCCGCTGCTCTCGCGCAGCAAGCGCCGCATTGCGCTGACCGAGGTGGGTGCCGTTTTTTACGAGGAAGCAATGGGTGTGCTGCGCCAGGTCCAGCATGCCGGGCTGGTCACGGCCAGTGCCAGCCGGGGTGATGTCGGCGGCGCTGCCATCGGGTATGTGGCGTCGGCCGCGTTGTCAGGCTTGCTGCCAAGGCTCGTCTATCGTTTTCGCCAGGATCATCCGGCCGTGCGGCTTGCCATGCGGGAGATGGACATGCCGGCCCAGCTCGAAGCGGTGGCACGTGGCGAACTCGATATCGGCTTTATCCGGCCACCGCTGCGGTCCCTGCCAGAAGGGCTGGCCTTGTTCGACATCGCGTCCGAAGCCGTCGTGGTGGCCTTGCACGCCACCCATGCGCTGGCTGGCCGCGCCCGCGTCGACGTAGCCACGCTGCGCGACGAGACCTTTATCTGCACGCATACCGAGCACGGTACGGGCTTCTACGCCATCACGCTCGCCATCTGCGGCAATGCCGGCTTCCAGCCACGCGTAGAGGCTTTGTCGACCCAGATGGCTACCATCATCAGCATGGTGGCGGCCGGGTTTGGCGTGGCGCTGATCCCCGCCTCGATGCGCGCGTTCGCCCCGCCCGACGTGGTATTCAAGCCGCTGGCCCGCAACGACGTGGTGTCGCAACTGGCCGTGGTCCATCGCAAGAACGAGCGCTCGCCTACGGTGCTGAGGCTGATCGAGCGCTGCCGCGAGGCGAAGGGGGCAGAGCGGCAGCCAGAGTAAATCGTGCGGCAAGCCTTCTAGCCTTATAGCTTTATAGCCCTATGCCAGTCCGCATCTGCCGCGCCACCGCCGCCGCTTATTTCTTGAAGCGCGTGGCTTCCGCCTGCGTGACAGAGCCTGCGTCGGCGCCGTTGAGGTCCACTCGCGCAGCGCCTTCCGTGAGACATGCCTTGTAACGGGTCCCGCGGCACCAGGTCTTGATGGCTTCGCGCAACTCCGCCTCTTGCAAGCCCAGCTCGCTAGCGTAGCCAAGCAGATCGTCGAAGATGCCGACTTTCAACGCTCGCTTTGGCGCAGGGTTCTTAGGGAAGGCCAGGGGGAAGCGCTTTTGAAGCCGCCCGATGTTCCGTACAACAGGATCCACCGGTTTCGACTGGGCCGCTTGCGCGGATGGGCGGGCGCGTGTGGGCTTGGCCGCCGGCTTGGGTTTGGCCTGTTGCGCCAGCTGCGCTTTCAGCGCAGCAAGTTGTTCGAATCCCATAGTGTTCTGTTGTGAAGAGGTGAGGAGTGAAGGCGAATTTTAGCGGAAGCCGGTCAGCCCCGAGGTTTGATGCTCGATTGTGCGCTTTGGGGCGCTTTTTTTGTGCCGACTAAATTTTCCAGAAAAGACTTGCCAGCACCGTGCCGACAGCTTAGTATTCGCCCCCTTCCGCAGTACAACGCTCAGCTGCAAAGCAGACGGGCGAAGGTTGCGGGGATGGCAGGAAAGGTGAGAAGAGCGCGTAGCGAATCTAACCCGAGCAAGAAAAGATTAAAAAAGTATTGATGAAACGCAGATAATTCTTTATARTCTCGTTTCTCTGCTGCAGCAAACGCAGCGACGCGGTAAGCAAAGCGAACCGTGGCCAGTTCTTTAACAAACAAACAACCGATAAGTGTGGGCGCTTGATAGCGGATGCGGAAGACTTCGGTCTTTTAGCTTACAAGTTATAAAG
>NZ_JBFRDD010000059.1:0-48796 GCF_052113425.1 Cupriavidus sp. YAF13
GCGCGGGCGCCGGGCGGGCGCCGCGCGCTCCGCGCTTCCCTTCCCTTTACCTTTACTACCCTTCGATCCTGCGCTCTCCTTCTTGGTTGTCGCTGCGGATCTTGCCCTCTTCGAGCAGGAAATCGATAAAGGCGCGGACCTTGGTCGGCAGGAACTTGCGACTCGGGTAGACCACGCTGATATCGCGCTTGGGCAACTGGTACTGCGGCAGGATGTGCGTCAGCCGCCCCGCCTCGATATTGGGGCGCGCCAGGTAGGACGACAGCATCGCCACACCCATGTCGGCCAGTGCCGCCTGGTGCGCCAACTCGGCATTGCTGCACAGCAGGCCCGGGCGGATCGGCACCGTCACCTCGCCCTCCGGGCCCGACAGCGTCCATTCATGCTCAGCGGTGGGGATGCGCATCGCGATGCAGCGGTGGTTGGTCAGCTCGTGCGCGTGGCGCAGCGGCGGGTGCTGGCGCAGGTAGCCTGGCGAGGCGCACAGGATGATCTCGGCAGAGATCAGCGGGCGTGCCACCAGGTGCGAACCCAGCCCCAGGTCCGACAGCACTACGCCCACGTCGCGGCCCTCTTCCACGATATCGACGATACGGTCCGATAGCAGCACGTCGAACACCACTTCCGGGTACAGGGCCTGGAAGCGCGCCAGCGTGTCCGGCAGCAAGTGCAGCCCGAACATCACCGGCGTGACCAGCCGCAGCGTGCCGGAGAGCGACTGGCTGCGCGCCGTCACCACGGCCTCGGCCTCCTCCACGTCCTCCAGGATCTGCTGGCAACGCTGCAGGTAGGTCTCCCCGGCGTCGGTCAGCGACAGGCTGCGGGTGGTGCGGTTCAGCAACCGCGTGCCAAGGTGGCTCTCCAGGTCGGCCACATAGCGCGTGACTACCGCATTGGACATTTCCAATTGTTGCGCCGCACGAGCAAAGCTGCCCAGTTCGACCACTTTGGAAAAGACGCGCATCGATTGCAGCCGGTCCATGACATAGTCTCCAGTCTTGCCCGCGAATTTTTACGGAAAGTGGGTTATTTATTGTTGAAACTACAACTAATCATTGTCGGCGGCAATATTTATTCATATCAGGGAAATGCCTAATATGACGCCATCGGATGCCGCATTGCAGCGAAGGCTGCTGAGAAGACTAGGTGTCCTGCCTGTGGAAAGGATTCAATCATGAAAAGCCAACGTTTCGCCCTGATCGCCGCTGCCGCCACGCTCGCAGCCACCCTGACCGCCGCCCCCGCCTTTGCCAAGGCCGGCAAGTTCGACCCGTACACCGATGGCGCCCGCGCCACCCAGACCTCGGTCTATAGCAACGGCGGCAAGGCTGGCAAGTTCGACAGCTTCACCGACGGCGCCCGTGCCGGCAAGTTTGACGCGTTCACGGACGGTGCCCGCGTTGGCAAGTTCGACCCGTACACCGACGGCGCCAAGGCCGGCAAGTTCGACGTATTCAGCGACGGCGCCGCCACCCTGTAATTCAGGCGTCCTGTCGGCGGGAACCGCGTCTTGTGGCGGTTCCACCCCTTTTCGGCTGATCTCCACAGGCCGACGGGGAGGGTGCGAAAGTGCCTTCTCCGTACTTACTGGAGGACACGCCCGTACCACGCCGGTACGGGCGTGTTTGTTTTGGGGCGCCGCTTTTGCTGTGCATGCATACGGGTGTTGGGTGATGCATGATACCCCCGGCGAGGTTTTCGGGCTGCGTCGTCGCATAAATCACGGCAATCACGGCATAAAAAAACGGGCCAGTCATGGCCCGTTCTTGTTGCCGGCATCGCAGGCCGGCTGCCGGCGGGCGGGGGATGATCCCCGCCTGCGCCAGGCAGATCAGTCGTCGTGATGGTGGTGGCCACGGCCGTGCTTGCGCTTGTAGCCGCTGCGGTAGTAGCGGTCATCGCGGTAGCCGCGGCCGCGTTCGTCCGCGTAGGAGTTGCTGCGCGAGACGTTGCCGCCCAGCGCCGCGCCTGCACCGCCGCCAACCGCTGCCCCCAACAGGCCGCCGGTGCGCCCGCCCATGGCGTTGCCCGCTGCCGTGCCTGCGCCGCCGCCCAGCGCGCCGCCGATGATGGCGCCAGTGCGCTCGCGGCGGTTGGACGTGACCGCGCCGCCTGCGCCGCCGCCAACCGCGCCGCCGATCACCGCACCGGTCGAGCCGCCAAGCGCGCCACCGACCGCCGCGCCGGCGACACCGCCGAGTGCGCCGCCGAGGGCATTATTCATATCGCCCGCAAACACCGGCAGCGCGGATGCCGCCAGGGCGATGGCCAGGGTGAAACTGCGAACGGGATGACGAGACATGTTCTTCTTCCTTGGGTTGAGCAACTGTGACGCAAGTGTAGAGATGTAGCCGCGAGCTTGCTGTAACCACGTGTAAGGCCCTGTAACCGCTGCAGAAACGTAAAACGGGCCGCCAGAATTGGCGGCCCGTTCTTTAACGGCGTGAAGCGCGGAGTTACTACGGGGTTAGGACTATTGTGCGGCTACGCGCACTCGCATTTTCCCCTTGAGTGAGCCGCGTGCCACGTGCAGATCAACAACATTTTCCCTGTCCCCCGCCGTAGCGGGCCTCCTGCCGTTCGCGAAAGAACGCCTCGTAGGTCATGGGCTCGCGGTCGGGGTGGGTGGCCTCCATGTGCGCCACATAGGTCTGGTAATCCGGCAAACCCACCATCAGGCGCAGGGACTGGCCCAGGTAGCGTCCCATGGTTCCAAGTTGCTCAAGCATGATGGATCTCCTGTTCTCGGGTCAGCGCTGGCCGGTGGCCAGCGCACGCATTCAATGCTGCGCCGAAGCCGAAGCCGGCATCGGTTCAAACGGCGTTTCGCGGTCGGTCGGCCGGTTTTCCGCGCGGGCCTTCATCGCAGTCTTGAAACCGTAGAACACGATCGACAGCACCACGAACATGAACAACGCGCATAGCCCGGCATCCAGGTAGTCGTTGAAGACGATGCGGTGCATCTGCTCCATCGACTTGGCCGGGGCCAGCACCTTGCCCTGGGCGATGGCGTCGCTGAACTTGGCCGCGTGGGTCAGGAAGCTGACCTTGGGATCGGCGTCGAACAGTTTTTGCCAGCCAGCGGTCAGCGTGCAGATCAGCAGCCAGATGGTGGGCACCAGGGTGACCCAGGCGTACTGCCCGCGCTTCATCTTGACCAGCACGCAGGTACCGAGCACCAGCGCCACCGCGGCCAGCATCTGGTTGGAGATGCCGAACAGCGGCCACAGCGTGTTGATGCCGCCAAGCGGGTCGACCACGCCCTGGTACAGGAAGTAGCCCCAGAACGATACGGTCAGCGCGGTGGCGATCAGGTTGGCCGGCAGCGAGTCGGTGCGGCGGAACGAGGGCACGAAGCTGCCCAGCMGGTCCTGCAGCATGAAGCGCCCGGCGCGGGTGCCCGCGTCCACCGCGGTCAGGATGAACAGCGCCTCGAACAGGATGGCGAAGTGGTACCAGAAGGCCATCATGGCCTGGCCGCCCACCACCTGGTGCAGGATGTGGGCAATCCCCACCGCCAGCGTCGGTGCGCCGCCGGCGCGCGAGATGATGGAGTTCTCGCCAACGTCCTTGGCGGTCTGGATCAGCACATCCGGCGTGATCACGAAGCCCCAGCCCGAAACCACCTGGGCCACCGATTCCGGCGAGGTGCCGATCACGGCTGCCGGGCTGTTCATGGCGAAATACACACCCGGCTCGATCACCGAGGCCGCGACCAGCGCCATGATGGCGACGAACGATTCGGCCAGCATCGCGCCGTAGCCGATAAAGCGCATATGCGCTTCGCTCTCAAGCAGCTTGGGCGTGGTGCCCGAGGAGATCAGCGCGTGGAAGCCCGACACCGCGCCGCAGGCGATGGTGATGAAGAGGAACGGGAACAGGTTGCCCGACCACACCGGGCCGCCGCCCTTGGCGAACTGGGTGAACGCCGGCATCTTCAACTCCGGCGCCACGATCAGGATGCCGATGGCCAGCGCGATGATGGTACCGATCTTCAGGAAAGTGGAGAGATAGTCGCGCGGGGCCAGCAGCAGCCACACCGGCAGCACGGCAGCGATAAAGCCGTAGATGATCAGCATCCACGTCAGCGCCTTGCCGTCGTAGGTAAACAGCGGCGCGAGCACGGCGCTCTCATGCACGTACTGGCCACCGATGATGGCCAGCATCAGCAGCACGAAGCCGATCACCGACACCTCGCCGATGCGGCCCGGGCGGATGTAGCGCGTGTAGATGCCCATGAAGAGGGCGATAGGAATCGTCACCCCCACCGTGAACGTGCCCCAGGGCGAGCCCGCCAGCGCCTTCACCACGATCAGCGCCAGCACCGCCAGGATGATGATCATGATCATGAAGCAGCCGAACAACGCGATCATGCCTGGCACCGTGCCCATCTCGGACTTGATCAGGTCGCCCAGCGAGCGGCCGTCGCGGCGCGTGGAGATGAACAGCACCATGAAGTCCTGCACTGCCCCGGCAAACACCACGCCCGCCAGGATCCACAGCATGCCGGGCATATAGCCCATCTGCGCGGCCAGCACGGGACCCACCAGCGGGCCGGCGCCGGCAATGGCGGCAAAGTGGTGGCCGAACAGCACGGCCTTGTTGGTCGGCACGTAGTCCAGCCCGTCGTTATGCCGCCAGGCCGGCGTCATGCGCTTGGGGTCGAGCTGCATCACCTTCTCGGCGATGAACTTGCTGTAGTAGCGGTAGGCGATCAGATAGATACAGATCGCGGCGACCACGATCCACAAGGCACTGACGGCTTCGCCGCGAGACAGTGCAACGGTGGCAAAGGCGAAGGCGCCAAGGATGGCGACGGCCAGCCACACCAGGTGTTGCCCGATGCGATTCATGATGAGGGTCTCCTCAGACCATTTTTAGGAATGCCGGCGGCGGCAGGTGCCGGAAGCAAGGGGGGCACCTGGGCGGCGTCCCCTGGTGGCGGCGGGCGGAGGGGTGGGTGGCGGGATGGTCCCAGCCATGTCTCCGTCGACGCCCGGTATGTCTCGCAAGATCCGGATCTGGTCGTCGCAGGCGGGCGATGCAAACAGCATTGACGCTAGCCGCACCCACTGCGCAGGACGCATGCATGACGCCGCTTGAGCGGCGCGCGCGCGTCCGGCGTGTAGTATTGACACCCGTCCCTGGCGGCACAAGCGCGGAACTACGCAGCGATGCTGCGTGTTACTACGTAGATCGACGCTCGCATGCCGCTTGCGCGTCATCCGTGTTTACCCCGGTCCCGATGAAACTCCGTCAGAAAATCCTGTTATTGGCCGTCGCGCCGCTCGCCGTGGCCATGTTCGGCATCGCGCTGGCCGTGCGTTACCAGGCCACCCAGCTGGCAAGCCACGAGCGCGCCCTGGTCGAGGCGGCCTACCTGCAGAGCAAGGAAGTCGAGCTGCGTCACTACGTAGAACTGGCACAAAGCGCGATCGCGCCGATGGTGCGCTCGGGCCACAACGATGCGGCCACCCGTGACGCCGCCATGCAGGCCTTGGCGCGCCTGGACTACGGCCCCGACGGCTACTTCTTCCTCTATGACCTGCAAGGCCGCAATCTGATGCACCCGCGCCAGCCCGAGCTGGTCGGACAGGATTTGTGGAGCCTGCGGGACCCGCAGGGCGCGCTCACCATCCAGAAGCTGATCGCCGCGGCCCGTTCCGGCGGCGGGTCGGTGCGCTATATGTGGAAAAAGCCCTCCTCGCGGCAACTGGCCCCCAAGCTGGGTTACGTGGTCGCCGTGCCGGAGTGGAACTGGATGCTGGGCACCGGCATCTATCTCGACGACGTGGAGCGCACCCTGCGCCAGCTCGATGCGCGGGCGGAGACCGATATCCGCGAAACCATGGCGTGGATCGGCGTGATTGCCGCGATCAGCATCCTGCTGGTGGCCGCCAGCGGACTGGCGCTCAATGTGAGCGAGCACCGCGAGGCCGACGCCAAGCTGCGGCAGCTGGCCCAGCGCGTGGTGCAGTCGCAGGAAGAGGAGCGCGCGCGGCTGTCGCGCGAGCTGCACGATGGCATCAGCCAGCTGCTGGTGTCGGTCAAGCTGCTGCTGGAGACGGCCGCCAACCGCCTGCGCATGGCCCCGGACCAGGGCCAGTCGGTTGCGCCCGTGCTCGGCACGGCGCTGGTCCGCCTGGATACGGTCTTCAACGAGGTGCGCCGGGTGGCGCGCAACCTGCGCCCCGCTCTGCTTGACGACCTTGGCCTGTTCGCCGCGCTGGAGCACCTGGCACGCGAGATGCAGGAAGGCAGCGGGCTGCAGATTTCCGTGTCGCACACGGGCAAGCCGCGCGAACTTGCCGACGAGCAGGCCACAGCCCTCTATCGCATCGCCCAGGAGGCCCTGACCAATGTGGAGCGGCATGCGCATGCGCGCCATGTCACGCTGATGCTGGCGTTCGATGCCAACGCTACCCGGCTGACCGTGCAGGATGACGGCGCCGGCTTCGACGTAGCGCGCATGCAGCTCGATCCGAAGCGCGGCATCGGCCTGCGCAACCTGCGCGAGCGCATTGCCGCGCTGGGCGGCGAGTTCGATATCGTCTCCGGGCCGGGCTCGACCCGGCTGAGCGCAGCGGTGCCGGTGGTGCCGGCACCGTCGGCCGCACGCCACCACCCGGATTCGCCAGATTCGCCAGATTTACGAGGAAACCCCCACTCATGACCCCCGCCCCCGCCCGCGTCCTGTTGATCGACGACCATGCGCTGGTGCGCGACGGCATGCGCATGCGCCTTGCCCTGCAGCCCGAGCTTGCGGTGGTGGGCGAAGCCGACGACGGCGAGGCCGCGCTGGCTTGGCTGGCGCGGGCCAGCGCCGAGCACATGCCTGAGCTGGTCATCACCGATATCGGCATGCGAGGCATGGGCGGCATCGCGCTGGCCGCCGCGCTGCATGAGGACTATCCGGAGCTGGCCGTGCTGATCGTGTCGATGCACGACAACCTCGAATACGTGCGCCAGGCGATCCGCGCCGGCGCGCGCGGCTATGTGCTCAAGGATGCGCCCGCCGACGAGCTGATGGCTGCCATTGCCGCGGTGCTGGCCGGCCGCGTCTTCTACAGCGCCCGCATCGCCCGCAGCATGGCCGAGCAAACCCCGGCCGCCGGGCCGCTCGATGCGCTCACCCCGCGCGAGCGCGACATCTTCAACTGCATCGGCCGCGGCCAGGCCAACAAGGACATTGCCGCCGCGCTGGGCGTTTCGGTGCGCACCATCGAGACCCACCGGCTCAACCTGCGGCGCAAGCTGGGCATCGAAGGCCGCGCGGAGCTGGTGAAGTTCGCCGTGGAGCAAGGCAGCACGGAGGGCGGCCCGAGCGGGTCCCAATGAAAAAAGCCCACCCCTGTTAACGGAGTGGGCGTGTGGCTTTGGCCTGTTCGACGGCTTCGGCTGGTGTGCCTGTTATTTAGGCAGCAAGACGCTTGGCCAGCGCGGCCTTGGCATCCACCAGGGCTTGCGGCAGGTTGTGCTTGAGTTGCGTGAACAGCTCCTCATGCAGCGCCAGTTCCTGTTGCCAGGCGGCGTGGTCGATCGAGGTGACCTGCTCGAACTGCTGCTTGGTGAAGTCCAGGCCTTCCCAGTTCAGGTCCTCGAAGCTGGGCGAGGTGCCGAACACGTGGTCGGTGCCCTTGCCACGGCCTTCGACGCGGTCGATCATCCACGACAGCACGCGCATGTTCTCGCCAAAGCCCGGCCACACGAAGTTGCCGGCTTCATCCTTGCGGAACCAGTTGACACAGTAGATGCCCGGCAGCTTGGCGCCGGACGCTTCCAGCTTCTTGCCCAGCGCCAGCCAGTGGCCGAAGTAGTCGCTCATGTTGTAGCCGCAGAACGGCAGCATGGCGAACGGGTCGCGGCGCACCACGCCTTGCTGGCCAGCAGCGGCGGCGGTGGTTTCCGAGCCCATGGTGGCGGCCATGTAGACGCCTTCGGTCCAGTTGCGCGCCTCGGTCACCAGCGGCACGGTGGTGGAGCGGCGGCCGCCGAAGATGAACGCGTCGATGGCGACGCCAGCGGGGTTGTCCCAGTTATCGTCGATCGACGGGCACTGCACGGCCGGGGCGGTGAAGCGGGCGTTGGGGTGGGCAGCCTTGGCGCCGGTTTCCTTGGCGATGGCCGGGGTCCAGTCCTTGCCCTGCCAGTCGATCAGGTGCGCCGGGGCTTCCTTGCTCATGCCTTCCCACCACACGTCGCCGTCATCGGTCAGCGCCACGTTGGTGAAGATGACGTTTTCCTTCAGGGTAGCCATCGCGTTGAAGTTGGTCTTCTCGCTGGTGCCCGGGGCCACGCCGAAGTAGCCGGCTTCCGGGTTGATGGCGTACAGGCGGCCGTCCTGGCCCGGCTTGATCCAGGCGATGTCGTCGCCGATGGTGGTGACCTTCCAGCCTTCGAAGCCCTTGGGCGGGATCAGCATGGCGAAGTTGGTCTTGCCGCAGGCCGACGGGAACGCGGCGGCCACGTGGTACTTCTTGCCTTCCGGCGAGGTCACGCCCAGGATCAGCATGTGCTCGGCCAGCCAGCCCTCGTCGCGGCCCATGGTCGAGGCGATGCGCAGCGCGAAGCACTTCTTGSCSAGSAKSGCGTTGCCGCCGTAGCCCGAGCCGTACGACCAGATTTCGCGTGTTTCCGGGAAATGGACGATGTACTTGGTCGGGTTGCACGGCCAGGCCACGTCTTTCTCGCCGGCAGCCAGCGGCTTGCCCACGGTGTGCACGCACGGCACGAACTCGCCATCGGTGCCCAGCACGTCGAACACGGCGCGGCCCATGCGGGTCATGATGCGCATATTGACGGCAACGTACGGCGAATCCGACAGTTCCACGCCAATGTGGGCGATCGGCGAGCCCAGCGGGCCCATCGAGAACGGCACCACGTACAGCGTGCGGCCGCGCATGCAGCCGTCGAACAGGCCGGACAGCGTCTGGCGCATTTCAGCCGGGGCGGTCCAGTTGTTGGTGGCGCCGGCGTCTTCCTTCTTCTGCGAGCAGATGAAGGTGCGGTCTTCCACGCGCGCCACGTCGGATGGGTCGGACAGTGCCAGGAACGAGTTCTTGCGCTTGGCCGGGTTCAGGCGCTTCATGGTGCCGGCGGCGACCATCTGCTCGCACAGGCGGTCGTACTCTTCCTGCGAGCCGTCGCACCAGTAGATACTGTCGGGTTTGGCGAGGGCCGCGAACTCGGCCACCCAGGCGACCAGCTTCTGGTGCTTGACCCAGGCCGGTACGTTGAGTGCGGGCGTGCCCTGCATGGTGGGGTGGTTCATACTGCTACTCCAAAGCGTAAAGGAAATCTTGCAAAGCCAGGCCGGTTGCCGCGGCCGGGAGACGGCTGGCAGCGGCCCCACGACCTGGGCAGACCGCGGCAATTCGCCACTGGTTCCGCACCGGGCCGCGTAGGGCGGCTCTGACCAGGATCGTCACATCCCGTTACAACTGCACAGCGACCGGAACTGCGCAAAAGGTCGCGACAGGCCCCGCGGCTGCGCTACAGTTGCGCTTCGCCTTTGGCAGGGCCGGGCAGGCTTTGTCCGGCGCGGCTCGGGTGACGGGAGCACGGCTCGACCGACAATCTGGGGCGGCACCGGAACCGGCAAGGATACCACCGCCGCACGCCGCTGTTTTTTGCTCCGCAGCAATGTTTGTGCGCGATTCCGGGCCATGCCGTATTGTCTCGTCTGCCTGTCCGTCGGCTCACTTTCGTGTCGAGTGGGATTGTTCCCGCCGCGTGCGGCATTCGGTGCGGTGTCGGGCGGCAGATGCTAAAACTATAACGTTGATGGGTGCGCCTCAATGTGGGTGTGCGCACCTTGCGATAGCCAAAATAGAGTTTCCGATGAAGATTGCCGTACTCGACGACTATCAGGATGCCGTTCGCAAGCTGTCGTGCTTCAGCCTGCTCGATAGCCATGACGTCAAGGTGTTCAACAACACCGTCAAGGGCGTTGGCCAGCTGGCGGCACGCCTGTCCGACGTGGAAGCCGTGGTGCTTATCCGCGAACGGTCGCGCATCACCCGGCAACTGCTGGAAAAACTCCCCAAGCTCAAGATCATCAGCCAGACCGGGCGCGTTGGCGGCCATGTGGATGTCGAGGCCTGTACGGAGCGCGGCGTGGCGGTGCTGGAAGGCGCCGGCTCGCCCGTGGCCCCGGCCGAGCTCACCTGGGCCTTGATCATGGCGGCCCAGCGCCGCATTCCCCAGTACGTGGCCAGCCTCAAGCACGGCGCCTGGCAGCAGTCCGGGCTCAAGTCCACCACCATGCCGCCCAACTTCGGCCTGGGCCAGGTGCTGCGCGGGCAGACGCTCGGGATCTGGGGCTACGGCAAGATCGGCAAGCTGCTGGCGGGCTACGGCCGGGCCTTCGGCATGAATGTGCTGGTATGGGGACGCGAGAACTCGCAGAATGCCGCGCGCGAGGACGGCCTGGCCGTGGCCGAGTCGCAGGAGCAATTGTTTACCGACAGCGACGTGCTGTCGCTGCACCTGCGCCTGAATGACGAGACCCGCGGGCTGGTCAAGCTGGCCGACTTCTCCCGCATGAAGCCCACCGCGCTGTTCGTCAACACCAGCCGCGCCGAGCTGGTCGAGGAAAACGCCCTGCTGGCCGCGCTCAACCGCGGACGTCCCGGCATGGCGGCGGTCGATGTGTTCGAGTCCGAGCCCATCCTGCAGGGCCACGCCCTGCTGCGCATGGAAAACTGCATCTGCACGCCGCACTTGGGCTATGTCGAACGCGAAAGCTATGAGATGTACTTCCGCATCGCCTTCCAGAACATCCTCGATGTGCTGAGCGGCAAGCATGACAGCATCGCCAATCCCAAGGCGCTGACCCCGGCGCTGTCGCGCTAAGCGCTGGCCCGCAGGCGCCCACCCGCCGGCCCCCTCGCCGGCGAGTGCGCTACGCGCAACGCGAACCGGGCAAAACCGCTACACTCGGACTTCCCGCGCGGCCTCTGGCCGCGTTTTTCGTCCCCCCCTTCTCCGCCCCCGTCGCCATGGATCCCAGGCTCGTGATGCTGTGCCTTGGCAATTTTGTCATCGGTACCGGCGCGATGATCGTCACCGGCATGCTCAACGACATTGCCGGCGATTTCCAGCTCGGGGCCGGCACCGCAGGCCAGTTGATCTCCGTGTTCGCGCTGGCGACCTGCGTCGGCGCGCCCTTGTTCGCCACGCTCGGCTCGCGCATCGACCGCCGGCTGCTGCTGGCGGGCTCATTGCTGGTCTATGCCGCGATGCACCTGGCCGCGGCTTTTGCGCCGAGCTTTGCCAGCCTGATGGCGATCCGCTTCCTGAGCGCGATCGGCGCGGCCATCTTCACCCCGCAAGCCGCCGCCACCCTGCCGTTGCTGGTCAACGCGCAGACGCGCGGGCGCGCCATCAGCTTTGTCTTCCTGGGCTGGAGCGTGGCCAGCGTGGTGGGCGTGCCAATGGGGACGTGGATTGCCAGCACGCTGGGCTGGCGCTTCAGCATGGGGCTGGTGGGTTTGCTGGCGCTGGGCGCGTCGGTGGGCGTGTGGCGGGCCTTGCCGGCGCGGCTGTATGTGGAACCGGTGGGCCGCGCGGCCTGGGGCGCGGTGCTGCGGCACACGCCGATGGTGCTGGTGGTGGCCACCACCATGATCCAGTCGGCCGGAATGTTCACGCTGTTTACTTATATTGCCCCGCTACTGCGCGACGTGCATGGCATCAGCGGCGGCACGCTCAGCCTGATGTTCCTGGCTTACGGCGCCTGCGGCGTCAGCGGCAATGTGCTGGCGGCGTCGCGCATGGACCGTGCCACGCCCGCGCGCATCGTTCAGGCCGCCATGCTGACCTCGCTGGCGGCCATGCTGCTGTGGCCGCTGGCGACACTGGGGCCGGTGGCGCTGGTGCTGATCTTCATGCTGTGGGGTGTCGGCGGCTTTGCCACCAACAGTGCGCAGCAGGCGCGGCTGGTCGCGCTGGCGCCGGAGCGCGCGGCGGTATCGATCTCGCTCAACTCGTCTTCCATCTACCTCGGCCAGGCCCTGGGCGCGATGGGCGGTGCGGCGATCTACGCGACCGCTGGCGCCGACTCCCTGCACTGGGGGGCGGCGGCGCTGATGCTGCTGGCGCTGGTGGTGTCGCAGCGGGCGCGGGTGCTGGGGCAGCGCTGGTGCCTGCGCGAGACGGCGCGGCAGCAGGCCTGAGCCAACCGACTCATCGCCCCACTGGACCGAGCAGACAAAGCAGACAAAGCAGACAAAGCGGACAAAGCGGACAAAGCGGACAAAGCGGACAAAGCGGACAAAGCCGCCAGCCGTGCGGCGCCGCACACGCGGCAGCCGCTTGATACCTCTGTTTGGAAAATCCCGGCGCTAAGATAAAGGACACAGGATCAAGGAGACGGCATGAGCACATCCATCGGCATGCGCCTCATCGCCATCAGCGTCGGCAAGGCGGTCCCGCTCGTCGTGGCGGCGGTGGGCACCGAGGCGGTGGTGATGTCCGGCATCCGCAAGCATCCGCTCAGCACCTTGCTGCACCCGCTGTCGGTGGCGGTGAGCCCGCTGGGGCTGGCGGGCGACGAACAGGCCGACCTGAGCGTGCATGGCGGCCTGGACAAGGCGGTCTACGCCTACCCGGCCGAACACTACGCCTGGTGGAACGCGCGCCGCCGGGAAGCACGGCTGCCCGAGGCCGAGAAGCCGCTCGTGCCCGGCGCCATGGGCGAAAACCTGACCCTGGAGGGCGTGCTCGAGACCGATCTGTGGGTGGGGGATCTGCTGCGCATTGGCGACGTCGTGCTCCGGGTGGAGTCGCCGCGCCAGCCCTGCTACAAGTTCAACGCCGTGATGGGCTACCGCCATGCGATCAAGCATATGGTGCAAAGCGGCTATTCCGGCATTTACCTGAGCGTGGTCACCCCCGGCGAGCTCCAGGCCGGCGCCGCGGTGATCATCGCGCCGGGACCGCGCGATGTGTCGATAGAAAGCATCAACACCCGGCAACGCAATGGCCGCCTGAAGCCGCTTTTCTGATAATGTTTGACTCTCGATACAAGCAGGCATCTTTTCGCGCTGTAATAGTTTGTAATGGCGTGGATTGCGCGGGCACTGGCCTTCAACGCCCCTGATCCTGTACTACTAGCGGTTTTCCGCAGCGCGGCACCGGTTTCCCAGAAGGCCGGGCCACCGGGGAGCGGGCGCATTTTGCGCGCACTGTCAGAGAGTCCTCACATGAAAACGAACGGGATCGACCAGGCCAAGGGCTTCGTCGACGCTAAGTGGAGTCCTTCCACGGGTACCGGCGAGGGTGTGTCGCCCTGGTTGCTCGGTGTGGTCTTGATCGCGCTGGCTGCTGGCGGATGGTTCGGCTGGCGTGCCTGGACGGCGCCCAAGCCGGCGGCCAAGGCGCCGCCCGTGGTGGTAGTGACCACTGCGGTGGTGCAGCAGGGCGACGTGCCGCTGCGGGTGACGGCCAACGGCACGGTGAGCGCGCTCGCCACGGTGGAGATCCGCCCGCAAGTGTCCAGCACCGTGCGCACCGTCCATATCAAGGAAGGCCAGACCGTCAAGCCGGGCGACCTGCTCTTCACGCTCGACACCCGCATGGACGAGGCCAACCTCGCCAAGGCCCAGGCCCAGCTGATGCGCGACCAGGCCGACCTCTCCGATGCCCGCCGCACGCTGGTGCGCAGCAATGAGTTGCTGCAGCGCAACTTCATCTCCAAGAGCGCGGTGGATACGGCCCAGGCCAAGGTCGACGGCTTCGAGGCCACCCTGCGCGCCGACCAGGCCGCCATCGAAGCCAGCCGCGTGGCGGTCAGCTACGGCGCCATCCGCGCCACCATCGGCGGGCGCACCGGCGTGATCAATATGTTCCCCGGCTCGCTGGTGATGCCCAACAGCGCCCTGCCGATGGTCACCATCGCCCAGGTGCAGCCGATTGCCGTCACCTTCACCCTGCCCGAGCGCCAGCTCGCCGCGCTGCGCGAGGCACTGCACGCCGGCCCTGTTGCCGTGACCGCGCTGCCCAACGACGGCAGCAAGACCCCCGTGACCGGCAAGATCAGCTTTGTGGACAACACGGTGGACCCGCAGTACGGCAGCATCCGCATCAAGGCGCAGTTCGACAACGACGAGCAGCGCTTGTGGCCGGGGACGTATGCCAACGTGGACGCCGTGGTGCAGACCCTGAAGAACGCGCTGTCGGTGCCGCCGCAGGCGGTGGTGACGGGGCCGGAGGGCCGCTTTGTCTACGCTGTGCAGGCGGACAACCGCGTCAAGCCGATGCCGGTGAAGGTGCAGGTCTCTACCGCCAGCGCCGCCGTGATCGATGGCGTGCCGCCCGGCACGCGCGTCGTGGTGGAAGGCGCGCAGAACCTGCGCGCCGGCAGCATGGTGCGGGAAGCGACGCCCGCGGCCAAGGCCGGCGCGGCAAGCGCTGCCGCCGCCGATGCCAACGCCAATGCCAAGCATTGAGCCCAGGGCACTGACACCATGACCCTGTCCGAGCTTTGTATCCGCCGCCCGGTGATGACGATCCTGCTGTGCCTGGCAGTCATCGTCACCGGCATTGCGCTCTACCCCACCATCCCGATCGCGGCGCTGCCGTCGTTCAACTCGCCGGTGATCCAGGTCACGGCCACCTTGCCCGGGGCCAGCCCCGAGACCATGGCGGCCTCGGTGGCGACCCAGCTGGAAAAGCAGTTCGCCACCATTCCCGGCGTGTCGGTGATCAGCTCGTCGAACACGCTCGGCAACTCCAGCATCACCATCGAGTTCAACAACGACCGCGACATCGATGCCGCGGCCGTGGACGTGCAGGCGGCGTTGTTCCGCGCGCAACGCGCGCTGCCAATCGAAATGACGGTGCCGCCGTCGTACCGCAAGGTCAACCCGGCCGATGCGCCGGTGCTGCTGCTGGCGATCAACTCGCCGGCCATGAGCCTGGCCGAGCTCAACGCCTTCGGCGACAACCTGATCTCGCCCAGCCTGGCCACCTTGCCGGGCGTGGCGCAGGTGCAGGTGTTCGGGCAAAAGCGCTTTGCCGTGCGCGTGCGCGCCCACCCGGACGCGCTTGCCGCGCGCGGCCTCACGCTGGATGAGCTGGCCACGGCGCTCAACCGCGCCAACGCCAACACGCCGGTGGGCACGCTGGACGGCGCGCGCCAGACGCTCACCATCCAGGCCAACCGCCAGCTTGCCAGCGCCGACGCGTTCCGCAACATCATCGTGGCCAGCCAGCCCAGCGGCGCGCTGGTGCGGCTGTCTGACGTGGCCGATGTGGAAGACAGCGTCGAGACCATCAAGACCGGCAGCTGGCTTAACAACGAGCGCTCGATCGTGCTGGCCGTGCTGCGCCAGCCCGATGCCAATACGGTGGCGGTGGTGGACGCCATCAAGAACGCGCTGCCGCGCCTGATCCAGCAGATGCCGGATTCGGTCAACGTGGCCGTGGTCAACGACCGCTCGCAGTCGATCCGCGAATCCATCCACGACGTGCAGTTCACGCTGGCCCTGACCGTCGGGCTGGTGGTGATGGTGATTTTCCTGTTCCTGCGCCGCGCCGCCGCCACGCTGATTCCCACCGTGTCGCTGCCGATCTCGCTGATCGGCACGGTGGCGCTGATGAAGGCCTTCGGCTACAGCCTGGACAATGTGTCGCTGCTGGCCATCACGCTCGCCGTGGGTCTGGTGGTGGACGATGCCATCGTGATGCTGGAAAACATCGTGCGCCATATCGAGGAGGGTGTGCCGCCGCTCAAAGCCGCGCTGGTCGGCTCGCGCGAGATGGGTTTCACCATCCTCTCGATCTCGATCTCGCTGGTGGCGGTGTTCATCCCCATCTTCTTCATGCCGGGCGTGATCGGCTTGCTGTTCCACGAGTTCGCGGCGGTGGTATCGCTGGCCATCCTGGTGTCGGCGCTGGTGTCGCTCACGCTGATCCCGATGTTGTGCGCGCGTTTCCTGTCGGCCGAGAACGTACCGATCGACGAGTCGCAACATGCCTATGGCGACCACGCGGATGCCGGCCATGCACCGGCCATCGTGCAGAAGCAGACCATCGGGCTGCGCTCCACCCAGTGGTTCGAGAACCTGTTCGAATTCACGCTCCACCGCTATGCGCGCGGGCTTGACTGGTGCCTGGCGCACCGCAAGTCGGTGCTGGCGGTGGCCGGCCTGACCTTCGTGCTGACCGCGGTGCTGTTCGTGATGATCCCCAAGGGCTTCTTCCCGGAAGAAGACATCGGGCAGATCCAGGTCAATGCCGAAGGCCCGCAAGACATTTCCTTCGACGCCATGGCCGAGCGCCTGCGCGATGCGGCCGAGCGCATGCGCAAGAACCCGGCGGTGCGCAGCATCGTGATCTCGATCGGTGGCGGGCCGTCCCCCGCTATCAACACGGGCCGCATGTTCGTCGAGCTCAAGCCGCTGGGCGAGCGCCCCAAGATGGCCAAGGTGGTGGAGTCCCTGCGCAAGGACGTGTCGGGCATCGCCGGCCTGGCGGTCTACTTCTCGCCGGTGCAGAACCTGCGCCTGGGCGGGCGCCAGAGCAAGAGCCGCTACCAGTACACGCTGCAAAGCGTGAAGGCCGGCCAGCTGCAGGAGTACTCCGACAAGCTGATGGGCAAGATGCGCGCCGATCCGCTGTTCCGCGATGTCACCAGCGATTCGCAGCAGTCGGGCCTGGAAGCGCAGTTGTCGATTGACCGCGACAAGGCCAACGCGCTGGGCGTGCAGATCCAGGACGTGCGCCAGGCGCTGTACTCCGCCTTTGGCGAGCGCCAGGTCTCCACCATCTACACGCCGATCGACAACTACTACGTGATCCTGCAGGCGGCCGACATCGACCGCGCCGACGAGACCGCGTTCTCCAAGATCTACGTGCGCAGCAAGACCGGGCAGATGGTGCCGATCTCCGCTTTCGCCACCACCGAGCGCCGGGTCGGGCCGATCGCCGTGAACCACCAGGGCCAGCTGCCCTCGGTGACGGTGTCGTTCAACCTTGCGCCCGGCGCGGCGTTGGGCGCGGCCTCGGCCAAGATCGATGCCTACAAGCAAGAGATCGCCATGCCCACCTCGATCTTCACGAGCTGGGGCGGCGACGCGGCGGTGTTCCAGTCGTCCCAGGCGACGCAGGTGCTGCTGCTGGTGGCGGCGCTCGCGGTGATCTACACGCTGCTGGGCGTGCTGTACGAGAGCTACATCCATCCGCTGACCATCCTGGCCGGGCTGCCGTCGGCGGCCGTCGGCGCGCTGCTGACGCTCTTCCTCTTCAACGTGGAGCTGTCGCTGATCGCCACCATCGGCGTGCTGATGCTGATCGGGATCGTCAAGAAGAACGCCATCATGATGATCGACTTCGCGCTGGCCGCGCAGCGCGAGCAGGGCATGGCCCCGGCGCGCGCGATCCGGCAGGCCTGCCTGCTGCGCTTCCGCCCGATCATGATGACGACCTTCGCCGCCGTGATGGGCGCGCTGCCGCTGGCGCTCGGCCTGGGCGCGGGCGCCGAGCTGCGCCAGCCGCTGGGCCTGGCGGTGGTGGGCGGCCTGCTGTTCTCGCAGGTGATCACGCTGTTCATCACCCCGGTGATCTACCTGGCGCTCGATCGGTTCTCGGGCACCGGCCCGCTGCAGATCGACGAAGAAGGCAATCGTCTGCCGGCCCTGGTGGGCGGGGAGGCTGCGCACTGAGCGTGCTGCCGTAGCAAATTGCGACGCCTCGGGGCGGTGCCGGATCGGTCGGCACCGCCCTTTTTGTTTCGGCATCGTTTCGGCATTGTTGCGGCTTCGTTGCGGCGTTGCCACTAATTGCAGCGCTTCGTGCGCAGGGGCATGAATTGTGATGACTCATGCTTTACAAATAGTTATTTATTGATAATACTTCGCATTCTCAATAACGCGTGACCGGGTTCACCGAGCCACGCCTGACCACGCGAGCGAGCCACAGTTTTCGCACTAGCCAGCCAGCGTTTCGCTTTCTTTGGGGAAATTCCATGAAACGCCGCTGTCTGGCGCGCTTGCGCGCCTCCGTCCGAGTCACGCCTGTCGCTGCCGTGTGCGCCGCCCTTGGTGGTCCCGTCCTGGCTGCCGATCCAGCCGCCGATCTGGCCGCCGATCCGGCCCGCCACTTAAGCGAGGTGGTGGTCACCGCCACTCGCACCGAGGAGCGCGCCGACGCCGTTGCCTCCACCATCACCGCCATCGATGCCAGCCGGATCGAACGTGCCCAGCCCGTTGACGAGGCCGCCCTGTTCGCCGATGAGCCCGATATCGACGTGCCCCGCGACCGTCGCCGCTTTGGCGCCGGCAGCATCAATATCCGCGGCATCGAAGACAACCGGGTGCTGCTGATGGTCGACGGCGTGCGCCTGCCCGACTACTACAACGGCGGCGGGCCCTCCAACCTGTCCAGCGCCACGCGCGACGCGCCCGAGTTCTCCTTCCTCAAGCGGATCGAGGTGCTGCGCGGGCCGGCTTCCAGCCTGTACGGCTCGGACGCCATCGGCGGCGTGGTGTCGTACGTCACCAAGGATCCCGAGGACATCATGCGCGGGCGCGCGGTGGGCGGCGAAGCCGGCCTGTCGTGGAACGGCATCGACCGCAGCTTCGGCCAGACCGCGGGCGTGGCCGGTGGCAACGAGACCATCAAGGGCTTGTTCATGTACGCGCACCGCAAGGGGCACGAAGTGCAGAGCATGGGTGGCAACGACACCACCTCGACTGGCCGTACCAAGGCCAATCCGCAGCACAGCGAAACCAACGCGTGGCTCGGCAAGATCGTGCTCGACCCCGCCGCGGGCCATCGCCTCAAGCTGACTTACGAGCATCGCGACAACGACACTTTTACCGATATCCGCCGGCTGTCCACCGCGCTGCCGCGCGTGACCTCCGCCAGCGGCACCGAGGACCTGTCGCGCAACCGCGTCAGCCTGGACTACGAATGGAAGCCGGCCAGCCGTGTCATCGATCGCCTGAGCGCGGCGGTGTTCTACCAGGAGAGCGAGTCCARCACCGTGACCAACCAGGTGCGCAGCCGCACCAGCTCGGGTTGCTCGGGCTCCACGGCTGGCAGCAGCCTGTGCGACGTCAACCTGCTGTTTGGCTTCCGCCAGCAGCAGACCGGCTTCAACTTGCAGGCCGACAAGTCGTTCAACACCGGCGTTGTTGGCCACCGCCTGATCACCGGCGTGGATTTCTTGCGTACCCAGACCAGCGAGATGCGCGACGGCACCACCTACAACCGCACCACCGGCGTGGTGTCGAAATCGCTGGCCGGGGACAATTTCCCGATCCACGATTTCCCCAAGGGCGAAACGCGCCAGACCGGCATCTTCGTGCAGGATGAACTGCAGTTCGCCGGCGGCCGCTTCACGCTCACGCCCGGCCTGCGCTTTGACCACTACTCGCTCGGCCCGGATGACGACAAGCTGTACAACAGCGTGGCTTCCAGGCCGGCTATCAGCAAGAGCGATTCGGCACTGTCGCCCAAGCTTTCCGCGCTGTGGCAAGCCACCGACCGCATCAACCTGTGGGCCCAGTACGTATTCGGATACCGCGCGCCCAACTACCAGGAGATCAACGGCAGCTTCCGCAACACCATCCAGAGCTACGGCGCCGCGCCCAATGGCGACCTGAACCCGGAGAAGAGCCGCTCGTTCGAAATCGGCGCGCGCTATACGGATGAGCGCGTGCAGACCAGCGTCGCGGTGTTCGACAACCGCTACAAGGACTTCATCGAGCAAGTCGCGCTACGCTGCCCGTCGGACCCCGCCTGCCTTGCCGGCCTGCGCGCGACGTACCAGTACCGCAACCAGAGCAGCGTGCGCATCTACGGCGCCGAGTGGCGCGGCAGCTACCGTTTCCTGCCGCAATGGCGCGTGGACAGCGCCGTGGCCTACGCGCACGGCAACAACGAGCAGACCGGCCAGCCCCTCAACAGCGTCTCGCCGCTGCGCGCCAGCGCCGCGCTGACGTGGGAGCGCGGCAGCAGCAGCCAGGGCCAGGGCGCCAGCCTGCGCTGGCGCGGCGCGCGCGCCGTGACGCGCGCCGACGACACCTCCTTCGCCTACTTCAAGCCGGGCGGCTATGGCGTGGCCGACATCCAGGGCTGGTGGCGCTTTAACCGCTATGCCAGCCTGGTGCTGTCGGTGAATAACGTGTTCGACAAGAAGTACTGGCTGTGGGGCGATGTGCGCCAGGGCAGCGTGGCCGCCAGCGAGCCGGGCCTGGATTTCTATACGCAGCCAGGACGGACCTTTGCCGCCAGCGTGAAGCTGTCGTTCTGACCGGAGGCGAATCGACCCGACATGTCCCCACAAGATAAAACCCAGATGCGGTTTCTCCGCGCGCTGTGCCTGCTGTGGATAACCTGGCTGGTGCTCGGCATGCAGCCAGCGTCGGCCGCGCCGCGCATCGCGGTGCTGACCACCTCGCCGGTGCCCGCCGGCAAGTTCGAGCCGCTGCAGGCCATGGCGCGCGCGCACGGCATGACGCTGGACGCGCGCTACCTGGAGCGCATGAACGCGCAGGATATCGCGCCGTTCATCGACGGCGCCGGCCTGCTGATCGTGGATGCGCCGCGCGACCATATCGTCACCGAGATGCTGGCCAAGCTCGGCCCGCTTTGGACCAATGCGCGCGTGCCGCGCCTGCTGATTGCCACTGACCGCTTCGATGCGCATGGCATCGACAATGCGCTCGGCGCGCGGCTGCAGGCGTACTACGTCAACGGTGGCCGCGCCAACTTCGACGCGATGATGCGCACGCTGGCGGCGCAGCAGTTCAAGCTGCATGCGGACAACGCCATTCCCGCGCCGGTCGTTTTCCCCAAGGCCGCTTACTACCATCCGCGGCTTGCCAGCGTGGTCACCGCCTCGCCGGACGACGCGCTCAAGGTGTCTGGTCACGCCGGCCAACCGGTGATCGGCGTCGCCATCCACCAGGCCTACGTGTCGGGTCTGGACAGCGCCTTCATCGATGACCTGATCAAGCGCATCGAAGCGCGTGGCGCGCGTGCGCTGGTGTTCTACAGCGGCGTGATGGACGCGGACGGCGTGCTGCGCATGGCAGCACCCGGCGGCAGGCGCATCATCGACGTGCTCATCAACGGCCAGATCATGCTCAACGCGGCAGGCCGCAAGGCGGAGTTCGAAGCGCTCGGCATCCCGGTGCTGCAGGTCATGCCCTATCGCAAGGGCGACGCACAGGACTGGGAGCGCGACCCGCACGGCATCAGCCTCACCGACACGCCCTTCTACCTCGTGCAGCCCGAGCTGGCCGGTGTGAGCGATCCCATGCTGGCCGCCGCCACCTCGCGCGAGGACGGCAGCATCGTCAGCCTGCCGGCGCAGCTCGATGCCGTGGCCGACAAGGCGCTGGCGCTCACGCGCCTGCAGCGCACGCCGAATGCCGACAAGCGCGTGGCGATCCTGTTCTACAACTATCCGGCGGGCGAGAAGAATCTGTCGGCGTCGTTCCTCAACCTGCCGCGCAGCCTGTCGTCCACGCTGGCCGCGCTGCATGCCGCGGGCTACCGCACCGAGGCCGCCGGCGAACTCGCGCTGCAGCGCGATCTTGGCGCGCTGCTCGCGCCTTTCTACCGCGAAGGCCAGCTCGGCGCGCTGCTCGATGCAGACCGCGCCGCGTGGATGCCGATGGCGCAATACCGCCGCTGGTACGATGCGCAACCCGCCGCGTTCCGCGCCGAGGTCAGCGCGCGCTGGGGCGAACCCGAAGCCTCGTCGATGGCGATCAGGCGCGACGGCGTGGCCGGCTTCGCCATCCCGCGCCTGCAGCTCGGCAACGTGGCGCTGATGCCGGTACCGCCACGCGGCGAGCGCGCAGACGCCGCCGAGAAAGCGCTCTATCACTCCACCAAGACGCCGCTCAACCATTTCTACATGGCGGCCTACCTGTGGGCGCGCGAAGGGCGCGAGGCGCTGGTGCACTACGGCACCCACGGCACGCAGGAATGGACGCCGGGCAAGGAGCGCGGCCTGTCGGTGACCGACCAGCCCTACATGGTGCTCGGCAGCGTGCCGGTGATCTATCCCTACATCGTCGATGACGTGGGCGAGGCGCTGCAGGCCAAGCGCCGTGGCCGCGCCACCATCGTCAGCCACCAGACGCCGCCGTTCAAGCCGGCGGGCCTGCACACCGATCTGTCGGCGCTGCACGACCAGTTGCACAACTACCTGCAGCAGGACGACGGCGCAGTGAAGGACACGCTGCGCGAGGACATCCTCAAGCGCAGCGCGCGCATGCACCTGCTCGACGACATGGGCTGGCCGCAGGCCCGCGCGAGCGCGCAGTTTGCCCAATACCTCGATGCGCTGCACACGCATCTGCACGAGCTCGCTGGTGCATTGCAGCCCTACGGCCTGCACACGTTCGGCCAGTCGCAGGATCCCGAGCTGCGGCTGTACACGGTGATGGCCATGCTCGGGCAACCATGGCTCAAGCGCGTGTTTCCCGATGAGCCGGAAGAACTGTTCGCGCTCGACTACAAGCAGCTCGCGCAGTCGGCGCCGTACGCCATGCTGCGCAACTACGTGATCGACGGTGCGCCGCTGACCAGCCTTGCCGACGCCGTACAGCGCGAAGACATGCAGCGCGCCCGTACGCTGTACGCCAGCCTGGACGCCGCGCCGGAGAGCGAATCCATCCTCACCGCGCTGGCCGGGGGCTACGTGCTGGCCGGCACCGGCGGCGACCCGGTGCGCAATCCCGACGCTCTGCCGACCGGGCGCAACCTGTATGGCTTCGATCCCTCGAAGGTACCTAGCCGCGAAGCGTGGCAGGCCGGCCAGGCCGCGGCTGAGAGCATGATTGCCGACTGGCGCAAGCGCCACGGCAAATGGCCCGCCAAGCTGGCCTTCTCGCTGTGGAGCGTGGAGACCATGCGCCATCAGGGCATGCTCGAAGCGCAGGCGATGGCCGCCATGGGCATCCGCCCGAAGTGGGACAGCGGCGGCCGCGTGGCCGGGGTGGAAGCGATTCCCGCCGCCGAGCTCGGGCGGCCGCGCGTGGACGTGGTGCTGTCCGCCACCGGCCTCTATCGCGATCACTTCCCCAACCTGATCAAGTGGCTGGCCGAGGCGGTCAAGCTCGCCGCCGCGCAGCCCGAGCCCGACAACGCCGTTGCCGCCAGCACGCGCGCGGTCAGCGCGCGGCTGGCGCAGATCAAGGCCGCGGACATGACCCCGGAGCGCATCGCGTCGCTGGCGCTCACGCGCATCTTCGCCAGCGAGAGCGGCAACTATGGCACGGGACTGAACGACGCTACGCTGGCCAGCGACAGCTTTGGCAGCGGCAAGGAAGCGGACGCCAAGCTGGCCAACCTCTATCTCGCGCGCATGCAATACGGCTATGGGCCCGACGAGAGGACGTGGGGCGAGAAACTGCCACAACTGAATCTCTACGCGGAGAACCTCAAGGGCGTGGAAGGCGCGCTGCTGGCGCGCAGCTCCAACCTGTACGGCATGCTGACCACCGATGATCCCTTCCAGTATCTCGGTGGCATCGGCCTGGCCGTGCGCCACCTGACGGGCAAGGCGCCGGAGCTGCTGATCGCCAACCTGCGCGATGCCAACAACGCGCGCACGCAGACGGCGGCATCGTTTCTCGCCACCGAGCTGCGCACGCGCTACTTCCATCCCGGCTGGATCGAAGGCATGAAGGCCGAGGGCTATAGCGGCGCGCTCAATGTGCTCGATACCGTCAACAACTTCTGGGGCTGGACCGCAGTCGCGCCGGAGATCGTGCGCGACGACCAGTGGACCGAGTTCGCCGAGGTCTACGTCAAGGACAAGCACAAGCTCGGCCTGGACGCATGGTTCGAGAAGAACGCGCCACAGGCCCAGGCACAGGTGATCGAGCGCATGCTGGAAGCCGCGCGCAAGGGCTACTGGGGGGCCGATCCCGAGATGCTCAAGACGCTGGCTGACAGGTGGCAGGCGCTGTCGCAGCGGCACGATATCCGCAGCGACAACCGCAGCTTCAATCGCTACGTGCAGCAGCAGGCCACGGCGCCCGGCGCCGCAGGCTATGGCACGCAGGATCGCGCGGCACCGCCCGCCGGCGCACCGGCGGCACCGCGTCCCGCTCAGCAGCAAGCGCAGCCCAAACCCAAGCTGCAGCCCGAGCCGCAACCCCAGCCCAAGGCGCAGCCGCAAACGGTGCCGGTGCAAGGCATGCAACTGGTCGAGAAAACGCCGCCCGCGGCGGCTCTCGTGCCCGTGCTGTCGTGGCTTGCCGCCGGCATCGCACTGGCCGGCGCCATGCTGGGTGGCGGCCTCAGCGCGCGCCGCCGCGCTGGCGCTGCGCCCTTCGTCCAAAAACAATCCGAAACCCGCTAAGGCATCATGACCCCTACCCTGCTTGAAACCCTGATGTACGACGTCGGCCAGTTGTTCCTGTTTCCGACGCTGGCCCTGATCGGGCTGCTGTTCCTGTACGCCTTCTGGGCGCTCGGCGAGTTCATCACGCAAGGCTGGCAACGCCGCCGCCACGGCATCGAGACGGGACGCGGCTATGTGCTGGTAGCGTTCGCGCTGCGCCACCGCATCAAGGACCCGGACACGCTCGACGTGGCCGCGCACCGCCTGCTGGAGTGGCCGCGCATTGCCACGCGCGTCGCGCCGATGCTGGGACTGGTGGCCACCATGATCCCGATGGGTCCCGCGCTCAAGGGCCTGTCCGGCGGCAACCTCGCCAACGTGGGCGAGAACCTCACCATCGCGTTTTCCGCGGTGATTCTCGCGCTGATCGCTGCCAGCATCACCTTCTGGGTGGTCAACGTGCGCCGCCGCTGGCTCGCCGAGGAGCTGGTGTGGCTGGGCAAGCATCAACCGCAGTGGGAGGCCGGCGCATGAAGTTCCTGGAGGAAAGCGAGGCCGACGATCCCATCCTGTCGGTGGTCAACCTGATCGACGTGTTCCTGGTGGTGATCGCCGCGTTGCTGGTGGCCATCGCGCAGAACCCGATGAACCCGTTTACACACGCGGACGTCACCATCATCACCAATCCCGGCAAGCCCAACATGGAGATCGTCTCCAAGCAGGGCGAGAAGGTCGTGCGCTACCAGGCCAGCGGCCAGGTCGGCAGCGGCGACGGCACCAAGGCCGGTGTGGCGTACCGGTTGCAGGACGGCTCGATGGTGTATGTGCCGGAAGCCGCGGCTGCGCAGTAAAACTGCGCAATAATGAGCACGAGCGAGCCATCGCAACCAGGATTACCTAGCCATGCAGATTCGTCACAGCGTTGCCAGCCTAGCCAGCTTTGTCCCTACCCGCGCCGCCGGACTGGCGCTCGCGGCCGCCATGTTCGCCGCGCTCGCCGGTTGCGCGGGCACGCCGCCTGCCGCCGTGGCTGGCGATGTCGCGCATCAGTTCACCGGCAAGACCTACGTGCTGCTGGGCGAGGTCCACGACAACGCCGATGGGCAAAAGCGGCGCCTGCTGGCGTTGTCGGATGCACTGGCAGCCGGTTGGCGCCCGGCCATCGCGATGGAACAGTTCGACCGCGAGCGCCAGGCCGATATCGACCGCGCCCGCCGTGAGCGGCCCGGCGACGCGGCGTATGTCGTGGCGCAGGCGGGCGGCAAGAGCTGGCAGTGGGAGCTTTACACGCCGGTAGTGGCGCTGGCCTTGCGCTACGACCTGCCGCTGGTGGCGGCCAACCTGTCGCGCGCGGACGCGAGCAAGATCGTGCGCGGCGGGCTGGATGGCGTGTTCGATGCGACAGAGCGCAAGCGCCTCGGCCTTGCCGCGCCATTGCCCGCGGACGTGGTGACCGAGCAGACCGCCGTGCTCGACCGTGGCCACTGCGGCAATTTCCCCAAGGCCATGCTGCCCGGCATGCTGGACGCGCAGGCCGCGCGCGATGCGGTAATGGCTGCCTCCATGCGTGAGTACGCCGACCGCGGCGCCGTGCTGATCGCCGGCAACGGCCACGTGCGGCGCGATGTGGGCGCGCCGCGCTGGCTCGCCGCCGAGCCGGGCGCGATCTACAGCGTGGGTTACCTGGAGCAGGCCAGCGGCCGCGAGATCGGTGCCTATGATCGCGTGGTGCTGGTGCCGGCGCACAAGCGGCCCGATCCGTGCGAGGGCGCCAAGCCGGCGGCGATGGCCGAGCCGGCCTGACTCCGGCGGCGCGCCTAGCCGAACAGCTCCTCGGCCACGGTGGGATGCAGCTGCACCGTGGTCTGCAGGTGTGACAGCTTCACCCCGAGCCGCACCGCCACGGCAAACGCCTGCATGATCTCGGCGGCGGCATTGTCCATCATGTGCGCGCCCAGCACGCGCCCGCTGCGCGCATTCACCACCAGCTTGACCATCGAGGCCTGCTCGCTGCCGGCAAAGCGATTCTCCAGCGAGACGAAGCGGCGCACCACGGTGTGGATGCGCTCCGGCTTGCCAGCTTCCTCGATGGCGGCATGCTCCGTCAGTCCCACGCTGCCGATGGCCGGCTCGCAGAACACCGCCGTTGGCACCAGGTCGAAATCCGCGCGGTCGCCGCGGCGGCCGAACAGGCGGTCGGCCAGCCAGCGGCCCTGAGCGCCGGCGACCGGCGTGAGGTGCAGGCCGTCGATGACATCGCCAATGGCATGGACCGAGCGCACCTTGGTGCGGAACGAGCGATCCACCTGGATGCCGCCCTTCTGCGTTTTCGCGATGCCCAGCGCCTCCAGGCCGAGCCCATCCCAATGCGGGTCGCGCCCGATAGCCGCCAGCGCCGCCTGCGCGCGCACGGTCTGGATGCGGTCCCGCCCGTTGCCATTGTTGCCGCCGTTCGCGCCATTGCCATGCTGCCGGTAGCACACGTCAATGGCGCCATTGGCCTGGTTCAGCAGCGTCACCTCGGCATTGAAATGCAGGCGCACGCCCTTGGCGGTGAGCGCCTCGGCCAGCGCCTCGGCCACTTCGTGGTCAAAGCGCGCCAGCAGGCGCGCCTCGCGCACCAGCATCTCCACCTTGACGCCATAGCGCGACAGGATCGAGGCTTGCTCCACCGCCACATAGCCGCCGCCGATCACCACCAGCGAGGCTGGCAGGCTTTGCCAGGTGAAGATGTCGTCGGAGGTACAGGCCAACTCGCCACCCGGCACCGGCAACGCGCGCGGCCGTGCGCCGGTGGCAATCAGGATGCGTTTGGCGCGGATGGTCTCGGCGCCCACCTGTACCTGGTCTGCGGCGCTCACCGTGGCATCGCCGCGCAGCAGCTCCACGCCGGCTTGCTGCAGCCGGTGCGTGTAGGCCACGTGCAGCCGCGCCATCTCGGCGTTGACGCGCACAATGGCATCGCTCCAGTCTTCCTTGCCGCCGGTGTGCGAAAGGCAGCCAGACAGTACGGCCGCGAGGCTGGCGCCATACGAGAGCATTTTCTTGGGCACGCAGCCGCGGTTGATGCAGGTGCCGCCGATCTCGTCGCGCTCCACCAGCACCACGCGCGCGCCCAGCGTGGCCGCGCGCCGCGCAGCCGCCACGCCGCCCGAGCCGGCACCGATCACCACGAAATCCGCTTCGCGCTGCGCGCCGGGCTTGCGCTTGCCACGACGGGGGACTTGCTCGACAGCCTGCTCGGTGCTGGCCCTGCGGGCGCTCTGACGCTCGGTCGTGGATCTTGTCTGGCGTTTCGTCATCAATGCCTCCAGTAGCGGCGCGAAGGCCGCATTGCACATCGTGATGACGGAGCCGCGAGCATGGCCGGCGCGCTGGAGCGCTACCCGGCGGTGCCAAGCTCCGTCTTCATGACAGACGGCCACTCGCGCAAAAAGGTTTCCCCGTCGCGCCGGCCGAGTTCGTAGGCACCGATCATCGCGCCGGGCTGGGTGTAGTCCCAGCTCGAGATCGGAACCCGTTGCGAAGGTTGCAGGTAGAGCCGGCGCTGCGCGCCGTGTTGCAGGACAAAGCGGCGCGGGCGCGGGTAGAGCCGCGTCACCAGCACCAGCACATTGCCGGGCGTTGCGTCGAGCGCGTCGACCGGCACATTGTCGACCATGCCGCCATCCAGCACGGGCCGGCCGTCGCGCCGCAGCACCGGCGTGAAGGGCGGGGTCGAGGACGATTGCAGCAGCAGGTCCGCCAGCTGCTCGGGCGAGCCGCAATCCTGCGCGCGCACGAACTCCGGATGGAAGCCCAGCTTGCGGCCCAGGCGCGGGTGCAAGGTCTTGAGCCAGTGCTTCTCGATGTTGTAGGCGACCAGCCCGGCCATCACCGCTAGCCGCGGGCCGCTCCAGCGCGGGATATGGGCCACGCCGATGCGGATCTCCGGTGCCGTCTTCAGGTTTGCCAGGCGGCCCTCGCCGAAGATGTTCAGCAATGCGGTGCGGTAGATGCCGTAGTGCGGAAACACGCGCTGCTTGCTCAGCAGGTTGCCCCAGTACGCATTGCGCCGGTTGCCGGCAAGCACCTCGCCGTAGTACGCCATCACCTGGCGGGAGTCGTGCGCATAGATCATGCACGCCGTGGCGGCCCCGGCCGAGATCCCCGTGATGACGCGCGGGCGCAGCCCCAGCTCGGGCGCCACCGTATCCCACCAGCCTGCCTGCCACCAGCAGCGGTTGCCGCCGCCGGCAAACACCACCTGGTCGAACGGCGAGGCAGCGGCGGGCTGGTTGGGGGCAGGCGTCAGGCTGTGGGGCTCATGCATGGAGATAGCTTGGGGGATTGCGCGCAATGTAGCGTGCAATGTAGCGTGCAATTGGGTGATGCGCCGCTCACAGCAGCGCGTAAGTGGTGGTGGCCTGCACGGCCAGCTTGCCATCGGTGCCGGTCAGCTCGATCTCGCCGAACACCACGGTCTTGCCCAGGCGCAGCACATTGGCGCGCACCAGCACATCGCCCTCGATCACCGGGCGCATGAAGTTGGTGGTGAGCGTGACGGTGGTCATCGGCCTGAAGGCGCCGAGCGCATTGGCGACGGCCACGATCATGGCGGTATCGGCCGCGGACATCAGCACCTGGCCGCACACCACGCCACCCGCATGGCGAAATGATTCGTCAAAAGGCAGGCGCAGCGTTACGCCCTGTGCATCAACGTGCTCGGCACGCAGCCCGAGCTGGCGCACCCATGGCGCCAGTACCCGCTGCAGGGTGTGGTCGATATCGGCAAGCGTGAAGCCGGATTCCGGCGTTGGTTCTAGCGTTGGCTCTGGCATGGCACGCCCGTTTTGTCTGGGATGGGGCCGGGCCAGGTTGCTATTCCGTCTCCTGCGGCGCGGCACGATGTTTGAGCCAATGATACAGGGGGCCGGTGCACAGCACCACGAAGGCCATCCGGATCACGTGGAAGGCGGTGACCAGCGGCACGCCAAGCTCCAGCACCTTGGCCGTGATGCACATCTCGGCAATGCCGCCGGGCGTGGTGCCGAGGATGGCGGTGGCGGGATGCACGCCGGACAGCGCCGACAGGCCCCAGCCGAACAGCGCGGAGAGCACCAGCGCCGCCAGCGTGTACACCGCCACGCCGCCGAGAAAGCGCGGCGCGGTATGGAGGAAGTCGCGCGAGAAACGCGCGCCCAGCGACACGCCGATCATCAACTGGCCGGCGCGGCTCATCCACGTGGGGATGGCGGACAGCTCGAAGCCCGAGGCGGTCAGCACGGCGGCCGCCAGCAGCGTGCCGATCACGAAGGGATTGGGCAGGTTGAAGTGCTTGAGCACCAGCGCCACGCTGACCGTGATCGCGATCAGCACGGGCAGCCACAGGTAGTCCACTGTGCGTGGCCCGGGCACGTATGGGTCAAGCCCGTGGATGCCGCCGTACTGGAGCAGCGCGGGCACGGCTACCACTACCATCAGCACGCGCAGCGAATGCGCGGCCGCCACCTGGTCGATGCGCGCGCCGTTGCGCTCGGCCAGGTTCGCCATCTCCGACGCGCCGCCGATGGCGGTGGAGAAGTACGCCGTCTTGAACGCCACGCCGGTGGTCTTGCGCAGCAGCCAGGCGCCGCCGCAGCCGAGCAGCAGCGCAAACAGCGAGCCCGCGACGATATACGGCAGGAACTCGATCAGCCGCGCCACCACGTCGGACGTGAAGTAAAGCCCGAGCGAGGTGCCAATGGCCCACTGCCCGGCATTGCGCGCCTGCGTGGGCGCGCGCAGGTCGGCACCGCGCATGCGCGCGATGGCGACCGCCAGCAGCGGGCCGATCATCCATGGCAGCGGTGTGTGCAGCAGCGTGCAAACGAGCGCGGCGGCCAGGCCGAGCAGCAGCGTCAAGAGGACCGGACGCCAGCGGTGAAGGAGAGAGGGCATGTGGCAGCGGCCTGGCGCGCGGGCGCCGGCGCGATGTTCTTGTGATGGAGCGCAATGTAGAGACAACAGCGCCAATGCCATGGCGCCGCAAATGAAAAGGCCCGGCACCCTGGAGTGCCGGGCCTTGCCCGCATTTTGCGCTAATCAACCTGTGGCGTCAGCCACTTTGCCACGCGCCGAGCGCCGGGCCAGCCAGCCCAGGATGCGCGGGATCAGCACCACCGCCACCGTCATGGCCAGGATGGTGGCCGAGATCGGCTGGGTCACGAAGATCGACCAGTCGCCCTGGCTGATCGACAGCGCATTGCGCAGCTGCTTCTCAGCGATGGGGCCAAGGATCATGCCCACGATCACCGGCGCGGTGGGGAAGTCGAAGCGGCGCATGGCCATGCCCAGCACACCGATGATGAACAGCAGCAGCAGGTCGAACCACGACTGGCGGATGCCGTAGGCACCCAGGCCCGCGAAGATCAGGATGCCGCCGTACAGCAGCGGCGTGGGGATGCGCAGCATGCGCACCCACAGGCCGATCGCCGGCAGGTTCAGCACCAGCAGCATCACGTTGCCGATGTACAGCGAAGCCAGCAGGCCCCACACCAGGTCGCCCGAGGTCTGGAACAGCATCGGGCCCGGCTGCAGGTTGTAGTTTTGGAACGCCGCCAGCAGGATCGCGGTGGTGTTCGAGGTGGGGATGCCCAGCGTCAGCAGCGGAGCCAGCGTGGCCGTCACGGCTGCGTTGTTGGCGGCCTCGGGGCCAGCCACGCCTTCGATCGCGCCCACCGTGCCGAACTCATCCTTGTGCTTGGACAGCTTCTTCTCGGTGGCGTAGGACAGGAAGGTCGGGATCTCCGCGCCGCCGGCCGGGATCAGGCCGAAGGGAAAGCCGATGATGGTGCCGCGGATCCAAGCCGGCACCGAGCGCTTCCAGTCCGACTTGGTCATCATGACCGAGCTGAGCTTGTTGAAGCCGCCTGCGGGCTGCGGGAAGAAGGCGTTGAACAGCGCCTCGCCCACCGCGAACAGGCCGACCGCGACCACCACGATGTCGATGCCGTCGTACAGCTCCTGCACATTCATCGAGTAACGCGTCTGGCCCGACAGCGAGTCCATGCCGATCAGGCCGATGCCCAGGCCCAGGAACAAGCTGGTCATGCCGCGCAGCAGGGAAGAGCCCAGCACTGCCGACACCGTGGTGAAGGCCAGCAGCATGATCATGAAGTATTCGCCGGGCCCGAACTGCAGCGCCACGTCGGCCGCGACCGGCGCGAACATCGACAGCAGCACGGTGGCGATGGTGCCGGCGGCGAACGAGCCGATGGCCGCGGTGGCCAGCGCCGGGCCGGCGCGGCCGCTCTTGGCCATCAGGTTGCCTTCCATCGCCGTGACCATGGTCGACGACTCGCCCGGCGTGTTCATCAGGATGGAGGTCGTGGAGCCGCCGTACATGGCGCCGTAGTAGATGCCGGCGAACATGATCAGCGCGGCGGTGGGTTCCACCTTGGCGGTCAGCGGCAGCAGCATCGCTACCGTGAGCGCGGGGCCGATGCCCGGCAGCACGCCAATGGCGGTGCCCAGGAAGCAGCCCACCAGGGCCCACATCAGGTTGATTGGCGTGATGGCGATGGCAAAGCCATGCATCAGCAGGTTAAGCGTATCCATGGATCATCAGCTCCGTTCAGAACCCGGCGACGGGCAGCAACGGCAAATTGATGCCGAGCAGGAATTCAAACAGTGCCCACATCGGCAACGTAATGCACAGGCCGATCAGGGCATCGCGCAGGAAGCGCTTGCTGCCGTAGCCACGCGCCACGCAGACCATCAGCAGGGTCGACGCCAGCACAAAGCCCAGCGTGCCGATCAGCGCCATGTTGGCCACCAGGCCGGCAGCCACCCACAGGAAGCCGCGGAAATTGTGCGGGGCGTCGGGCAGTTCGGCGTCTTCTTCCGGCATATTGCGAAAGCCGCCGCGAATGCCTTGCCAGGTCAGCGCCGCGCCGCACGCGGCCAGGCCGATGGCGACCAGCGTGGGCATGAAGCGCGGCGACAGGCCGGCATAGCCTTCGTCGCCGGAGATGCCCGACAGGCCGACGAAGTAGAAGGCGGAGAGCAGCAATATGGCAATGCCGATCGCCAGGTGTGAGGGTTTCATGATTGGAAGTGGCTCCTTCAAGCGGTGCCTGCGGCCGTGTTGTCCGGCCCTTGGCGTCCCGCGGTTTGTCGTCCCCGCTTAAGGCGGGGGCCCGGCGATGTGTAGTTTGGTTTTTAGGTATCGCAGGTGGACACCGGACCCCCGCCTGCCGCATGCGCACCGAGCGTTACGGTGCGCCGCAGGCAGGGCCGACAGGTAAAACGCTGAAACGATAAGGCGGTGAAACGCTCAGGCAGCGTGGCTTACTTCGCCACACCCAGCTCGCGCAGCGAACCGCCCAGGCGGGCCGACTCGCTGTCCACGAACTTGCCGAACTCGTCGCCGGTCAGCAGGAACGGGGTCCAGTCATTCTTGGCCAGCGTTTCCTTCCACAGCGGGGTTTCGGTTGCCTTGACCACCGCATCCACCAGCGCCTTGCGGTGCTCGGCCGWGATGCCCGGCGCGCCGTACACGCCGCGCCAGTTGTAGATTTCCACGTTGATGCCCTGCTCCTTGAGCGTCGGGATATCTGCGGTGCGTTCCTTGGAGGTCACGGCCAGCGCGCGCATCTTGCCGCTCTTGATGAAGGGCAGGAACTCGGACACGCCGGCCAGGCCAACGGTCACGTGGCCGCCCAGGATCGAGGCSGACGCTTCACCACCGCCCTGGAAGGGCACGTAGTTGATCTTCTTCGGGTCCACGCCGCTTTCCTTGGCCACCAGGCCCGCCAGGATGTGGTCGATCGAACCCTTGGAGCCACCACCCCAGCTCACGCTGCCCGGGTTGGCCTTGAGCTGCGCGGTCAGGTCCTTCATGGACTTCAGCGGCGAGTTCGCCGGCACGGTGATCACCATGGTGTCGGCGAACAGGCGCGCGATCGGGGTGGCGTTCTTCAGCGTGACCGGGGGGTGGTTGGTTTCGATTGCGCCAACCATCACCGCGCCGGTCACGATCAKCGCGTTGGGGTTGCCCTTGTCGGTRTTGACGAACTGSGTCAGGCCGATGGTGCCGCCCGCGCCGCCCTTGTTGTCGTAAGAGGCCGTCTTGGCCACGCCGGCGGCAACCAGCGCCGCGCCCAGCGAGCGGCCGGTCTGGTCGAAGCCGCCGCCCGGGTTGGCGCCGATCATGAACTTCACGCTGTCGAGCGCGAACGCGGGCGCGGCAGCCACGGTGGCGGTGATCGCGGCCGAAGCCATGACGACGTGGGCAAAGCGATGAATCGAGCGACGCATTACGGTCTCCTGTTCTTTTTCAGAGGATTGCCGGTGAGCGGTTGCCGGCGTTGCTGGCGAGGACCGACCCCGGAGGTGTCCGGCTGGCGGTGAAGCTGGCTGTCGGGGGCGGGAGAGTCGTGCGGTGCGCCGGCGCTGCGTGCGTTGACCGGGTGGCTAGGCGTTGTCTCCAGTCCCTGGCAGCGCTTGCATGCCGGACTTGTTCTTTGGCTTTCTGACTTGGTCTGGCCGGTACAGCGACCATGGCGCGATTCTAGGGGGTAGAAACTGTCAAAAGGCTGTCAATTTGTCAGGCAATGGGGTGGGGTTTACGTGGGGTCGTATGTATGGACATTTGCTTTTTTTAGATTTTTTGGTCTCTTTAGCGCCCTCTCATTCCCCGATCGGCAGCGTCAGTACCGCCCGGACCCCTTTGCCCTGCAGCGCAATCCCCAGCGCTACCGTTCCCCCGAAGCGCGCCGCCATTTCGCGGGAGATCGCCAGTCCCAGGCCGGAGCCCGGCTCCACATTCCCGACCCGGCGGTAAAACCGCGCAAATACCTTCTCGCGTTCCTCGGCAGGAATGCCCGGCCCATCGTCCTCCACCACCAGGCAGGCGGCGTCCCCGATGCGCGTGGCGGAAAGCGTGATGCGGCTGCCGCGCGGCGAATACTGGATCGCGTTGTGGGCGAGATTGGCAAAGGCTTCGCGCAATAGCGCGGCATCGGCCCGTACTGGCAGCGCCAGCCCCTGCGGCCGCTCCCAGCCAAAATCCTGCTGCTTGCCGCGCGCCAGCGGCAAGTAGTCCAGCGCCACCTGCTCGGCCACGGCCACGGCGTCGATCAGCTCCAGCGGCTCGGCTTCGCCTGGCGCGTCGCTGCCCGGGTGCTGCCGTACCCGCGCCAGCGCCAGCAGCTGGTTGGTCAGGCGCGCGGCCTGCTCCAGCTGCGTGACGATGCCGCCTACCGCCTCCCCGGCGGCATCCCGCGCCCGCGCGGGATCGGCGCTGGCGCAAAGCTGGCGCTGGGCGAATTCGGCTTGCGTCTTGAGGATGGCCAGCGGCGTGCGCAGCTGGTGCGCGGCGTCGGCGATGAATTGCGCCTGGGCCTGCGTCATGGCGGCCGAGCGCGACACGTGCAGGTTGACCGCATCGACCAGCGGGCGGACTTCCATGGGCACATGGTCGAAGGCCAGCGGTGTGAGGTCGTCGGCGGAGCGCGCCTGCACGTCGTCGCGCACGCGCGCCAGCGGGCGCAGCACATAGGTGATGCCGGCCACCAGGATGCCCGCGCTGATCAGGATCAGCAGCACGTCGCGCGCCAGCGCGCCGCGCCACACGGTGGCGATCAGCGCAAAGCGCGGCTCCGCGGTTTCGGCCACCTGCACGATCACGCGCATGTGGGCATTCGGGCGATACACCGGGTGCGCCAGCACGGCGATGCGCACCGGGTCGCCGTGATAGTCGGCGTCGTAGAAGCGCGGCTGGTTGCTGGCGATCTCCCCCTTGGGCAACGGCAGGTCGTCGTAGCCGGTGACGGTTTCGATCTTGCCGTTGCGTTCCAGCGAGACGCGATAGAAGACATGGGTCTGCGCCGCGGTCTCGAACATCTCCATGGCGGCGTCCGGCAGCGCGATCTGCACGCTTTCGCCGGCCATGCCGATGGCGTTGTCGATGGCGCGCACCGAGCCGTACAGCGAGCGGTCGTACGCCGCGTTGGCGGCGTCGCGCAGCGTGCCATAGGTCAGCCACGTGTCGAGCGCCATCATGGCTGCCAGCGCGGGCACGAGCAGCAGCAGCAACTGGCGGCGCAGGCTGCCTTGCAGCCAGCGCCGCAACCAGTGCCGTGGCAGGCGGCGCAGCATCAGGGCTGTCCTTCCGGTTCCAGCAGGTAGCCGAAGCCGCGCAGCGTGACAATGGTCACGCCGTGGCCCGAGAGCTTCTTGCGCAGCCGGTAGACCAGCACTTCGATGGCATCGGGGCTGACGTCGGCATCGAGGGAGAAGACCTTGTCGAGCAGTTGTGCCTTGGTCAGCGGCTGGCCGCTCTTGGCCAGCAGCGCGCCCAGCAGGGTCGATTCACGCGGGGTCAGCGCGAGCGGCGCACCTTCGAGCGTAAAGCTGCGCGTTTCGCCGTCGAACACCAGCGTGCCGCACTGCAGGCGCGGATGGGCGCGGCCGCGGCTACGCCGGATCAGCGCCAGGATGCGGGCTTCGAGCTCGGCAATGGCAAAGGGCTTGGGCAGGTAATCGTCGGCGCCGAGGTTGAGGCCGCGCACGCGTTCGTCGAGCGTGTCTTGCGCGGTCAGGATCAGCACCGGGGTGCGGTCGTCGCGCCCGCGCATGGATTTGAGCACCGCCAGCCCGTCCTTGCCGGGCAGGCGCAGGTCCAGCACCACCACGTCGTATTCCTCGGCCATCAGCCGCGCCTCGGCCTGCAGGCCGTCGGCCACATGCTCGATGACAAAGCCGCCCTGCTCCAGGGCACGCGCAACCCAGCGCGCCAGTTCAATCTCGTCTTCCACCAGCAATAAGCGCACGGCGGTCCTCCCCTGCCAGGTAAGCGTCCGTTTGAAATCACGCGATGGCTTTGCCACCATGGCTGGCAAGGCCGCCGCCCCCCGCGAGGACACGCCGCGGGCGCTTATAATACCTCCGCCCCGGGCTGCGCGCGGCGAGTGCGCCATGGCCCCTTTTTGGCCACCGATGTCACCGCCGATGGTTCCCGCCTTGCGCAAGCTGCCCCCCTCCCCGTCCCCCTTGCCCTTCCCCTTGTCCTTGCCCTTCACGCCCCCCTCCATGGTTGCCGAACTACCAGAAAGCTGGCACCGGCGGCGCGTCCTGGCCGGCGCCGCCGCGGCCACGCTGGCGGGGCTGAGCCATGGCGTGCATGCCCAGGCCGTGCCGCCGGTGCCGGCGGGCTACCCGGCAAGCTATGCCGAGATCATCGCGCGGGGCGTGCAGGAAGGCTCGGTCAACGTGCATGCCTCCACCGACATGGAAATCGCGCGGCCGCTGCTGGCCGCGTTCGAGGCACGCTACCCCGGCATCAAGGTGCGCTATCAGGACCTCAACACGCTGGAGCTGAACGGCCGCTTCCTGGCCGATAGCGCCGCGCTGGGCGCGGGCCAGGTGGGCGGCCCCGACTACGCCGATGTGCTGTGGAGCACGGCAATGGACCTGCAGATCAAGCTCGTCAACGATGGCCATGCCCTGCGCTACCCCTCGCCCGAGCGGGCGGGCCTGCCGGCGTGGGCCGCCTGGCGCGACGAAGCGTGGGGCACCACCTTCGAGCCCGCCGTGATTGTCTACAACCGCCGCCATTTCGCCGGCATGCGCACGCCGCGCAGCCGCACCGGCCTGGCGCGCCTGCTGCAGGAAAACACGCCGCGCTGGCGCCAGCGGGTGGTGACCTACGATGTGGAAAAATCCGGGGTGGGTTACCTTCTGGCGCAGCAGGACGCGCGCATGGGCGATGAGTTCTGGTACCTGGCCCAGGCGCTGGGGCGCTGCGGCGTGCAGTTGTCGGCGTCCACCGCGAACATGATCGARCGCATCGCCTCCGGTGAATTCGTGATGGGCTACAACCTGCTGGGTTCGTACGCGCTGTCGCTGATGGAGCGCGGGGCGGAGATCGATGTCATCGCGCCGCGCGACTACACGCTGGTGATGTCGCGCGTGGCCTTTATCGCGCGCCGCGCGCCGCATCCCAACGCGGCCCGGCTCTGGCTGGATTTCCTGCTCTCGCGTGCGGGCCAGACGCTGCTGGGGCAGAGCGCCTCGCAGCTCTACACGATCCGCACCGACACCGACAGCGAGCACACCGCCGCGGCGCTGTCGGAGCGGCTGGGCTACGCGCTCAAGCCGATCAGCGTCGGCCCCGGCCTGCTGGCGGCGCAGGACACCCTGCGCAAGCGCAATTTCCTGGCGCGCTGGCGCGAGGCCGTGCGAGGCTGAGCGGCGCACGGCGCCGCTGCGGCGATCAGCCGGGCAGCGCCTTGGCGGCGAGCGTTGGCGCAGCCCGCTTGGCCTCGGCCTCGGCCTCGGCCTTCTTCTTGGCCTCCTGGCACATCGAGGCAACTTCTTCCTCTAGCTTCGGCACGGGACGCGCCACATAACCCTGGCGCAAGGCTGGCGACAGCTTGAGGGTGTCGATGAAGGCGTCGGCCACCCGCTCGGCATTGCTCTCGAGATCGAAATCTTCAGGGGCGAACAGCCAGTGCGACAGCATGCCGCCAATCGAGGCGTGGAACACATTGACGGCAAGGTCCAGGTCGAGGTCGGCCGGCAACTGCCCGCGCTCCATCGCCATGCGCAGGTGCTCGCGCATCTTCACCGCGCCTTCCTGGTGCGACTGGCGCTGCCGCTCGAAGATGGCGCCGTTGTCCGCCACCATCTCGCACTTGTGGAAAACGATCTCGAACACGCGCCGCCACTGCGGGTTTTCCACGGTCTGGCGCAATACAAAGGCGCAGATGTCGCGGATGCTGGCAAGCGGGTCTTCCTGGCTCGCGACGCGTCCCGGCTCGCACAGTGCCTCAAGCGGCAGGTGGACGCGGTCGGACATCGCGGCGAAGACATCGCTCTTGTTCTTGAAATGCCAGTAGATGGCGCCGCGCGTCACGCCGGCCGCCTCCGCAATATCGGCTAGCGAAGGGCGGGCAACGCCGCGGGCGTGAAATACCGCCTCGGCCGCGTCGAGAATGCGATGGCGTGTTTCAAGCGCCTCTTCCTTGGTGCGTCTGACCATGATGTTCTCTGGTGCCGGCCACAAAAGACCGGTCTGGTTCTGTCTCCCTGAGTGCTGGCGGTGAAGCCCGCCTTGCACTGTGCGCGCCGCGCCGGCGCGTTAGGACGTGGATATATAGGGCGGCTATCGCCGCGTTGCAACAAGTTCTTACATACATGCTTGAATGTATATATAATACGCGTTCGCCTGACTTTCGGCCAGCCCATCGGCGTGATGGGCTGGCAGACGGCGGCGCACACCGCTCCACGGTTCGCGCTGCCATGTCGGCATGTCGTTACTAATTTGCAACCTTTCGTCGCATGTGCCACGTCAGCGTTGCAAATTGTGGCTAGCATTAATCTTTTTGCCCGCCTCTGTGCCATCTGCCAGCGGTGGGCCGCGCCGTATCCGGATACGACACCGGGAGCGCATGCGGCCGATCTCAAATTGCCATCATGGGGTTATCGATGAGGAAGTCCCAACGTATCACTTGCGTTGCCGCTGCCGTGTTGTCGGCGCTTGCGCTGTCCGCCTGCGGCGAAAAGAAGCCGCAGGGCGGCGCCATGCCGCCGCCGGAAGTGGGTGTCGTTACCGTCACACCTACGACCGTTTCTGTTATCAATGAACTGCCGGGCCGCCTCGAAGGCGTGCGCACCGCCGAAGTGCGTGCGCGGGTTGCCGGCATCGTGCTGTCCCGTAACTACACGGAAGGCGGCGAGGTCAAGGCAGGCCAGTTGCTGTTCAAGATCGACCCCGCGCCCTACCAGGCACAGCTCGAGTCGGCCAAGGCCAGCCTTGCCCGCGCCGAAGCCAACGCCGTGGCAGCCCGCCAGAAGGCCGAGCGCTACAAGCCGCTGGTCGCCGTCAATGCGGTGAGCAAGCAGGAATACGACGAAGCCGTGGCGGCCGCGGGCCAGGCCACCGCCGATATCGCCTCGGCCAAGGCTGCCGTTAGCACTGCCCAGATCAACCTCGGCTACACCGCCGTCACCGCGCCCATCAGCGGCCGCGTGGGCCGCGCGCTGGTGACCGAAGGCGCGCTGGTCGGCAGCAGCGAAGCCACCAAGCTGACCATGGTCGAGCAGGTCGACCCGATCTGGGTGACCTTCACCCAGCCCGCGAGCGAAGTGATGAAGCTGCGCCGCGCCATCGAGAGCGGCAAGGTCAAGGGCGTCGACGGCGGCGCCCGCGTCCATCTGTTCATCGAGGACGGCCGCGAATACGAGCAAACCGGCAAGCTGCTGTTCTCGGACATGACGGTTGACCCGACCACCGGCGCCATCACGCTGCGCGCGCAGTTCCCCAACGCCAAGCGCGATCTGCTGTCGGGCACCTTCGTGCGCGTCAAGATCGAGCAAGGCGTGGACGAAAACGCGCTGACCGTGCCGCAGCGCGCGCTGATCCGCAATGCGCAAGGCGCATCGGTGATGGTGGTGGGCGGCGACGGCAACGTCGCGGCGGTGCCGGTCAAGGCGCCCCAGGCCATCGGCGAGAGCTGGATCGTTACCGAGGGCCTGAAGGGTGGCGAGAAGGTGATCGTCGAGGGCTTGCAGAAGGTCAAGGTCGGCGCGCCCGCCAAGGCCGTGCCGTTTGTCTCGAAGACCGCCGCCGCCTCGGCTCCCGCCACGCAGCCGGCCGCCAGCGCAGCCTCGGCTCCTGCCGCGGTGACCGCTGAAAAGGCCGACGCCAAGCAGGGCTAATCACAGCGCAATTCGAAGGGAGCCAGTGTTATGGCCAAGTTTTTTATTGACCGGCCGGTGTTCGCGTGGGTGCTTGCGCTGATCATCGTGCTGGGGGGCTTGCTGTCGGTGGTGCAACTGCCGATCGCCCAGTACCCCAACATCGCCCCGCCGACGATCTCGGTCACGGCGACCTATCCGGGCGCATCCGCCAAGACGCTTGAAGACTCGGTCACCACGGTGATCGAGCAAGAGCTCAACGGCATTCCCGGGCTGCTTTACTACAACTCCACCAGCGAAGCCACCGGCCTGTCGACGATCACGATCGCCTTCCAGCCGGGCTCCAACATCGACCTGAACTCGGTCGAGGTGCAGAACCGCCTCAAGCGCGTCGAAGCGCGCCTGCCGGCGGAAGTGCGCCAGCAGGGCGTGCGCGTGGACAAGGCCGGGAACAACTACATGATGTTCCTGACGGTCACGTCCAAGTCCGGGCAGGCCGACGCCATCCAGCTGGGCAACTACATCTCGTCCAGCGTGATCGATTCGATCCGCCGCGTGCCGGGCGTGGGCCAGGCCGACCTGTTCGGCACCGAGTACGCCATGCGCATCTGGGTGGATCCGGCCAAGCTGACCGGCTTCAACCTGACGCCGCAGGACGTCACCGCCGCCATCTCGGAGCAGAACGTCCAGGTCGCCGTGGGCGAGCTGGGCGGCACGCCGTCGCCCAAGGGCACGGAGCTCAACGCCACCGTCACCACCGAGAGCCGCCTCACCACGCCGGAGCAGTTCGCCAACATCCTGCTGCGCACGAACCCGGACGGCTCCTCGGTACGCATCAAGGACATCGGCCGCGTCGAACTCGGCGGTGCCGACTACTCCACGCTGGCCCGTACCAACGGCAAGGCGTCGGCGGCCATCGCCATCAAGCTGGCCCCGAGCGGCAACGCCCTGGCCACCGCCACCGCGGTGCGCGCCAAGATGGAAGAGCTCTCCAAGTTCTTCCCGGCCGACTACCAGTACACCGTGCCTTACGACACCTCGGCCTTCGTCAAGATCTCGATCGAGGAAGTGATCAAGACCCTGGTCGAAGCCGTGGTGCTGGTGTTCCTGGTGATGTACCTGTTCCTGCAGAACATCCGCGCCACCATCATCCCGACGGTGGTGGTGCCGGTTGCCCTGCTGGGCACCACCGGCATGCTGCTGGCGTTCGGCTTCTCCATCAACGTGCTGACCATGTTCGGCATGGTGCTGGCGATCGGTATCCTGGTGGACGATGCGATCGTGGTGGTGGAAAACGTCGAGCGGATCATGAGCGAGGAAGGACTCTCGCCACGCGACGCCACGCGCAAGGCCATGGGCCAGATCACCGGCGCCATCGTCGGCATTACGCTGGTGCTGACCGCTGTGTTCATCCCGATGGCATTCTTCTCGGGCTCGGTGGGTAACATCTACCGTCAGTTCTCGCTGTCGCTGATCGCGTCGATCGCGTTCTCGGCGCTGCTGGCCTTGACGCTCACGCCGGCGCTGTGCGCCACGTTGCTCAAGCCGGTCGAGGCTGGCCACCACCACGAGAAGAAGGGCTTCTTCGGCTGGTTCAACCGCACCTTCGCACGCGCCGCCACCGGCTACCAGAGCATGGTGGGCCGCATCCTGGCGCGCGCCGGACGCTACCTGATCATCTACGCGGTCATCGTCGTCGGCATGGTGGTGCTGTTCAAGCGCCTGCCCTCTTCCTTCCTCCCCGAGGAAGACCAGGGCTACATGATCACGGTGGTGCAGCTGCCCAACGGCGCCACGCAGGAACGTACCATCGGCGTGCTCAAGCAGATCGAGGACTACTACCTGCAGAAGGAATCCAAGGTGGTGGACCAGATGATCACCGTGGCGGGCTTTTCCTTCTTCGGCCGCGGCCAGAATGGCGGTATCGCGTTCGTGCGCCTGAAGGACTGGAAGGAACGCACCGGCAAGGACGAGACCGCGCAGGCACTGGTTGGCCGGGCGTTTGGTGCGCTGTCCTTCATCAAGGACGCCATCATCTTCCCGCTTAACCCGCCGGCGATCTCCGAGCTGGGCAACTCCTCGGGCTTCGACTTCCGCCTGCAGGACCGCACCGGCCAGGGTCACGCCAAGCTGATGGAAGCGCGCAACATGATGCTCGGCATGGCGGCGAAGAATCCTGCGCTGGTGGGCGTTCGCCCCGAAGGCCAGGAAGACGCGCCGCAACTGCAGATCGACATTGACCGCGAGAAGGCACGCGCGCTGGGCGTCTCGGTGGCCAACATCAACGCCACGGTGGCCATCGCCTTCGGCTCCTCCTACGTCAACGACTTCATCTATGAAGGCCGTGTGCGCAAGGTGATCGCCCAGGCGGAAGGCGACGACCGCAAGCTGCCCGACGACCTGACCAAGCTGCGCGTGAAGAACAAGAACGGCGACATGGTTGCGTTCGCCGCCTTTGCCACTTCCAAGTGGATCATGGGCTCGCCGCGCCTGGAGCGCTACAACGGCTTGCCGGCGGTGAAGATCGCTGGCCAGGCCGCTCCGGGACGCAGCACCGGCGAAGCCATGAAGATCATGGAAGACAACTTCGCCAAGCTGCCGCCGGGCTTCGGCTTCGAGTGGTCGGGCCAGTCCTATGAAGAGCGCCTGGCCGGTTCGCAAGAGCCGATGCTGTACACGCTGTCGCTGATCATCGTGTTCCTGTGCCTGGCCGCGCTGTATGAGAGCTGGTCGATCCCGGTCGCGGTGCTGCTGGTGGTGCCGCTCGGCGTGCTGGGCGCGCTGCTCGGCGTGACCCTGCGCGGCATGCCCAACGACGTGTACTTCAAGGTGGGCCTGATCGCGACGATTGGCTTGTCGGCGAAGAACGCCATCCTGATCGTGGAATTCGCCAAGGATCTGCAGGCCCAGGGCCGTGGCGTCATCGACGCTACGCTCGAAGCCGTGCACCTGCGGTTCCGCCCGATCCTGATGACCTCGATGGCCTTTATCCTGGGCGTGCTGCCTCTGGCGATCGCCAGCGGCGCGGGCTCGGGTGGCCAGCGCGCCATCGGTACCAGCGTGATCGGCGGCATGATCACTGCCACGGTGCTGGCGATTTTCCTGGTGCCGGTGTTCTTCGTGGTGATCCGTAGCCGCTTCAAGGGCAGCAAGCGAGAGCAGATGCTGAACGAGCAAGGGCTCGAACCCAAGGAAGGAATCTGACATGACAAAGACACTGACCACGCTGTTGCTGGTGGCGGGCGTCCTCTCGGGTTGCACACTGGCACCCGTTTATGAACGCCCTGCCCCGCCGGTGGCCACCAGCTTCCCGGCTGCGCCGGAAGGCTACGCGGCCGCCGAAGTGAAGACCGGCGAAACCCGCCGGGCGAGCGAGATCGGCTGGCGCGAGTTCTTCCGCGACCCGCGCCTGCAAGGCCTCATCGCGACCTCGCTGGAGAACAACCGCGACCTGCGCACTGCCGCGCTGCGCATCGAGGAAGCGCGCGCGCTGTACCAGGTGCAGCGCGCCGACCTGCTGCCCACGGTGAACGCCACCGGCGGTTTCAACCGTTCGCGCACCCCGGCCCTGCAGTCGGCCACCGGCAAGCCGGTTGTTTCCGAGTACTTCCAGGCGGGTGCCGGAGTGACTTCGTTCGAGCTGGACTTCTTCGGCCGCGTGCGCAGCCTGTCCAACGCGGCGCTGTCGCAGTACTTCGCCACCGAGGAAGCACGCCGTTCCGCGCAGATCTCGCTGGTCTCCGAAGTCGCCAAGGCCTACCTGTCCGAGCGCTCCTTCGCCGAGCAGTACGAGCTCGCGCAGAACACGCTGAAGACGCGCGAGTACACGCTGAGCCTGGCCAAGCAACGCTTCGATGCGGGCGCCACGTCGGCGCTGGACCTGCGCGACAACGAATCGCTGGTGGCGCAGGCCCGCGTTTCCGCCGCACAGCTGGCACGGCAGCGCGCGCAGGCGCAGAACGCGCTTGAGGTGCTGGTGGGCAAGCCGCTTGGCACCATCGAGAACCTGCCCGCACCGATGCGCCTGTCGGACGAGCGCATCATCAGCGACATCCCGGCAGGGCTGCCGTCGGACCTGCTCGAGCAGCGTCCCGACATCCGCCAGGCCGAGCAGTTGCTGCGCTCCGCCAACGCCAATATCGGTGCGGCGCGCGCTGCGTTCTTCCCGCGCATTACGCTCACCGCCAACGCTGGTGCGATCAGCCCGACGTTCTCGAGCCTGTTCGACTCCGGTACCGGCGCGTGGTCGTTCGCACCGCAGCTGGTGCTGCCGATCTTCGACTACGGCCGGAACCTGTCCAACCTGGACCTGACCAACGTGCGCAAGAATATCCAGATCGCCAACTACGAGAAGACCATCCAGACGGCCTTCGCGGAAGTGGCGGATGCACTGGTGGCGCGCGGCACGCTGGAGGAGCAGGTTACCAGCCAGGAGCAGGTGCGCAACGCCGAGGCAGCGCGCTACGAGTTGTCGACGTTGCGCTTCACGAACGGCGTGGCCAGCCAGCTGGACCAGCTCGACTCGCAGCGTCAGCTGTTCGCTGCCGACCAGGCCCTGATCCAGGCGCGGCAGCTGCGCCTGAACAATGCCATCGACCTGTACCGGTCGCTTGGCGGCGGCCTGAGCGAGACCGGACCGGTGGCCTCGGCGGACGTCAAGCCGGCGGTGACCACGCAGTAAGGCAGACAGGTTCATCCTGCCATCCGGTGCGGTCTGCCGGATGGCCTCGAAGCGAAGCGCCAACAGCGCTTCGCTTTTTTTTGTTTCCCGGCTTCGGGCCATGGCGCCGGTGGGAAGTTCTCCAAATCGCAAGGCACTGCGTTAGGATGGCGGTGCGCGCCGCGCAAACTCTCTCTCCCACCACCCACGCAAATCCCCAAGGAAGCCTGTCATGGAAGTCCGCCCGCTTGATGCCGATGATGTCGAGTTGGTCTGCCGCCATCGCGAATCCATGTTCCGCGAGGCCGGGCGCGGCGATGAGGTGCTGCAGGCCATGACGCAGCAGTTCCGGCCGTGGCTTGTGCCGCGCCTGCGCGATGGCAGCTACTTCGGCTTCGTGCTGGTGGACCAGGGCCAGCCGGTGGGCGGCATCGGCCTGATGGCGATCGACTGGCCGCCGCATCCGGCCCATCCCATGCAGGACAAGCGTGGCTACGTGCTGAACGTGTATGTGGAGGCAACGCATCGCAAGCAGGGGCTGGGGCGCCGCCTCATGCAGCTGGCGGAAGATGAGTTCGCCAGGCGCGACCTCCAGTATGCGATCCTGCATGCCACCGAGATGGGGCGGTCGCTGTATGTCGCGCTGGGCTGGCACGCCACGAGCGAGATGGCGAAAGCCATGCGCGCGTAGCGCGCTAGCCGTCCCAGCGCAACGCCAGCGTATCGTCCGCCGCGCGGGTCGCGTGCGTGCCCTGCTTGCCGCTTTCCCGGTCCAGCGTGGCGCAGAGCCACGACACGCCTTGCGCCGGCGCGCGGCGCAGGCTGAAATGACGGATCTGCATCGGCACCGCGGACAACTGGCGCAATGCGCCGGTTGCGCCGTCGACAAGCGGGAAGTACATCAAGGCCAGGTCGGGCCGGTATCGCTCGTATCCGCCGATGCCTTCGTAGTCGTTGAGGAAGTCACCGCAGCCATAGAGAATCAGGCGGCCGCGATACACCTCGGCACCCCTGATGTGATGGGACGAGTGCCCGTACACGATATCGGCGCCGCCCGCATCGATCAGCCGGTGCGCGAAGGCCTGCTCCTGGCGCGAAATGTCGAAGCCCCAGTTGCCGCCCCAATGCAGCGACACCACCAGGATATCGCCCGCGCCCTTCGCCGCTGCCGTCAGGCGGGCAACCCCATCGGCCGCGCGCACTGAAATGTCGGGCAGGAAATGGATGCCGGCGCGCCCGGGGGCCGCGGCCCAGTCTGCCGGCACGCCGCTCGCCGCGGTGGCATAGGCAAAGACGAGCACCCTTGCCCCTTGCGCGAGCGCGATCGCCGCAGGCGCGCTGGCCTGCGCCTCGTCGCGTCCGGCGCCCGCGGTCCGCATGCCAGCGCCGTGCAAGGTTGCCAGGGTTTCGTCGAGCCCGGCGCGCCCCCAGTCCAGCACGTGGTTGTTCGCCAGCACGCAGCAATCGAGCCGCGCGCTGCTCAGGCACGCCACATTGGCGGGGTGCATCCGGTAGTGGATGCCCTTGCCTGGCTGTGCGTCCTCGCTCGCGGTGACGGCCGTTTCCAGGTTGACGATGCGCACATCCGGCTGGAAGCGATCCAGCTGCGCGAGCGCGTCGCCCCACGGATAAGCGGGATCAACCGGCCGCTGTATCGCGCCTGTGGCACGCTCGGCCAGCTCGACATAATCGACTGCCGAGCGTAGCCAGCCCTCGAACAGGTGCGGCTTGCCCGGATGCGGCAGGATCTGGTCGATGCCACGGCCGGTCATCACATCGCCGCACAGGAACAGACGCACGCTGTCGCGCGCTGTCCGAGTCACGTCATCCATCGCGCTTTTCCCTCCTCCCGGCTGGCGCGGCTGCCTGCTCGCCGGAGCGTCGGATCGTCGGATCCGTCGCCCCTATTTTGCGCCGTCGAGCGTCACATGTGCCGCCCGGCCAGGCAAAAGGTGGCATGCCTGTGGCGTTGCAGTGACTAGAATGAAGCAGGCCGGCGCCGACGGCCGGGCTCCCGCGCCCAGACGATTTCCAGGAGACAACGATGACCGTCACCAACGCCCGGTCGGGCACCAACGTCCACGAAATCGCGGACGGGATCTATCGGATCAATACCCCGGTCCACATCGACGGGGGCCCGGGCGGCTTCTCCTTCAACCAGTACCTGATCGTCGACGACGAGCCGCTGTTGTTCCATACGGGGCTGCGCAAGATGTTCCCGTTGGTGCATGAAGCCGTCGCCAGCGTGATCGCACCGGGCAGGCTGCGTCATATTGCCTTTTCGCACGTGGAAGCCGACGAGTGCGGCTCGCTCAATGAATGGCTTGCGGCGGCGCCCCACGCATCGCCGCTGTGCGGCACCGTTGCCGCGATGGTGTCCGTCAACGACCTGGCCGACCGGCCCGCGCAGGGCCTGGCGGACGGGCAAGCCGTGCCGCTTGGCCGCCATACCGTGCGCTGGTTCGATACGCCGCACTTGCCGCATGCCTGGGAGTGCGGGCTCATGATGGAGGAACACACCGGCACGCTGCTCTGCAGCGACTTGTTCAGCCAGGGCGGTGCCGAACTCCCGCCTCTGACCGAGGCCGACATCCTCGGGCCGAGCGAAGCGTTCCGGCGCGGCATGGATTATTTCTCCCACACGCCGAGCGCCGGCGCCATGCTGGAACGCATGGCGCTGCTGCAGCCGACCACCCTGGCCTGCATGCATGGCAGCGCCTGGCGCGGCGACGGCGCCGGCCTGCTGCGCGCGCTTGCCCAGGCCCTGCTGGCGCACTAAGCACGGCTGGCGCGCGGCAGTGGATCAGGTCTGCGGTGTGTCCTTGAACACGGCAAGGCGTTCGGCCGCCGCGCTGAACGCCGCCAGCGCAGGATATGCCGGCGCCTCGACGCATGCGGGCAGCATCAGCTGCGTGAAGCTCCACGCCACGGCGGCGCTCACCTCGGCCTGCGTAAGCAAGCGCTCGTCCGCGGGAAGCGCGGCCCCCGTCAGTTCCGTCTCCAGCGCCCCGTAGGCGGCATGCAACTGCCCCTGCACGCGCTCGATCCACGGCTCGTGCTGTTTTTCCGCCGGGCGCAGGTTGCGCTCATAGACGATCTGCACCGTTTTTTCGCAGGCGGCGAGCGCCAGGCCGATCACGCGCAAGGCGTGCTGGCGCTGCTCTTGCCGCGCGGGCATCAGGCTGCGCGCGGCCAGCGTCTCGGCGTAGTCGAGGATCAGGCCGGACTCCATCAGCACCACGCCGTTGTCGCAAACCAGGGTGGGCGCCTTCACCACGGGATTGATCGCGCGAAACTGCTCGAACGTGCTGAACACCGAGACGGCCTGATGCTCGAACGGCAGGTCCAGCAGCCGCAGCGAGATCGCCACGCGGCGCACATAGGGTGAGTCGAGCATGCCGATGAGTTGCATATTGCCTCCGGAAGGATATCGGGTTGCGCATTGAGCCGCGCGGAGTTCCAGCATAATCGCGGCACGCCATCGCCATGAATGGCAAGGCATCGGAAATCGGCACCGCGCACCGATGAATCATAGGTGGCGCACGACAGGTGCCATAGGAGGATGGGGTGGAACTGGACAAGAAAGACCGACTGATCCTGGAGGCGCTGCAGGCCGATGCCCGGCAGAGCCTGGCAGCGCTGGGCAAACGCATCGGCTTGTCGCAGCCGGCCATGAGCGAGCGCGTGCGCAAGCTCGAAGACGCGGGCGTGATCGAGGGCTACGGTGCGCGGGTGAACCTGCGCGCGCTGGGTGTCGGCCTGCAGGCGATCATCCATATCGAGACCACGCACGCCTATATCCAGAAGTATGTGAAGCTGTTCGAGAGCATGCCCGAAGTGCTGAGCGCCGATCGCGTGACCGGGGCGCATTGCTTTATCGTGCGTTGCGCCATCGCCGATCCGGCCGACCTGGAGCACGTGGTCGACACGCTCGCGGCCCACGGCTCGGTGACCACATCGCTGGTGCTCTCAAGCCCGGTGCGCAAGACCGTGACGGTACCGGCCRTGAGAGTTTGAACGGCTTGATCTAGCGCTGGTTTGCTCCCCTCTCCCCATGCTCAGGATTACCCACAAATCTGGGGGGCGAAGGTGGAAAAGCGGTTGTAAACCGCTGTAAACCTGTGTTAACTTGCTTGCCGTCATTCACCGCGATGTACGCC